>JAURKO010000058.1 GCA_030831705.1 Daejeonella sp. | reverse complement strand
GCAAAGGAGATTTTTGATTTGGGAAGGAAACTAAACCGTAAGGTGATGGTCTACCAGAATAGAAGATTTTCCAGCGATTTTGCTGTTACCCGCGATACGATAAATAGTGGAAAACTCGGGCAGATTATCGAGATGCATTTACGCTACGACCGCTATAGGGCGGAGATTGGTCCGAAAGTTTTTAAAGAAACCCCAATTCCTGCTGCAGGCATTGTTTATGACCTAGCGGCACATTTGCTGGATCAGGCAATATGCATACTGGGGGAGCCACTTGCCTACCGTAAAATTACCGGCATATACCGTAAGAATTCATTGGTAGATGATTATGGGCATATCCATTTAACTTACCCGAATCAACTGAATGTTTTCATAACCACCAGCCTTCTGGTTGCTGATCCCCAGCCGGGAATTATTATTCATGGTACTAAAGGTTCATTTATTAAAGCATTTTGTGACAAGCAAGAAGATCAACTAATTGCTGGATTGAAGCCCGGCGAACCGGGATTTGGGTACGAGGATGCCGGTAAAGAAGGCCGTCTCACTTTGATAAGCGAACAGGGTGAAAAAACAGTTGAATTGGTTCCTTCGGCTATTGGGAAATATATGGATCTTTTTGAAGCTGTGATTCAGACTATTAGAAATAATGATGAATTTCCGGTGAAAGAATCTGAGGTCATGATACAGATCGGGATACTGGAAAGTGAACCGGATAACCTCTAGTTATAAGGCTAAACTATAAAAGTAGCGATATAAACAAATAGTGCTGTAGAAACGCCAACCACTAATGTACCCAGTGTATAGGTACGATAACCGGTTTTAACATCAATTCCTGAAAATTGTGTCGTGATCCAGAACCCGCTGTCGTTTGCATGAGAAACTACCATTGCCCCGGCACCAATGGCCATTACAATGAGTGCTTTTTCGATTTCTGAATCGAATCCCATACCGGGCAACATTGGAGCAACAATGGATGCTGTAGTGATCAGCGCTACTGTTGAAGAGCCTTGTGCGGTTTTGATTGCGGCACAAAGCAAAAATGGAAGCCATATACCCAGGTTTGCACCAGATAGACCATTAGCCATGCTTGTTGCGATTCCACTGTTTTGAAGAATTGCGCCAAAAATTCCACCGGCACCGGAAATAATGATGATCGTGGATGCATCATTTATTGCTTTTCCAACCCATCCGGTAGTAGAAAGTATTTCCTTGTCTAGCTTTTTGGGTATCAAAAACACAAATAGCATCCCAATTAATAAGGCGATTACAGGAGAGCCAATGAAACCAATTGTTTTAAACCACCATGTTGCCTTTTCGCCCTCAGTGACAGTAAATTCTACAATTGATTTTCCTATTATCAGAATAATTGGGGTGACAATTGGCAAAAATGACTTCAAGGCAGAAGGTGCATTTTTTATTTTCTCATTGATGGTTTCTTCTGATAATTCAGGATTGGGATCAATATAGGTTCTTGCCGCATAATACTTTGAATAAAGGATTGCTACGACCAGAGAAAACATACCGATAATCAGTCCGACAAGCATCACAAGGCCCACATCAGCCCCAATAATTCCTGCAGCAGCAATCGGACCTGGTGTAGGAGGTATTAAAACATGGGATATCATTAAACCCAGAATTAGGGATACGGCAGTTCCAACAATTGAGAGTCCTGCCTTTTTTGTCAGACTTTTATTCAATGGGTTTAGAATGATAAAACCACTGTCGGCAAAGACGGGAATCGAGACAATAAATCCCACAAATCCCATAGCTTCATGCACTCTTTTTTTACCTATAACTTTTATTATAATTTCTGCGAGTTTATAGGCACCACCTGAATATTCTAGAAATGCCCCTATGATCACTCCGAGTGCAATCACGATACCTATTTTACCCAAAGTGTTTCCAAATCCGTCATTTATAGACTTGATTATGGTATCTAAATCCATTCCTGAGACGACCCCAAAAAATAATGCAACAAACAACAAGGCTAAAAATGGATGCAAATGCCATTTTGCTGTTAGTAGAATTAGTAATACAACACTGATAAATAGCAGTATAAATGATATCATAACTGAATTTACTATTTAAATCTAAAAGCAAAATTTTATTTATACGATTTATTAAAATTATTTGAAAGACTTCAGGTTCTATTTCATCTGAAATTGTTACTACCCCAATTGTTCCATCTTTTAAAATAATTTTTTTAGTAAGTTTGGTATCAGAGCTATTATGAAGGCATTAAACAGAACATACAGGTTGACATTTTCAGTAATCTTATTACTGACATTTTTGACCTTGATTCTTCGGTTGGATTTCTTTCATAGTCATGGACTAATACCAGAGTCTAACGCTTCAGAACAGCTTAATTCCAGCAGCACCCAAAAAGTAAATATTCAAAACAAAGCTGATTATTGCTGGGTTTGTGCTGTTCATATTGATAAGCGTTTTATCAGTTCAACTTTCTACGATAAAATAAGAATATCTCCGGCGGTGTTGCTTTTTATCAACATTGAGGTCACCACTTATTTTACTGAACAACTTCTCTCAACTTTGAGAGGCCCTCCAACTAAATAATTTCTTTTTCTTGCAGCGGGTTTTAAACCCCGGTTTTTTCTGAATTCAACAATTCTTTTCAGATCTTTTAAGGTTGCAATCCTTAACTTAATTTTCCATATTTATATAATAACATTAATGAAAAAAACATGAACAAATTCAAACATTTACTGCTGGCATTTTTTCTTTCCGGGGCAATCACTGCTCAGGCACAGACTAACAATTCTATTGGCACAGGAAATCAATTTATTAGTTATTCGGATGCTAAGAACAATCCCAATTACATGTATGCAAGCGAAACGCTTTTTTCCGACGGTGTTAATCGTTCGGAGCATTCAATCAGGAATGATATTCCTGAGTTACTCCGAAGACCGCTTAAAAATGAAATTAAAATAGAACGTTACAAAACCATAGTATTGCGTGATGGAGTAAAGATTTATGCCGATGTCTATCTTCCCGCCGCACCTGGTAAATACCCTACGATTGTTATACGTACCTGTTATGGTGTACAGCGGGATGGGGGACATCAGGATAAAATCAGATTTGCTCAAGAGGGATATGCTGTTGTATTTGCAGATATCAGGGGTCGTTATGAGAGTGAAGGAATCTGGGAACCCTTCCGTGATGAATCTAAGGACGGTTATGATGTGATTGAATGGGCAGCAGCTCAACCATTTTCAAATGGTAAGGTTGCTACTCAGGGCGGAAGTTACCTTGGACATAATCAATGGGCAGCAATGAGTGCCACTCCGCCACATTTGGTAGCGGCTTTTCCAGGGGTAGCCTCAACAAATATTTATGCTAACTGGTTAACGATGGGTGGAGCCTTCCGTTTGAGTTTTAACTATGGCTGGGGAGTTGTTCGTATGCCCAACCGAATTATGTTACCTCAGTACTGGCATACAGAAGCATATACTCCAGAGGAGTTGAAATATGATAATATTTTATGGCATTTGCCTTTAAAGGACGGTGATTTGAAAAGTGCTGGTTATGCCGTTAAACATTATCGCGATTGGATTAATCATGAGAGTTATGATGATTACTGGAAATCAATCAGCGATGAAGAGAACTTTTCTAAAATGAATGTTCCCGCTCATACTTACGGCGGTTGGTTTGATATTTTCTTAATGGGAACCATAAATGGTTATATCGGGATGAGGAATAAGGCTGCAACTCCTGAGGCCCGTGCCGGCGCCCGCATGATCATTGGACCTTGGGGTCATGGCCCTTCACAATCATTTGGAACCGTTGATTTTGGTGCTACAGCCAATATGCAGATGTACAACAGGGAATTACAGTTTTATGATTACCATTTGAAAGGAATTAAAAATGGTTTAGACCTTGAAGATCCGGTAAAGTTATTTTACATGGGTATTAATAAATGGCGCAGTGAAAAGGATTATCCAATTCCTGGGACTCAGTATAAGAACTTGTATTTGAGCAGTAATGGCAATGCAAATTCTGTTCGTGGTGATGGTGTATTAAGTTTTGAGGCCCCAAAAAAGGCAGCCAGTGATAAATACACATATGATCCTAAAACCCCTATTATGACACTGGGAGGTAATAATTGCTGTGGTAGTCCAACTCAAGCAGGTCCTTACGATCAGCGTCCGCTTGAGCGTAGAGAAGATGTATTGGTTTATACCTCTGAATTTTTGAAGAGCCCGATGACAATTGCTGGTCCGATGAAAATGAAATTATTTGCTGCAACCGATGGGCCGGATACCGACTGGATGATTAAACTTGTTGACGTTTATCCTGATGGCCGAGCAATGCCTATTTCTGAAGGAATATTGAGAGCCAGATTCCGCGAAGGATTGGATAAGATCAAGTTACTTACACCGAATCAGGTATATGAGTACGAGATTGAAATGACTGGTACTGCAAATGTCTTTTTACCCGGACACCGTATTCGTGTTGATATTACTTCAAGCAATTTCCCTCAATTTGACCGAAATCCAAATACCGGTGATCCGTTTGGAAGTAGCGACAGAATTCGGGTTGCTCAGCAAACGATTCATCATGGAGGTGCTCGTTTGAGTAGTATTGTGCTTCCTACTGTTCGTCCGCTTGAAAACTAATTTTTTTTAATTTTATTATTAACAAAAATGCCAGTCGTACGACTGGCATTTTTGTTTAATGGGCTGGTTTAAATTCTTTAATGATTACGTTTATTTTTGATATGGGACATAATTTATACTAGCACTTACATTGATCTTTTCTGCAATTTTTTTAAAAACAAGCTTCGGTATATCAATTTTATGATCAACAAGTAGTACTTCAAATTTGGTCTCGAGAAGTAAAGAGTTTTCACTGACGGTTAATTTCCCAACTAGATTTCTATTCTGATCTATACCATGAATATTCAACATCCCACTTGCACTAACAGAATATGTCCCCGCTTTATTTAAATCTATTTCCTCATTAATCTTTCCTTTGAAAGTGGCATTTGGAAACTTTTCACTTTCCATGTAATTCTCATTAAAATGTTGCTGCATCAATTTGTTTTTAAATTGAAATTGTGATACGGGAATACGCACAACAAGTTCTCTGTTCGATGAATTTATAATGGAACTGGCACGTGTATTTTTTGCATCAATATCTTCCAGCGGAGTTTTTGAAAAAAAGCTAAATTCACTTTTATTGCTACTATAAAGTTTATTTTGTGCTGAAGAGAAATTGAAAATCAGGATAAATGCCGGTAATAACAAAAAGTGCTTCATGGTTTCATTTTGCTTTTTTTCTCAAACGAAAATGTTCTTGAAATGTTGAAGCCAAAATGTATATCCCCGCTTCCCCAGCTGCCATCAGTTTCAGTTATAAATTGTCTTTCAGTCATTCCGAATGAATTGGTAAACAGTAATTGAAACACATGACCGCCAGTTTCAAGATCAAAACTGAAAGATAAATTATTTTTATAGCTATCATTTATTTGATTTGGGAGTACATAGTTGTATTCTCCATTAATTGAAGCTCGTTTGGTCAATTTCATCCTGCCACCAATTCCGGAAGAAATAACTGTTCTATTGTCAGTGGATATATCGGTTCTGTTTCTGTGGATTAAAGTCGGACTTATCTGCAATGACAATGCTTCGTTAAACTTTCTGGCAATGAGGATTTGAGCGGTATAACTACTTCTATCAAATCCTGATAGTTGCGGAAAGGTTTTTTGAGTACGAATTGCATATCCAGCAAACAAGGTGGCGGAAACTGGTATATTTATTGAACCTGTGCTTTGTCTGATTAGTTTATATTTTGTAAAATAATCAAATGCTTTCTGAAAAGAACTTCTTCCTATTCCTAACATGAACCGGTCGTTGATACCGTATTCCAGTCCCAAACGAATTGTTGCAGCATCTAGTCCGAAGAATTCTTCAAACCCTCTGTTTAATCGATCAAAACGGTGGGAAATTATGAAGTCTAAGTTATTCTTACCTACAGTTTCAACGGAATGTCCGTTAATAATTCGACTTGCCTTGAATGTAGCGGTCTTCACAAAAACTTCATTGCTATCTGAAACAAGTTTCATTAGATCTTCCTGTGAAAATGCTGTAAACGGAAGAGTTAGATAAAATAGTACAAGTAGCTTTTTCATACTAAATATTTAACCTTAGGCCTCAAAAACCCGTAATGAAGTTCCAGTAAGTGTTGTATTGTATTTTTTTAGCGCTGAACTTGCAGGTCCCTGAATTCTGTTACCATTGGAATCAAAAATAGATCCATGTGCTGCATCGGTTAGTGAACAAGGGAAATTATTGTTCTGTGAGTTGTAGGTTACCGGGTTACCCTGATGGGTACATGAAGATGAAAGAGCAAGATAGTTGGAGCCATTCCTGGCAATGATTATGCTGTTCATAATCGTCCACCCTTTGGAATTGATATCAGAATTCGTACTTACATTTAATGTGAAATCAATTTTATTGCCTGGTGTTGGAGTTGGTGTTGATGTAGGGGTACCTGTTTCACTTTTACCACAAGCACCGAGGCATGAGCTGATAACCAGGGATCCGGCACTAAGGCCTAAAGCTGCTAGAAAGTCTTTACGTTCCATATTAATTTTTGTTTTATAGGTTTCTAAATGTCTTAATTTCCATTAAAATAAGGTTGCATCATATACGGTAAATCAATGTAATTGGTTTATGTACCCTAAATTTAATAAAAGTAAATCGGTTATTTATAATCTCAAATAATTGACTATGAAAACATTATGTTTAATTTTTTGTTTTATATCCTTATCATTTGCTAAGGCTCAAGAGGTACAAAGTTTGTCGATTAAGCTTTAAAATAACATAGCTATCTGCGTTACAATTTTTAGCGCTCAACATTGAGGCAAAGGATTTGTGAATGGCTTATAGTGATATTTAGTCTAATAATCCTAATGGGAAATCTGTTTCTATTTTCTTATTTCAGCCCCGTGTTCTGTCCTATTCCCTCTGGTTGGTGTTATCACCGACCATTTGATAGATGCTTCTTGGTACGGTGACAACACCGACCATAGGGGAAATAAAGTACGATTTTTCGCTGGAAATACTCTGTAGGAAAAGGCTGAACTAAGTTATAAAACGCAGGTGTTGGTTTCAAAAATTATATTTCTCATTACAAATATGATTTTTTGTGGTCACCGTGTTACCGTTAGAATCTAATTTTTTTTCAATTTTCCAATTACATTCTTTATGGTCATTACTTAATTTGATAAATCGAATTATTCCAATAGTTGAAATTAAAAGAATTGAAAATGATAGTATTATTTTTTTCATCAATTGTATTATGATAAATAAGTGATGATTTGTTCCTTGGTAAGTTTTTGTTGCTCACCACTCTTCATATTTTTCAAACTAAGCAATCCGGTTTCCATTTCCTCACTTCCTATAATAATTACAAATGCAATATTTTTATCATCAGCATAGCTCATTTGCTTTTTCAGTTTGGCTGATGATGGATAAATTTCGGCGTTGATACCTGAAGTTCTTAATTGCTGAAGTAGAGGTAGCGCATAATCTTCGGCAGTTGAATCAAAATTGCTGATAAGTACTTTTGTGTTGTCTAAACCCGTTTCAGGGAATAAGTTTAGCTCTTCAAGTACGTCATAGATTCTGTCGGCACCAAAGGAGATACCAACTCCTGTCAGATCATGGAGTCCGAACATTCCTGTCAGATCATCATATCGACCCCCGCCTCCAATACTACCCATAGCCACTTCGTTAGTTTTTACCTCGAAGATAGCACCTGTATAATAGTTTAGGCCGCGGGCAAGGGTTATATCAAGTTCTAAATTGAGTATTGAGACCCGATTGCTATCGGGTTGAGTAT
>JAURKO010000057.1 GCA_030831705.1 Daejeonella sp. | reverse complement strand
TATCTGAAAATGCAAAATTTTCAGCCATATGCAATGAATACGGTATAAAATTTATCGGCGCTACCGCAGATCAAATTAATGGCATGGGCGATAAAGCATCAGCTAAAGAAACCATGAAATTAGCCGGTGTTCCAACTATCCCGGGTTCTGAAGGTTTACTATCTGATGTTAAAGAGGGAATTAAAATTGCCAATGAGATTGGTTATCCAATTATTTTGAAAGCCACAGCAGGTGGAGGTGGTCGTGGAATGCGTATTGTATGGAATGATTCTGAGTTTGAGCCTGCATGGGATTCAGCACGTCAGGAATCAGCTGCTGCGTTTGGAAATGACGGATTATATCTCGAGAAATATGTTGAAGATCCGCGTCATATTGAAATACAAGTGATTGGAGATCAATACGGAAAAGTATGTCATCTTTCAGAACGTGATTGCTCAATTCAGCGGAGGCATCAAAAACTGGTAGAAGAATCTCCATCGCCATTTATGACTCCTGAACTGCGTGAAAAAATGGGTGAAGCCGCAATTAAAGGAGCAATGGCTGTAAATTACGAAGGTGCCGGAACTGTAGAGTTTCTTGTTGATAAACATAGGAATTTCTATTTCATGGAAATGAATACCCGTATACAAGTAGAACATCCCGTCACTGAAGAGGTAATTAATTTTGACCTGATTAAAGAGCAGATCAAAGTTGCTTCAGGTATTCCTATCTCCGGAAAAAATTATATACCTGAGATGCATGCGATCGAGTGCCGTATTAATGCTGAGGATCCTTTTAATAATTTTAGACCGTCTCCCGGATTAATAACCAATTTCCATTCGCCGGGTGGTCATGGAGTAAGGGTTGATACTCATGTTTATGCCGGCTACCAGATTCCTCCAAATTATGATTCTATGATTGCGAAGCTTATTTGTGTTGCGCAAACCCGAGAAGAGGCTATTTGTACCATGGAGCGGTCATTAAGTGAATTTGTAATTGAAGGCATTAAAACCACTATCCCATTCCACTTAAGATTAATGAAAGATCCCAATTTCCGTGCAGGTAACTTCACTACCAAATTTATGGAGAGCTTTGACCTAAGCGAGTAGATCATAGTGTATATGCAAGTAAAACACAACAAACTGTCATTTTTAGTAGCTGAATGTCAAAATAGAATTGATGCTTAATAAATATCCATTGAATACCATTCTTAAATTCAAGAGAATGGCATTTTTGCTTTAAAATTATGAGTGAGGAACGTACAGACCTGGTAAAAGCTATCAAGGAAAAAGGTAAAACAATTGAAGCTGAAATGTCATTTTTTGACCATTTGGATGTCCTCAGGGGTCATCTAATCAGAGCTTCTATTGCTATCGTAACCTTCACAATACTTGCTTTCTCATTTTATGATTTCATTTTCGACCAGATTATCATGGGGCCAGGCCGTACCGATTTCTGGACCTACCGAATGATGTGCCTAGCCACCGAGAAGTTTAATCTTGGTGCGGACTTTTGCGTGAAAAAACTCAGTTTTAATATAATAAATACGGAATTAGGTGGGCAGTTTACCCTGCAGCTAAACTCATCCTTAATGATTGGTATAGTATTAGGTGTGCCTTATCTGTTATTTGAAATATGGCGATTCGTAAAACCTGCATTACACGAAAATGAGCGTAAGTCGGCCACTGGTTTCGTTTTCTGGGCATCTTTACTATTTATCCTCGGATTGGCATTTGGGTATTATATCATCGCTCCACTTTCAATAAATTTCTTATCAAATTATGAAGTCAGTTCGATTATCAATAACCAAATCACCATTGCTTCCTATTTTTCTGTTGTGGCAACGCTAACAATCGGGGCTGCTATTACTTTTGAATTACCGATTGTTATCTATATCCTTTCAAAACTAGGCATCATGACTCCTGAGTTCATGCGGTCTTCTAGAAGGTATGCTACTGTTATTATTTTAATCATTGCTGCCATTGTTACGCCGACTCCCGATTTGGTAACCATGCTAACAGTTAGTTTCCCGTTATTTCTGCTCTATGAATTGAGTATTTACGTGTCGGCACGTGTAGCAAGTAATAAGAAAAAAGCAGAAATAGAATTTTACAAAAACTAATTTAAACCCTTAAAGCACCATAATCATACAGGATTTAAGTCAAGAATTAACAAAATGAACCAAAAAATATCCATCGCTATAGGAGCTGACCATGCAGGTTTTGAATACAAAAGCATTCTTGTAGATTTTCTGAAAGAATACCATGTTAAAGACTTTGGCACCCACAGTGCCGACTCAGTAGATTACCCGGATTTTGCACATCCAGTAGCAACTGCTGTCGAAAATGCTGAATTTACAATTGGCGTATTGATTTGTGGAAGTGCAAATGGAGTAGCAATTACAGCTAATAAACACCAGGATATCAGAGCCGCGATCTGCTGGAATGAAGAACTAGCAGAACTAGCAAGATCACATAATAATGCCAATATTCTTTGTATACCGGCAAGATTTATTAGCTCTGAACTGGCCAAACAAATTTGTACGAAATTTATAAGTACTGAATTTGAAGGAGGCCGTCACGCCAATAGGGTCAATAAAATATCCTGTTAATTATTTAAAACTAACCAAGTAACATATGATTTCAAAAAAAACAATTTGGGCGCTATTTCTACTTTGTGTTTCTACACAGGCTTTCGCTCAAGATCCAAATGCACAAAAATATGCTGAGGAAATTAACGTAAAAAATGCGAAAAAACATTTGACAATTCTTGCTTCTGACAAGTTTGAAGGAAGAGAAACAGGGAAGCCAGGTGCTGAAAAAGCCGCTAATTACATTGCAAAAGAATTTAAAAAATTAAAATTAACTGCACCTTTAAACGGATCATATTTTCAGGATGTTCCTCTAGTAGAAACCTCTTTTGAAGTATCTTCTTTTATTGTTAATGGAAAAACACTGAGCCTGGGAAAAGAATATCTATTTTCAGGTAGTGGAGAGGATAAATCAATCGATGTGAGTGAAGTAGTATTTATTGGCTATGGAATTGGCACAGAAAACTATGATGATCTCAAAAACATCGATGTAGCTGGGAAAGTGGTTTTGATGATTAATAAAGGTGAGCCAATGAATAATGGGATATCGGCGATCAGTAAAACCTCAAAAGTGTCAGACTGGAGTACTAGCAGAAGTAAACGCTTGCAATATGTAATGAGTAAAGGTCCTTCAGTTATTCTTGCGGTAAATCCGGATGTCAGTGTTGCACTTCAATCTTATTCCCCAAGAAGTGGCAGGTTAGCTATCAAAAAAGAAAAAAAAGCCGCAGCGAATAATCGTCCTGCAAGCGCTGCTTATGTGAGCATTGCACCGGATATAGCCAATCAGGTCCTTAAAAATTCCGGAAAAACTTATGAAGATTTAAAATCATCGATTGATAATAGCGGCAAGCCACAATCTCAGGTTTTAAAATCTCAAATCACAATGAACTATGGTCCTGTGAACAAGGAAGTGAAATCTATGAACATAATGGGATATCTGGAAGGTACAGACCTTAAAGATGAACTTGTGGTTTATTCGGCACATTATGATCATATCGGACTTACAACTGATGGTGGTACAGATAAAGTAAATAATGGTGCGGATGATGATGGATCAGGCACCACAGGGGTACTAAATATAGCCAGAGCCTATGCAAAAGCTAAAAAAGCTGGACATGGTCCACGCAGAAGTGTATTGTTCTTGATGGTAACCGGTGAAGAGAAAGGGTTACTAGGTTCAGAATATTACGCTATGAATCCGGTTTTCCCAATGGCTAACACCATTACAAACCTGAATATTGACATGATTGGCAGAATCGGTGAATTATACAAAGGCTCTGCTGATTCTGCGAATTATTGCTACCTGATCGGTTCTGATAAATTAAGTACAGATCTACATAAGATTAGCGAAAATGCCAATGCTGTTTATACCAAAATGAAGATCGATTATAAATACAACGATCCTAATGACCCTGAGCGTATCTATTACCGTTCAGATCATTATAATTTCGCTAAGAATGGTGTTCCGATTGTATTTTATTTTAATGGTGTGCATGAAGATTATCACAAAGCAAGTGATGAAGTGAGCAAGATAAATTTTGAATTGCTTGCAAAACGTGCACAACTCGTATACTATACTGGCTGGGACCTTCTGAATCGAGATAAAAGACCGGTGGTTGATGTAAAAAATGACATGCCGGCTACGCGATAGTCTGGAAACAAGAAAATGAAGGCCACTGCCCCGAACCACGGATCTAATCCGGGGCGAGGCAGTGGCTTTTTTATTTATGGTCTAAAGGGCTACATTTACAAACAAATAATCGGCTCAATCCTGCATTCAATAAACAATGAAAAAACAAGTAATAGGCTTTTTATTCTTCGCAGTCATTTCGATTCAATGCTTTGCTCAGGATCCTGTAGCCCAAAAATATGCCGCCGAGATCAATGCAAAAAGAACTAAAAAACATCTACAGGTTCTGGCTTCTGATAAATTTGAAGGTAGGGAAACCGGGAAACACGGGGCTGAGATGTCCGCAAATTATATTGCACATGAATTTAAGAAAATGAAACTTATCGCTCCTGTTAAAGGATCTTATCTTCAAGATGTCGAGTTAATCGAAACCTCTATTGTTGTTAATTCATTAGAAGTAAATGGTACGAAATTAGAATATAAAATAGATTTTTCATTCAGCGGCAGCGGCGAGGCAAAAATAATCAAAGCAAATGAATTGACTTTCATAGGACTCGGGACTGAATCAGAGCTAAAAAACACAAACATAGAAGATAAAGTTGTTTTAATGAGGCAAGAGGGAGATGCCGCTGGATTTGCAAGAAGACTGAATTTTGTAAAGAGCAAAAAACCTGGATTAATCATTACGGTAAATGTTTCTGGAACAAAGCAACCGCATTCGCACCTGTCGGGTGCAAGCCTGAGTGTTAAAAATGGAATTAGAGAAAGTATTCCGATGCGGGCAAATTCGCCGGGAGTAGTTCTAATCGAAACTGAAATTGCAGATAAGATTATGAGCAGCTCCGGTAAAAAATTTGGAGAATTAAATACCTCTGATGGATTACAGATCATTAAAGCTGAGATAAAATTGAATTATGAGCCTGTGAAAAGAGCACTCAAATCATCCAATGTTCTAGGCTTTCTGGAAGGCAGCGACCTAAAAGACGAACTTTTGGTTTACACTGCCCATTACGACCATATCGGATTAAATCCTGATGGAGGAAAAGATAAGGTATTTAATGGCGCTGATGATGATGCTTCAGGAACTTCGGGAGTTCTGGCCATTGCAAGAGCTTTTGCAAAGGCAAAAGAAAATGGGAACGGCCCTAGGAGAAGCATTCTGTTCATGCTGCTTACAGGGGAGGAGAAAAACCTGTTGGGTTCTGAATATTATGCTCTCAATCCTGTCTTCTCATTTGCAAAAACAATTACTAACCTGAATATAGATATGATTGGACGCATTGGCAAAGAATACCAAAGTTCTCCGGATTCAACTAATTACTGTTTTTTGGTTGGAGCAGACAGATTAAGTACTGACCTGCATAAAATCAGTGAAAATGCTAATGCTACCTACACTAAATTAAAAATCGATTATAAACATAATGCTCCTGAAGATCAAATCTACTATTGGTCAGATCATTACAATTTTGCTAAAAACGGAGTTCCTGTAATCTTCTATTATAATGGTAAGCACGATGATTATCATAAGGGCAGCGATGAGATCAGCAAAATTAACTTTGAGCTTCTGAGTAAACGGGCACAATTAGCTTACTACACTGGCTGGGATCTGGTGATGCGGGATAAACGACCGGTAGTAGATGTGAAATAAAAAAAATCCGATTCAAAATAATACACAATACGAAATTCAGGATTTGCAGGAAGTTTAAATTCAAAATAACTAAATTTGTTTAATGAGTAATTTAGCTGCCGATTTTGTACATACCTCTGATACAAAAGCCTTTGATCTAGATCATCGACGAATCATCAATTATAACATCGGTAAATATCATATAGCCGTTGAACGGGGTTTATCAAAACTTGCCAATCTTGAAAATTCGAAAAGAAAAGCTCATACTATAAAATGGAGGGTGATGGAAAACCTTGACAAACTTCTTCCGGAGTTTGAGTCAAATTTTCAGAAAAAGGGAGGCAAAGTAATCTGGGCGAATGACATAGAAGAGGCTCAGAATGAAATCCTTCAGATCATCAGAAAAGCAGGTGCAAAAACAGTTATTAAGTCTAAATCAATGGCAACTGAAGAAATTCATTTAAATGAGTTTCTAGAGAAAAATCATATTGAGACGTTAGAAAGTGACCTCGGTGAATACATTGTTCAACTACTAGGTCAAAAACCCTATCATATTGTTACTCCCGCAATGCACCTTAGTAAAGAAGATATTGCGAAATTATTTAATGAGAAATTCGATACACCTTTAGACTCCACCCCTGAACAACTCACTATGAAAGCCAGAGAGCTTTTAAGGGAGAAATATACTTCATATGATGTTGGTATTAGCGGCGGAAATTTCCTGATCGCAGATAGTGGAAGTATCGCATTAACAGAGAATGAAGGGAATGCGAGATTAACTACCACATTCCCAAAAATTCACATCGCGATAGTTGGCATTGAGAAGATTATCCCTACGATAAATGACTTAGATCTATTTTGGCCATTACTATCAAGCCATGGCACCGGTCAAAATCTGACAGTATACAACACGATTTTGGGCGGACCAAGACAAGGAAATGAAACTGACGGACCAGAGGAGATGTACGTAATACTTCTGGATAATGGGCGGACTAACCTTCTTGCCCAAAAAGATCAGCGTCAGGCACTGTATTGTATCCGCTGCGGTGCCTGTTTGAATGCATGCCCTGTATATAAAAATATTGGTGGCCATACCTACGAAACTACCTATAGCGGTCCGATAGGTTCAATCATCACGCCCCATATGGCTGGCATGAAAGAATTTAAGCATTTAAGTTATGCTTCCAGTCTTTGTGGGAAATGCACAGAAGTATGCCCGGTAAAGATCGATATTCATAAAATGCTTTTATTAAATAGAAGAGATTCTGTAGAACAGGGATTGAGTCCTTTTTCGGAAAAGATGGGTTGGAAAGGGTGGAAAATTGGAATGCTGAAGCGCAAAACAATGGATATGATGGGAGGTAAATTCAAAAACTTAATGCTCCGTAATTTCTTTAAAAAAAGCTGGGGTAAACACCGTGAACTTCCTGAAGTAGCTGAAAAATCTTTTAGTGAGCAGTGGAAGGACAAAGATCAGAATAACTAGTTATCTGTTGTCAGTT
>JAURKO010000056.1 GCA_030831705.1 Daejeonella sp. | reverse complement strand
CTTCTACCCGCTTTCAGCTTTACCCTTTCAGCTTAAACCTTTGGCTCAATAACCGTCACCTCAGCTAAAGCATTGAACAAATACACGGCACCAGTTTTAATTTCAACACAGCGGTACCGCTTTCTAATCAGAGATTCCTTTCTGAAAATCCGACCGTCAGGAAGAGAAAAAAGAGTTTTGACTGGAAGTTTTTCTACGCAAACAATGTGATCAGGTTTCTTGTCATATTGTTTCAGGACGCGATAAAGTTTGAGATCCACACAACTTGAAGCAGCCGGGTTCTCAAGGTAATTTTGGATAGCATGATTTATATCCGGAGGAAATGTAGATTGCTCAAAGAATGGCTTCATCATGCGTTTGAAATTATTTTTCCATTCTTGTCCGTGTGGCTTTGCCTTTCGCTTATACTCATTCCAGGTGAGCAAGTGGGCAAACTCATGCACTGTAGTAATCAGGAAAGCATAAGGATTTAGATTATAATTAACTGAGATCCGATGTCCGGCATTTTTAAAAGGGTGCCGATAATCGCCATGCTTGGTACTCCGATTTCGGGAAACTTTAAATTCACATTCAAAATAATCTATCCATCGCGCAATAACAGGTGCCGCACCAGGTGGAAGGTAGTTATTAAGGACTGCTATCTTATCCAATTTTATTTCAGAAGCTGGTATACTAACAGACTTGCAAGATAAGCCAAAGAGGTCATGTAAGCAATTTGGATTAATGGCCATCTCCAACCCTTGGTTTCGCGGTAAACTACCGCGATAGTGCTGATACACTGCATAGAGAAAGCATAGAACATCATCAATGAAAATGCTGTGGCAATGGTAAATACAGGAAGTCCGGTTTCAGGATTTCGGGCAGAGGCCATTTTTTCACGAACAGATTCCTGGTGAGCATCGTCAGCTTCCACACTATAAATAGTTGCCATTGTGCCTACAAATACTTCTCGGGCAGCAAATGAGGTAATCAAGGCAATTCCAATCTTCCAATCAAACCCAAGTGGTTTAATCAATGGCTCAATGGATTTACCGAGCATTCCTGCATAAGAGTTTTCCAATTTTTCTGAGGCAATCAAACGATCAATTTCTAGAGGTTCAAGCTGCTTTCTTAGCGAAATATCATTGTATTTTTCATCTATTCTATCGAAACCATCTGCCGGCCCATAGGACGAAAGAACCCATAAAACAATAGAAACTGCAATAATTACCTTTCCGGCTTCAAAAACGAAAGCCTTCACACTACGATACATAGTCAGGAGCACATTATTCCATCGCGGCATTCGGTAAACCGGAAGCTCCATGATGAAGTATCCACGTTCACGTGCCTGAATCATGAACTTCATAACCCATGCGACTAAAATTGCACTAACTATACTTAGAAGGTACAAGGACATCAATGCGAGACCCTGCATATTAATAAAGCCCCAGACCTTATCATTAGGTACTACCAGCGAAATTAATAAAGTATATACCGGGAGACGGGCAGAGCAGGCAATTAAAGGTGTAACCATAATTGTAATCATCCGGTCTTTCCAGCTTTCAATATTACGGGCACTCATGATCGATGGAACCGCACAGGCAAATCCTCCGATCAAAGGGACGATAGATTTACCACTCAGGCCCACTTTACGCATGATCTTATCCATCATGAATGTCACTCTTGACATGTATCCAGTATCCTCCAAAACGGAGATACAGGCAAATAAAATAGCAATTTGTGGAATAAAAATTACAACGCCACTTAATCCGGCAATCACCCCATTAACCAATAGATCGGTAAATACACCCGGTGGCAAGATTTGTAAACTGAACTCTGTAAGCCATAAAAACAAATCTTCGATAATAGTCATTGGATACTCAGACCAGGAAAAAATCGCCTGAAATATCATGAAAAGTATTGCGAAAAAAATAACAAAGCCAAATATCTGGTGAGTAAGTACCTTATCGATACGGTTACTCAAGGTTTCCTGTTTAGGATCGGAATGAATTTTAACTGTATCAAAAAGTACATCATTAATAAAATTATAACGGGCTATTGTCTCCGTAGCTTGTGCCTTTTGGGTATGAAAATCGAACTTTTTATTGAGAATTGAGACCTTTTGTTTTTCAGCTTCAGAAAGAAACGTCAGATATTCATACTGATGAGCAATCTGCAATGCAGTATATGGCTTATCAATTTTAAGCTCATCCTGAATTGCTTTTATCAATTCTGGGGCAATGCTCTCAACTTCAATGGAAGGCAGTTGAAGCGGGAAAGAACTGTTATTAGCAATTGCATCTTTGAGACGATCAATTCCTTCTTGCTTGCGGGCTGAAATAGGAATCACCTGAACCCCTAATTTTAGGGCAAGTTCATCAACAGAAATTTCTATTCCGGCGCGATCTGCCAGATCCATCATATTCAGTGTAATGATAATGGGGATACTCAAATCTGCGATCTGAGAAAAAAGAAGTAAATTTCTTTTAAGATTAGAGGCGTCAGCGACAAAAACAATTAAATCCGGAAAGTCTTCGCCTGAATTATCGCTAAGTGCATCCAACACAATTCGTTCATCCCTGCTTTTAGGATAAAAACTATACGTACCGGGAAGATCAGTAATTTGAACAGAACGTTGATCAGGCAGTTTAAAATATCCTGTCTTCTTCTCAACAGTAACACCGGGAAAATTTCCGATTTTTTGATTTAAACCGGTTAGAACATTAAAAAGTGTAGATTTTCCGGAATTAGGGTTACCAACTAGTGCAATTTTTAAATCGCCGTTCACCTGCAGATTATTGCATAATAATGGTTGAAGCTTCCTTTTTTCTCAAGGTTAACTGATAACCTGAAACTCTGATTGCCATAGGGTCACCTAGTGGAGCTAAACGTTCAACAACGATAGATTCACCCGGTAAACAGCCCATCTCCATCAACTTAACAGACATTTCAAGATCTGTAAATTCTTTGATTATCCCTGATTGCCCCGGTATTAATTGTGAAAGCTTCATATCCCTGTTTTATAGTGTATCAAAAATAATGCTTATTTGAATTAATTCCAAATAAGAAAATTGATTTTATAAAAAAAGTAGAAATCAAGGTTGAATAGGAATTCCAGTTGGAGCAGGAGCACGGTAAAATTTTGGACATTTACAATCCTTCTTTAATATACTGCATGAACTCAGGCTCAGAGAAACAAGCAGGACTGTGATTTTAAACCAGTTTTTCATTGAATCGAACTCTATGTAAAAATATATAGCTAAAAATCCCCATTCCAACTCCGGTCATATCCGCAAACAAGTCCCACCATTCAGCAGAACGGTAAGTAAAAACCTTTAATTGGAGAATTTCAATTCCGGCACCTAAAGACAGAGAAATAGCAAGGATTTTCAGAATCGTCAATGTACGATATGAATAACTTGCCTGCTGTCTGATCTTACCATAAAACAAAAATACTGTCAAAACAAAGAAAAAGCCAGTATGAGCTAATTTGTCAAAGCCTTCAAAAAAGGTAAAGCCAGGCTTTTCGCTGCCAAGCGGGGGCATCAGGCATAGTATAAACACAAAAATGGCCCAAAGAATTGAAAGATATTGATACCTTAAAGATTTGAACATTAAACCCCAATCTGTGTTTTATAATCAGCAGCAGATAATAGTTCTTCAACTTGTGCGGTTTCTGTAAGCTCAATTTTAACCATCCAGCCATCGCCATATGGATCACTG
The DNA here is from genome assembly GCA_030831705.1 of Daejeonella sp. Taxonomy (GTDB): domain Bacteria; phylum Bacteroidota; class Bacteroidia; order Sphingobacteriales; family Sphingobacteriaceae; genus Daejeonella. The sequence continues at coordinate 19,063 of JAURKO010000056.1, read as the reverse complement.
TTAACAAATTCAGGCTTGGCATCTAACTTCTTATTGATTTCAAGAATCTTACCTGTTAAGGGCATGAACAAATCTGAAACTGTTTTAACAGCTTCAACAGTTCCAAATACATCTTCACGAGTTATTTCTTTTCCAAGTGTGTTAATATCCACGTAAACAATATCACCAAGTTCATGTTGTGCAAATTCAGTAATACCAACATAAGCGTGATTACCTTCTACTCGTACCCATTCGTGATCTTTAGTGTATTTTAATTCTGCAGGAAAATTCATTGTTTTAGATTTTAGTTTTTTCAAAAATACTTTAAGAAATGCAGACTTGCAATTCTTAATTGAAGCTATTCGAGTTGAAGGATAATGTGGTCTTAATTATGAGATTTCTCTTCGAGTTTATTAACTTTTTGAAGATTACAATTCGGGGCACTCATCGAAATGCCGTTTTAGGTGCGTATGAGATGGTTAGCCATCTATTACAGATTAAACCTTAAATTAACCCCAAAATTATTAAAAGCGGTATTAAAAGTCTGGGAGGTATATGGTTTGGTTAAATTTCCATCATAAAATAACCGCATTGTAAATCGCTGATTCAGCACGTAATCAACCGATGGTCTAACCGTAATATTTTGTGCTCCAGATGAAACCTCTGCATCTTCCACATCTGCACGATAGATAACGAGCTTACGGTCGCTCAATGCAAAATCCATTTTAAAATTCATATCATTATCCAGTTTTAAGGATTTGAACAAGCCGAATGGGAAACGAAATTTGGTGGTACGGTATCCCATTCCAAATACTGCTCCATCTTCTTTCTGTTGGGCCAACTGACTATTCGATAAACTAAAACTCAATGCTCTTGATTTTCTGTATTCCAGATTAAGGGTCATATTATTCTTCAACCTGACGTCAACACCAAGTAATGGCAGAAATTGCTCAAAAAGGGTAATCTGCGAAAACTGATAAAAAGGAAGGAAATTTCCGGATGCATCTTTCACATTTACTGCTCCATTAGATTCCTGGTAGCGAACCAGTGAGTTAAATCCATTCACACTATAGGTAGAGCGATAAGCATGATTAACATCTACAGAAGTAAATATCTCATTGATAAAAGAATATTTGGTTAAGCCATTATAGCTTAATCGCCAGTTGGGAATAGGAACTTTTGGAAAGCGGTTGAGTGAAACATTATTTGCATCTTTCCCAGTATAAGCTGCCATAAATGAGGCAATCAAAACATCCTGAGAGCCTTTCCCATAACCATCAGCAAATCCTCCTGCAGAACCAGTTGAATTAGGATTTTGTGCGCCTAATCTTTTTGAAATTATCGCTCGATTCTCTTGAAATTGCTGGAATAGCTTGGACGAATTATTTAATTTATTTTCCTTACTAAAAGCAGTTCTCATTGAGAAAAAAGACATGTTAAAATCTCCCGTTGTAATCGGGCTCAAGTTTTCAAAGGAATTACTCGACGGAAGGAATTTAAAATTTGATGAATAATTAAAACTCTGGCTTTTAGTTGCAGTTAATTCAATACGAAGATCACGGATTGGTTCAATCAATCCCCTAAAACTCATATCCTCCTTAACAGTATTAATATACATTTGATTCAGCAATGAATCTCTGGTAACCCATCCATTTTCCAATGACCTAAACCGAATATCTCTTTGTCCGCCTAAAAGAAAATCATACCCTGGCGCATTTAAGCTTAAATCTTGCCCTAAGAAACTTGTGTTGGGAAGATATCCGGGAAGAAAAGTCCCCTCTGTTCTGGTGTATGCTCCACTTACATTTTTAAGACTGGTAATTAGATTAATCAATAAATCAGCCGACTTACTTTTTTCTTCTTGCCCCATATTTCGAATAAAACCGAATTTATTATACAAAGCAACCATGCTTAAGCTTGGATTAAGCTGAACAGTCCGTGAATTTTGAATGGTGTTCCCAATATCAATACCCGGGTCATTCATAGTTAACAATGGCTCCGTTTGCCAGTTAAAACCAGAACCATAACGAGCTGCCATTGTAATCCAGTCTAAGCCAGGAATCTTATTAATTGGAAGATTATAGGTCAGGTTCATGGTATGGCCATAATCTGTTGTCCTACCCATATTCATCAGATTTTGCCACAATGTGTCACGTTTCAGTCCACTCATTCTACCTTCAGGCTCATCAATAATGGAATAATTGGTAGCATTAAAATCTATCTGCATAGATCGTGTAAGATTCCAGCTTATACCATAAAGACGCGACATTTGAAAGTTCTTATTAAAATTGGTATTTATTGGAAGAAAATTATTTGGATCATTATCCCGAAGTGTATTTTCTGAATACAAACGGTCAACATCTATTCTGAAATTTAAGATTGAAGGTAGCAGACTGAAATTAAAATCTCTGATCAGGGAAAGATTCTTCGATTTAATTAGCTTTTCAAAAGGTGCAATATTTTTAGCCTGCTTAGAATAATTGTATTGAAAACCTGCACGATACGTTTTCTGTATTGTGTTTTCATTGATAAAATCACGGTGATTAAATTCATTGAATGAATAACTGGCACTTATATTTTCAATATCCCATAGCCGGGTTTTGCTATCAGGATTAGTTTTAATTTTACGGACATCAGTAAAATTAATACTCTTTCGGGATGTGAAATCTTCGGTGATGAACTTCAATGAATCCCGAACTACTTTCGTGGAATTTTCGAGCGTGGTTTTAAATTCAGTATCCTGGATTCTTGGGTCATACTGGGGGCTTGCCACTTGTCTTGAAAAGTTAACAAACATCGGAAGTTTTAGTCCGCTACGTTCAGGGAAAAATTTCCCAAGCTCCACATTTCCTGAAAGATCAAAAAGGATATCATCCTCACGATTTCTTTCACTAACCCTTCGGTCTATGGAGCCAAACCCAAAGGTGCTTTTGCTACCTGAAATGGTAACATCTGCAAAATCAGCTAGTCTGGCATTCATACGAGCATTTGCTGCCCAACCCCCCTTTTCATCAAAATCAGTGAGTCGCATCTCATTAAACCAAATCTGAGCTGATTTATCAAGCCCGTCGTCAAGCCCAGGGCTTGCCAAGGATCGTAGAGGATTTCGAACTCCGAGCATATAGACCCGAACTTTACTTAGATCGGGCTGTCCTTTAACAGTGATGATATTTTGACCATCCTTATAAGTAAAGGGTCGGTTAATAGGCCATGGCTGACCGTTAAAAACGGCGTTATTTCTTGCGGCTTTTGCATCCAAAAATAGCTTTAATTCCAAATCAATTTTATTTTGATCGGGCCATATCAAACTTGGCGCACTAGTTCCAGGGCTGGTAACTTTTAAAGGAATTTCATAATCGTAATAATTATCCTGATTATCTGTACCTACACGAAGAAATGCCTTAAGGTCATTATCTCGCAATCGATCTCCCTCAGCATGAATAAACATTTCCAGTCGTCTGTAGGAACGGAAATCATTCGTGGTCGTTCTGAAAGCTGCACGACCATATCCATCCCGAAGGTTCCTGACACTTAATGCCAATGATTGTTCATTTTGCCGGGATTCACCTCTGAAGTTTGTAAAATCTATTTCCCTTGTAATCCCAGGAGGAAGAACATAAGGAATAGGACTACGTTTTCCATTTTCCTCAATATTTACTGCACTTACATCCATTATTGAATTGTCTGGACCGGGATTGATTAATGTAGGATCTGCAAGAACCTTTGAAGGATTATTTTCGGAATTGTACCTCCTCCACTCACCTCTAACCAATTGCAATCTGGCCAGTCGCATAATCGTGGTATCTGCAAAATCAGTCATAAACATTCTGATGAAACGTATTGATTTGAAATCCTCAATATTTCCAACTTTTTGCAAATATTCCGGGATTGGGATTTTAAACTGAATCCACCTTACAGTTTGTTGTGTTCCATTAGCAAGTTTTACTGTTGCAGGTACAATGTCAGAAACATAATTACTCCCAACGGTCAACAGATCCTGAGGCCGGATAGAAACCTTATACTGAAAATATTCATCAGCAAGTGTTGAGTTATTATCCCTGTTAATATCCTCTCCATCTGGGAATGGTGTTGCTGATGTATTTTCGATGCCCGTAAGATCAAGCGACTGCTGGGAAGTTTTTGAATTACCTTCCGAATTATTAAATTTCTCATACCTTTTCAAGATTCCTGCGTTGGCCTGATCCAGATTAGGTCCCCTATAATATTGAAAATCATCGGATGCCGGATCTCTTTCAATATCTATGGCAGCCTGTGGATTGATACTTGCTTTCACCTGATTTAAAAAGGAGCTGAATTTCAATCTTTCTTCTTCACTACTCAAGCCATCTACGCCTATATCCTGAAATTGTCTGGCTGTTGGATTATTGTCAAATGCCTGGATCACCGGTTGAAGTTTTGGCACCTTGCCCCAAATAGTGTTTTCTGTTTTTGCAGTATTCCCATCTACCGGCAAACCATTTTCCATACTCTTTCTTCCATCTTTCAGGATATCTTCAGAAATATTGCCCAGATTAAAATATAGGTCACCTCCCCGACTTGTCTTATTATAAATGAATGGGTCTAACATCCACATTTCAATGAATTCAATGTTTAATGCCTCAAAATCATTTGTTTCCAATTTCCTGAAAATTCCTCCCCATCTACTTCGGGGGTTAGTTAAGTTACCCGTAGAAGTCAGTCCGGAACTTGTGAAGTTATAAGGCCCCCTGATTGTAGGATAAAACGCAAGATCTAAAGTGGGTAAAATCATTGCCTGGCCGGTATTAGAATCCTTAAAAGGAAATACTTCCCTCTCAAAAATCTGACGTACATAATGATTCGATAATTCATCTTTATCCCTCCTGATATTATCAGGCGTCAGGGTATTTCCGGTGAGATAAAATATTGGATCAATATTATAAAAAGCAAGTCTGGCCCGATTATAACCATAGGCCAGATCATTATTGAATCTTGATTCCGGAAAAAGTTGCGGTGTCCCTGATATTTGCCATGCTATTGCACTTTTTATATCTATCATTGACCTACTGGCCTCGAAATCGTCCAAATAACTCGCACCATTTCTGCTTCCGGCAAAATTCAAGGCTCGTGGATGACCCGGAACAAGACTGGCATATTCCCCATTAAAGGTAATACTTGAAGGTTCTTTGGTATTGATAAATGGGATTTTATCTACCATACGCGTTAGCCATCTGGATGGGGAATTATAGCTTGCATCTATGCCCCAAATCGAATTGGAAATTGCTTCTTCACCAATATTTACTTTCTGGGTCAATGGCTTCTCAGTAAGGTTCATGAAGGTTCCTCCCAGGTTCAATTTATCGCTAACGCGATAGTCAAAACGTGAACCGGTTAACGATCTTTGCTGTAATCCAAAAAGTTCGTTATTCTCTAATTTGATTCTGATTGGTTGCCCTGAACTAAGTAGAGCCGAATTTAAAATCCTGACGACACCAATATTGTAGTCAACAGTAAAATCAACGCCTTCCTGTAATGGCATTGAACCTGCAACCACTTGCACCGAACCCGCAGGAACATTAATGGCATTAAGCTGAAATTCTGAACCACCCTGCGACTGATAAGTACCCTTAATCTGGAACCTGTTCACTCTTGCAAAGAGTTGCTGAGCGAGCACCTTTGTAGAATCGTATAGCGCTTGGAAAACATATTTATCGATCAGATTTCGCTCAGTTACTGGATTAAAACGCCTGGCCAGATCAGAGCCAAAGGGCTCCACAAGAGGAAAGGTAATCCTGCCATTTTGAGGATCGATTGTTATGCCCTCCAGAAAATCAAAATAGCCATCCGGTTTACGGTCGTTCTGCTGGTTAAGATTATCCAGATTTGTTAACTGCGTCCAAAGTTTATTTGTAGTAGCCTGCCCTTCTGTAATCTGTGGCTTTTCAATACCTGTTTCCTCATCAATCCTGAAAACATTCAGTTTAAAGTCGTTCCTACTTATCTGATATGCCCCAAGAGTATAAATATTCTTCATCATCAGATCCCAGATTGGCAGACTGGTTTTAAGTGTTTCATTTTTTAATAATTTGACATACAATACTTCCGGAGTGGTATTATTCACAGGATTATCTGTGGAAAATTCCCCTACCTGATATTCGACGCCATTTATGGTATACCTAAAAGCAACAGCAAGTACCTCATCGGCATTGAGGGGTTGATTTAATGAAATATATCCAAGTCGAGAATTTAAGATAAACTCCTTATCTGTTAGGTTTCTCGCAAAGGTGAGTTTTGCGAAGTTATCAGTACCACCACCAGCTGCCTGAAAAAAGGAATTAGCATCATTGGAATTGGTCTGTCTAACTCCAGGCGGTAGAACCTGCAGAAGGTTATTTGACTGTTGTCCGAAACCGGGTCCGGCAAAACCTGAAGGAATGACAGAGTAACCCTGCCCTCCCTGAACCTGAAAAGTATTATAAACCTTGTTTTCACCCAAATCCAGTAAGCCCAATACATCTCTTGAATTGACGGTACTATTTGCTCGGTTAGTTACCCAAACTTCTATTTTCGTAATATTAACATTTGAGCTATTGAGAGGTATATTTTCAAGAGCCTTGTTATAATTATTTCTGAAATACTGCGCTAAGAAAAAATGCTTATTGGTTTCATAATTATCTGCCGAAATACTGAATTCATTTTGTTGGGAACCATTGGTTATTGTTATCTCCTTTTGTTGAGATTGTTGTTGCGAAAAAACGCTCGTTACATTCAATTTTCCGAATTGCAATTGAGTTTTCAAGCCAAATAACGCCTGACTTCCACTGATTAGTGAGGAACTTAAAGGTAAATTGACATTACCAGCCTCAATCTTTTTAATTATCTCATCATCCTTGCCAGTATAATCAAGCTTAACTTGATTCTCGAAATTAAACTGAGCTTCGGTATTATAATTGGTGCTGATCTTCAATTTTTCACCGATCTGTCCCACAACATTCATTTGAATACGCTGGTCGAAATCAAAATTACCCTGCCTACGTTGTCTTTCATTAAACAAAGGATTTTCATTTCGGCTCAAACGACCGGCAAAAGTTAAATCTGCTGATCCCTGAGGTCGTATTTCTATTGTATTTCCACCAAAAATCTTTTCAAAAGATTTACTATTTACCATAACTGGTGGGATAAAACCTGGCTCACGGGCCTCAGAAAGAGGTAAGTCTGCAAGTTCACGCCAGTAATTGCGTTTGATCAGTTCATTTTCATACTTCTGATACTCTTCTATACTCAAATACTGTGGAGCACGGTAAAGTCTCTCCCCAATTTTTTCACGTATGATGTAGCGTTTTGAAATTGGATCAAATTCGACACTTCTCTGAATATTGGAGGGATTTGGAAGAATAACTCCTTTTAAGGGCTTGAACTCAAGATTTTTATAATCCCGAAATGGATAAATAAGTTTAACAGTATCTTTTGGAGCAGGTGTATTTTGGGCAATTACCTGCCCTGATAACAGGATTAGGAGTGTACATAGAAAACTTTTCAGACAAAAAGAAACAGCACTTCTCAATTTCAAGGGTATTGATATTAATTATAAGCTTTTTAGGGCAATTTTTATTAAAGCCTCAACAGATAAAATTTCTGATGAAGCTTTGATTGCAATTTCAAGGGCTTTTTCTGCAATGTTTTTATTGAATCCTAACATAACCAAGGCAGATAAAGCTTCATCTTTAGCTGTATTATGAATAGGCATAGAGATCAATGAATCAGGACCTTCCTTTTTCAGCTTGTCTTGTAATTCGAGAATCATTCTTTGTGCAGATTTAGGTCCTATACCTTTGATTCTTTGAATCAAAGGCACATCCCCTTTCACTATGGCTGTTTGTATCTCAGAGGGTGTTATTGAAGATAAAATCATTCTTCCTGTATTGGGCCCTATTCCTGAAACTGAAATCAGGTGAAGGAATAACCTACGTTCACCTTCTTCAAAAAATCCGTACAAAGTATGGGCATCCTCTTTAACATGAAGCCATGTATAGAGCTTACAATTTTCCTTCTCTTCAAGTTCGGCGTAGGTATTCAATGAAATATTGATGTGATAACCTATGCCTCCGGCATCAATAACTACATATGTAGGACACTTGAATACCAATTTACCATGGATGTATGCGTACATTTTACTTCGATATTTGTGTCAAAATGATAAAATTATTAATTTTTAAAGGCTCTTTTAAATATACCTTTTACCCAAGGATTTACAAGTACAGAATTTTCTTCTTCTTTAGTTTGAACATCTACAACAGCAATGGTTACCATATTCACAATCTCACGTACAGAACTACCGAGTTGTAATATATGAACCGGTTTGTTCAGTCCGAGCAAGATTGGTCCTACTGCCTCTGCGTCACCAATTTCCTGCAACAGTTTATATGCAATATTCCCTGATTCGAGATTTGGAAACACTAATACATTTGCTGGAGCGCCAACTAAAGTACTGAATGGATAATTATCTCTTAGAAGCTCGGTATTCATTGCAAAATTGGCCTGCATATCACCATCAACAATTATATTTTTGTGCTTTTCATGAAGTAATTTTACAGCCTGACGTACTTTTTCAGGAACTGCACCATCATTCGATCCAAAATTTGAGTATGATAACATAGCCACTCTGGGTTGAATGTTAAACTTTCTGACTGATTGATCAAGCAACACAGTAATATCAACCAATTCATCAACCGTAGGATTTTCGTTTACTGTAGTATCTCCAAAAAAAACAGGACCCTTTTTGGTTAACATCATGTACATCCCTGCAACACGGTTTACTCCATTTTCAATTCCAATCACCTGAAGTGCAGGCTTTATTGTTGAAGGATAATCTTTGGTTAGTCCTGAAATTAACGCATCAGCCTCTCCAAACTGAACCATAGCCGCCCCATAATAATTACGATCTTTCATAAGCTTTTTCGCTTCAAAAAGAGTAATTCCACGTCGCTGACGTTTTTTATAAAGGTACTCAGCAAATTCACTTCTTTTTTCAAGTTCTTCAAGTGGATCGATAATAGTTACTCCATCCAGTTCAAGTTCATTTTCCAGCATTATTGTATTAATCGCAGTTTTATTTCCCAACAAGATTGGTATTGCAATACCTTCATCCCGAACAATTTGAGCCGCTTTTAATATTTTATAGTTGTCTGCTTCTGCAAAAACCACACGCTTAGGAGCACTTTTAGCCTTATTCGTAATGGTGCGCATTAATTTATCATCTAGCCCAAGACGGGCCTTCAATTCCTCATGATAAGCCTCCCAGTCCTTTATGCCTTTACGTGCTATACCAGAATCCATGGCAGCTTTAGCAACCGCTGGCGATACTGAGGTAATTAAGCGAAAATCTATAGGTTTAGGAATGATGTAATCTTTCCCGAATTTTATATTTTTTAAATTATAGGCAAGGTTTACTGATTCAGGAACCGTTTTCTTTGCCAACTCAGCGATCGCGATAACTGCTGCCTTTTTCATCTCTTCATTGATTCCGGTAGCCCTGACATCAAGTGCTCCTCTAAAGATATACGGAAAACCAAGTACATTGTTTACTTGATTTGGATAATCTGATCTTCCGGTAGCCATAATTATATCCTTACGGGTTTTAATTGCAAGGTCATAGGCTATCTCGGGATCAGGATTGGCCATTGCAAAAACGATAGGATTTTTAGCCATTGTTTTCAGCATGTCGGCAGTTAATACATCCGGAGAGGAAAGTCCAATAAATACATCTGAATTCTTAACAGCCTCCTCAAGTGTATCTATCTTACGGTCGGTGGCAAATTCAGCCTTTGTGCCCTCAAGATTCACACGATCGCTCCTTATTACACCTGAGCGATCAAGCATTACAATATTTTCTTTTCGCGCGCCAAGGCTTACATACAATCGTGTGCAAGAAATCGCTGCAGCACCTGCGCCATTCACCACAATCTTAACCTTATCCAACTTTTTCTTTTGCAATTCACAAGCATTGATTAATGCCGCTGCAGAAATTATCGCGGTTCCATGCTGATCATCATGCATTACAGGTATTGACATCAACTCTTTAAGACGGCGCTCTATTTCAAAGCACTCCGGCGCTTTGATATCCTCGAGATTAATTCCTCCAAAAGTTGGCTCAAGAGCCTTGACAATAGTCACAAATTCGTCAATGTTCTGTGTATCCAGTTCAAGGTCAAATACATCAATATCTGCAAATATTTTAAATAGTAGACCCTTACCCTCCATTACCGGCTTTCCTGCTTCAGGGCCAATATCCCCGAGACCAAGAACGGCCGATCCATTACTGATTACTGCAACCAGGTTTCCCTTTGCAGTATATTTGTAAACATCTTCTTTGTTTTCTGCAATTCGAAGGCAAGGCTCTGCTACGCCGGGAGAATAGGCCAATGACAAATCACGCTGAGAATTGGTAGGTTTAGTTGGTACAACCTGTATTTTTCCTGGACGACCTTGAGAATGATAATCCAATGCGTCTTGTTTACGGTTAGTTTTACTCATTAAGTTAGGGAATTGGTCAGTGGGGCAAAATTACAATTCTTTTCGTTACGGCAGTAAAAAACAAAAACAAGCGATTTTGGAATCTGCAGACTAACTTCTATTGATTTTTAGTCGCATTCCGACTTTAATTGAAGACTTTTTAAGTCCGTTAAGCGCCTTAATACTACCAACACTTGAGCCTTTTTTTTCAGCAATCTTAGAAAGAGTATCACCTGGCTTTACTGTATAATAAATGTACGGACTTGTATTTTTCTTCGATTCGGATCTTTCTGTTAGAGTTGAGCTAGCCGAAGCAATAAGCGGAACAGGATTTGTCGGATCAGTTGCTCCATTAAAAAGATCATATAGCGATGAATAAGTATGATTTTTAACCTGAGGAAGCACCAGTGGAATTGGTGTTGATTCTGAGCCATTAATGATCTCCTTTTTAAAAGAGGGGTTCAGAAGCAGAAGCTCCTTTAGGTCAATATTTGTTGCGGCGGCAATACTACTCATTGAAATCCTTTTATTTATCGGAATCACATCTGTAAATGTACTGAAGCCTGCTGGCTTAACAGAAATTTCATGATCCTTAAAAAAATTCATTGAATAAACAGTCGCTATAAAAGCCGGGACATAATTTTGAGTTTGAACAGGCAAATATGGCCTGACCTTCCAAAAATCAGCTACCCCACCAGATTTAGCAATGGCCCTTGTTACAGCGCCGGTACCACAGTTGAAAGCCGCAATGGCCAAAAGCCAGTCGCCGATTTTTGCATGTGCATCAAAAAGATATTTTGCTGCCGCATAACTTGCTTTCACAGGATCTTTACGCTCATCAGTGTAATTATCCATGATTAATCCGTAGCCTCTGGCGGTTTGGTACATAAATTGCCATGGACCAACTGCACCTGACCGGGAAACTGCCTGAGGGTTTAATGCCGATTCGACCACAGTCAGAAATTTTAGCTCTTCAGGAATACCAACCTCTTTCAAAGCTTTTTCAAAAATTGGAAAATAGTACTCAGATAAACCCAACATCTTCCCAATCTGTTCCTTTCTTCCGGTATAAATGTCAATGTAGTGCTGAACATATTCATTATAACTCAATGAAACGTCTTTTTGAACAGACTCTAACCTGTTTTTATAAATAAGATTCTGATAGCTTAGTATTGGATCCTGTACGATACGGGGGGTGAAAAGGGTATCTTTCAGACTAATAATCTTAACAGATGGTTTCACAAGAACCGAATCTTGGCCCAGACTCGCTGATGCACTAAAAGCAGGTACCAGGGATATTAGTAGACTAAAAAATATAATTATTATTTTTCTCATATTTTAAAAACAGAGCAAGGCATATTTACAGGATTAAAAATAGTTCTCTGTAAAAAATAACCGCATCATAAATTCAATATATTCTGGAATTTTTTTGAAAAAGTCAATAAATCAGCTTCACCGAATCGCCTTCCTAAAAACTGCATTCCTAACGGTAAACCAGCAGCGTTATTACCTGCGGGCAGGGAAATTGCCGGAATACCCGCCAATGAAGCCTGAACAGTAAAAATGTCTGCCAGATAATTTACCACCGGATCATCACTTTCCTCACCAATATTGAAGGCTGGAGTAGGCGCGGTTGGTAACATGATAAAATCATATTCCTCTAATATCTGATTAGTCTTGTCACGAATCAATCTGCGCACTTTTTGCGCCTTTGAATAATAGGCATCATAATATCCGGCACTCAGCACAAAGGTTCCAAGAACAATTCTTCGCTTAACTTCAGCCCCAAAACCTTCTGAACGAGAAGTTTTGTAAGTCGATTCAAGATCATATGCCCTTTTACTACGGTATCCATAATGTACCCCATCGTACCTCGCAAGATTAGATGATGCTTCAGCCATGGTAAGAATATAGTAGGTAGGGACCACATATTCCAGAAATTCAAAAGAAACGGGTTCCACCAAATGACCGGCTGCTTTTAATGAATCTATACTTTTCTGAAATGCTAGCTTCACTTCTGGATCAAGCCCTTTTGAATGTAGTGCTTCCGATAAATAGGCAATCTTTTCCTTTTTTAATTCTTTCTTTACTAAAGTATATGAAGGAACCGCTCTTTGGGAGGCAGTACTATCATAATTATCTGAACCAGCAATAATTTCCAACAGAATTGCAGCATCTTCAATACAATTAGTTATAGGTCCGACCTGATCAAAAGAAGATGCGTAAGAAATAATTCCATGCCTCGATACTCTTCCATAGCTGGGTTTTAATCCTATAACTCCACAAAATGCTGCCGGCTGACGAACGGACCCACCGGTATCCGTGCCCAAGGCCGCAAGGCAAAGTCCGGCCTGAACAGCAACAGCGGCTCCACCTGATGATCCACCAGAGACCTTGGTTTTATCGGCTTTATTCTTTACGGGACCATAATAAGATGATTCGTTGGATGCTCCCATTGCAAACTCATCACAATTGAGTCTACCAATAATCAATGCATCTTCAGCAATAAGACGTTCTACAACTGTTGCAGAAAAAGGTGAAACATAATTTTCAAGAATCCTGGAACAGGCAGAAACTTTATGATCTTTGAAACAGATATTATCCTTTATTCCGATAACCATACCGGCAAGTTTCCCTGCCGTTCCTGAATTCAACTTTCCCTGAATCCGTACAGCTTCAGAACGTGCCTCATCTGTAAACACTTCAACAAACGCATTCAGCTCCTGATTTTCGCCAATTCGCTTTAGATAATATTCTACAAGAAGAGGTAAAGTGAATTCACTTTCGTGCTTAAAGAGAGCAGCCTGAATTTTGGAAAGAGAAGAAAAACCTTCCATGCCTCAAATATTATGTTAATAGAAAATTAAGCCTATGATTCTGTCGTAGTAATTAACAGAAACCATAAAAATTACAAAGCCGGGATTGGCTTTCTATCGTCTCTATAGATTCCAAATAAGGCAATTGATTTAAACGGAATTTCCTCCGGCAATGAATATCACCGAAGGAAATCAATTCCACGTTTGTTATATTATTTAGACTCCTGGTCTTTTGAAGTCGAGGCAGGTGTTTCACCTTCACCGCTCTGGGCAGTTTTGAATTCTTTAATACCTTTACCTAATCCTCTCATTAGTTCCGGGATTTTTTTCCCTCCAAACATTAATAGAACTACCACGACAATTAAGATAACCTCAGTGGCTCCAAGTCCTGCGAATAATAAAATTGAATTTGACATAATAATTTATTTAATGTGCGATTTTAGTATGCTCAAGTCCCGATTCATCGGGATTATTTGTAATTTCTGACCCTGGATCCACAAAAGTGTTTTCAGGCTCATATCCTGCAACAGGATTACTATTTTCCTGCTCCAGTTCAGTTTGAGATGCATAACCATGCTCTAATACTGCCTCATCCGGATTAGAATAACTAGTTATGGCGGAAGTTTCGGTATCAACGTAATCTGCGGCCGACTGAACTTCAGATTTTACCTGATCAGCCACCTCGTTTACGCTGTTGATATTGTTATGAATTTCTCTTTTTATACCATCTGAAGCATCTTTAAACTCTCTGAGGCCTTTACCCAAGCCGCGGGCAAGTTCAGGAAGTTTTTTACCACCGAATAATAAAAGAACAACAAGGAATATCAGGATCATCTCCGGCCCCCCGATATTCATAAACAATAATACTGAATTAAACATATTCATAATACAATATACAAATATAGGCAATAAAATGCCTTTTTAATATAAATTTAATTTGTAAGCCAGCCAGCAGGATTCAAGGGAGTTGCCCCCTTTCTAACTTCAAAGTGGACTTCAGTAGTCCCGTCGACGGGATCCGTGATTACTGCTCCAATATTTTGTTTTAACGTAACTTTCTGACCCCTTGATACATTCACGCTCTTTAAATTCGAATATACAGTAAAATATTCACCATGTCTGATCAAAACAGCATAGGACCCTGAAATATTCTGAACTGCAGCGACTTCCCCACTAAACACAGCACGAACTGCCGATCCCGGAGCTGTTTTAATATCAACACCATTATTTTCTGTCGTTACGTTTCGACCAATGGTATGGTTTCCAAAATCTTCGATTATCATTCCATTTGTTACAGGCCATGGAAGACTACCGCGGCTACCCAAAAAATCGGAAGATAATTTTGCAGATTCAGGTGTAGCTGCCAGAATACTAGAACCACTCGCAACAGGCTTATAATTAGGCGCATCTTTGTTTTCAGATTTCGCCTTGGCTGCAGCAGCTCTGGCCTCAGCCTCAGCACGTTTCCTTGCTTCCTCAATTTCTTTGTTAATCGCATTCTGAATAGCACGATTCAAAATTGCAGATTCCCGTTGCTTTTGAGTAAGTTCCTGCTTTAGCTTTTTCTCCTGACTTGTTAAGCTGCTTAACACCTTGGATTTACTATTCTTTTGAATACCAAGAGTACGCTTTTCCTTCTTCTGATCAGTCAGAATCTCACTTTTCTCTTTTTTATTCCGGTCAAGCTCGGTAATTTTTACATTCAGTTCTTTCTGAGTTCCTTCAATGTACTTTGCCTGTTTCTGTCGGTATTCGCCAAACTGCTGAAGGTATTTTAATCGCTTATAAGCCTGATTGAAATTATCCGAAGCAAAAATAAACATGAGTTTGCTATATGAACTCTGATTACGAAAAGCAAAGAGCACCATTGCTGCATATTCTTTTTTTAATTTAAGGAGTTGCGTCTGTAGCGAACGGACTGTATTGGTATTGTCTGAAATCTGATTATCCAATAATTTGACCTCAGTATTGATAATATTAATTTTTTTCTCCCGAAGTCTGATTTGTGCATTCAGTGCCCTTATCTCTTTTAGAGATAAATTTTTATTGTTTGCAGTCTGATTAAGGCTTTTATTTAAGGATTCTATTTCCCTTGTTAAGGCTTCTTTACGCCTTCTTAACTCCGAACTACTCTGAGCCAAAACTCCGGATACCGAAATAAATAATACAAGAAAAAGGATACACTTTAAATGCTTCATTCAGTCAAATGTATTTAATTTTTTATCAAAAATCGATCAGGAACTCTAAAGGGGAGTTCTAAAGGACCGTCCGCCTCAACTTTTAAAAACTTTAGTTCCAGTAAAAACTTCTTTGCTTTAACTTTAGAATCCATGATAACCGAATGTGGAACCTGCTGCTGATTTACCAAAATAAAATCAGCGTAATTCGCATTAAGTTCCTGCTTTGCTAACTCATCATTCAGGTTTACGTAAACCACTTTACTATCCCGATTGAGCCGCAAATTATAAGTGAGGCCACCCAGAATACTTTTAAGCTTAACCTCATCGCTCTCCATATTGAGATCGGTTGAATCGGTAATGAAGTCTGAAATAGTGTTCCCTATCAGGATAGACTGAAGGGTTTTGAAGGTGATCTGTTCGTTGGTAAACTCATAGATGTAGCTGAATGGTTTCTTGATGTAAACATTATCCATTCGATTAATGATTCTGACACTATCCGGTGTAATCAAAGCTCTGGCAACTTCCAATCCTGCAAGAGCTGTGACCGAGACCCAAATCACTTCATTATTTCGGATCCGAAAATTCATGTTTACATCATTAGCTTTATCATTTATGCTGAGCACGGCCTTTGACCTCACAGCAAGGGTGCTGAAAACCATGTTACTATCATTAATAGATTTTAATTTATTCTTTCTGGTATTATCTACCTCAACAGAAATTACCGGTGCCGCTTCGGGGATAGCAGCTGATACTGGCAAAATCGCCTTTTTAGCCATACAGCTATTTAATACGAATAAAAGCACTAGCCCGTAAACCGTATTAGTCAGTATATTTCTCTTCATTTATTTTTCTATCCAACGTTTCTGAGCGCAAACCCATTTTTTTTGCTACTCGCCATTGAGCAAGAGCATTTTCCTTTTCTCCAAGGAAATACAAAATATCTCCATAATGCTCTAACTTCACCGCACTTTTCGAATCATGCTGCAATGCTCTTTCAATCCAGATTCTGGCTTCTCCATATTTTTTGAGCTTGAATAAAATCCATGCATAAGTATCTTCAGATGATGAATTATCAGGATCCAGTTCATTGGAACGCCTTGACATTTTTTCGGCTTCTATTAAATTCTCACCTCTTAACGATAAATAATAAGCATAATTATTCAAGACATAAGAATTTTTGGAATCAAGTTCGAGTGCTTTGTTATACGACTGATCTGATTGCTTAAATTGTTTAAGGGAATTATACGAATCACCCATAGTTGAATGGATCTGAACAAGTATTTCCTTATCTTCAGTTTCCAGATCTAGTGCACTTTTCAAAAAACTTATTGCCTTTTCATGTTTTTGAGTTTGAGCGTAAGCAATACCTGTATACAAATAAAGTGCAGCTTGGTTTGGGAAAATACTCAAAGCATGTTCGCCATCTGTCAATGCCTGCTTAAATTCGCCCCGGCTAACTTGTATGCGCAATAATTGCTCCCAAATTTGATAGACCTGATCATTTATTTTAAGTGCTTTTTTATATGACTCCTGTGCAAGTGGATATTTTCTTTCCTGAAAAAGAACATCTCCAAATATAGCGTGGGCTTTAGCCTCCTCAGGATGAACCCTTACCATAATCGAAGCCAGTTCATTTGCATAGGCTCTGGCCTTCATATCTGCAAACATGGGGAAAAAGGAAAGTACAATTCTGACCTTCTCATCAATATTCAGATCAGGATCTTCAAAAGCTACCTTTAATTCTATAAATGTATTTTCAAACTGCCGAAGTGCCTTATAATTATCGGCAAGAGCCAGACGAATCATTGCGTTTTCGGGCGATAGTTGTTTAGCCTTGTTTAATATCTCAATAGCCTTTTGTCGATCTCCCTCCCTGGAATATACTTCACTTAAATAAATATAATTTCTAAAATCTTCAGGTTTTGATTGAATCTGCCTTTCTAACTCATCAGTTAGTTTAGCTGATTTACCCTGCTGCATTAATATACGCTGTCTGGCAGAAATCAAATCCTCTGATGCGCCAAATTTCTTCTCTATTTCATCGTAAGCGTTTTCAGCCTCATTCACGCGTTTTAACATCATTAGAGCGTTTGCCTTATCATAATAATAAGCCTCATTCTTCGGCGAAATTTTCGATAACTCCTCCAGAACAAAAACCAGATCATTTATTTTATTCGTTCTTTTATAGATATTCGATAGCAATAACCAGTACCACTCGTTTTCAGGACGAACGCTTACGGCTTTTCTTGCCAACTTTTCTGCCTCTTCAGGCTTATCAGCAGAAAAACTAATAGTTGCCAACTCATATAATACGGCATCATTTGAAGGATCAAAATCCAAAATTTTTGAAAAAGTGGATGCCGCCTGTGCATAATTCATTGAAATTTTTTCCTGCAGCCCATTAAAGAATAATTCCTTTACCCGAATGCTATCTCTTTGATTTAGAAACTTTCCAACAACGATCACAGGCTCAGTCTTTTCAGCTTTGTTTCTTTGAGCAAAAACAGGGAATACAACCAATAAAAAGAACAATAAAGCGATACTCCCTTTTTTCATGCCATTACAATCCAGTGTGACCATAACCACCTTCTCCACGCAACGTTTCACTTAATATTTCAACCTCTTCCCATCTTACCTGCTCGTGCCTTGAAATAATCATTTGTGCTATACGGTCACCATTATTAATCTCAAAGTTGGTTTCAGAGAAATTGATCAAGAGAATCTTTATTTCTCCTCTGTAATCGGCATCAATCGTTCCCGGAGAATTTAGAATACTAATACCATGCTTCAATGCAAGTCCGCTACGCGGCCTTATCTGTGCCTCGAATCCTACAGGCAATTCAATAAACAAGCCGCTTGGTATCAGTTTCCGCTCCATCGGCTTTAAAATGATGCCTTCTGAAATATTGGCCCTAAGATCCATACCCGCAGAACCCTCGGTTTCATACGCCGGCAATTGGTGAACTGATTTATTTATAATACGGATTTTCATTTTTTACCGAGTATTAATTTGATTTCTTTCCTTTCCCTGTAGAGAATCACAATTGTAAAGATAAGAAACAAGGTATTTCCTATAATTAGATTACGATCAAATACTACAAAAACTACAAAAACAATACAAACGGAGGATAAAAGATAAAAAATATTCTTTTTGAGCTTATACGGGATAGGATAGTTACGCTGACCCCATAAATAGGAAAGGATCATCATGCCGGTATAAGCCGTTAGTGAGATCCATGCCGAAGCCATATAACCAAACTTTGGTATGAAGATTAGATTGAGTACGATGGTTAAAACCGCCCCAATTCCGGAGATGTATAATCCAAATCGCGTTTGATCCGATAACTTATACCAAATTGATAAATTGATATATATACCCAGACTCACATAACCGAATAACAAAACCGGCACTATTCGTAATCCCGACCAGTATAGTGCCTGCTCTGCAACATCCTTGCCTTTTATGAAATATTTAAGTAGTTCAATATTTGCAACCAGAAATACAAAGATCAGGGAAACGGCGATAACAAAATAATCCATAATCCGGGCATAAGTTTCGGTAGCGTTTTTATTCTTTGCCTGACTAAAAAAGAAAGG
>JAURKO010000055.1 GCA_030831705.1 Daejeonella sp. | reverse complement strand
GCACTTGCCTCGAAACTTGAGCCTTTATCTTTAAGGATATCTGCATGTACCAGGTTACTTACAGGTTCTGCCATAAAGCTGATATTCTTATCAAATGGAGCCGGAAATGCACCTCCATCGTAAACTGTTATTCCGCAGCCAGATGTCATAACCCCCACATCAGTAAGTAGTTGTCTGTCGGGATGTGTAGTTGTTGGAAAGACCTCCGGTGCGTTCAGGTGGTCTGACATATGTTGGATGGAATTAGAAATTACCAGGTTCTTGTTCCGCTGGAAATAGCGATTTGCTATAACTTCATGATACCCCTGGTTGGAATTGTTGCATCCGAACCAGTTGCCCCATTGATCAAATGCATGACCGAATTGGGTTTGATAGGATAGTGTTTCAATCCATTTTTTATCCGGCATAAATCTAATGGATAGACCATTCGCATTTTTTGGTAATTTCTGCGCCTCAGGTGATCCAGGGAAAATAATTTCTGAACCTTCATCACCAAATTCTTTTTTATACTCACGGGTTGAAGTTGCACCCTGATGCCCGATATAAATCCAGTTGTCCAATCCATACATTGGATTGTTAGTATTATGCTGTGGATTTGATAGTGCAAATCCACTCAGTACAGTGTCTCGGATATCTGCTTTCCCATCCTGGTCAGAGTCCTCAAAATAGAGTAAATTGGGAGCATCTGTTACCAGAATACCTTTTTTCCATTTCATTACGCCTGCCGGAAGAATTAAATTATCTGCAAAGACTATTCGTTCATCCATTTTTCCATCTCCATTTTTATCCTTCAGTAGAATAATGTTTCCGCTACCGCTTTTATCTAAGGGATAGCCATGCATTTCAACCACATACATATTACCGTATTCATCAATTTCCATGTCTACCGGATCTGAGATTAGAGGTTCAGCAGCAATTAATTCGATTTTAAAGCCGGGAGGGACTTGAAATGTTGATAATGCATGTTCTGAATCAATTGCAGATGTGCCCGATTTCTCTTTGCAACTGATAACCAATACGCTCAATAAAAGCATTCGTGTAATTTTAACAACAGTATTGAAGTAAATCCGCATAAAAATTTCTTATTTATAAGGTCAAATGGATCTTGTTTACTTAAATCTAATTATTCTGTTGATTTTTTATTGATAATTTATCTACGTTCGACAGATTTATTTATTTTTTTTTCGAGAGTTTACATATTTAAGCCTTTCAAACATCGATTTTTTTTGAAAAATAACTTTAGTTTTGGTTAAGACTGATGTTAATTTCCATATTAATAGTACCTTCTATTAAAAAACAATTTATCAAATTTGATATAGTTTTGATTGAATTCAGTTTAATTAATTTTAAAGATCCTACTACATGAAGAAAGCTACTTTTTTAATATTGACTTCCTTTTTTTTCCAGCTTACTGTTTACGGACAAGAATCAGTTCTTTACGCCAATCGTTTTATTTCAACACTCACTGATGTTCAAAAGGCCGAGACCATATTCCCATTTGATGTAGAAGAGCGATATAATTTTCATTTTGTTCCGATGAAAAGAAGGGGAATAACCTTCAATGAAATGAATTCTAAACAGAATTCACTGGCTTTGGAATTACTAAAATCTTGCCTTGGAGAAGATTCATTCAAAAAAACCAAGGAAATCATGCAATTGGAGGTTGTATTAAAAGAGCTGGAAAAACGGAAACCTGAAGATAATTATCGAGATCCGGGTAATTATCACTTTACCATTTTTGGAAATCCCTCTTCAAACAGTATCTGGGGCTGGCGGTTTGAAGGGCATCATATTTCGTTTAATTTCTCTTTCAACAAAAAAACACTTGTTTCTGGTACTCCGGGTTTCATGGGTAGTAATCCGGCTATTGTACTTAACGGACCAATGGCAGGTAAACAAGTCTTGAAAGATGAATCTGATAAAGGATTTTCTTTAATTCAATCATTAAATGAAATCCAATTAAAAAAAGCCATTATAGACACTGTAGCGTTTAAAGATATTTTAACTTTTGATAAGCGTAAAGCTCTTTTGGGTAAACCTGAGGGTATAAAATATTCTGAATTGTCTAAAGTACAACAATCATTAATGCTTCAATTAATCAGGGTTTATTTACAGAGATACAGACATGATTTCGCTGAAAAAATGATGAAGGATATCCAACAAGAAGGTTTAGATAATATCTGGTTTGCATGGGCGGGATATACGAAACCTGAGATTGGTAAAGGCTCATATTACAGGGTTCAGGGCCCTACACTGGTTATTGAGTATGATAACACTCAGAATAACGCCAATCATGTGCATTCAGTTGTTAGGGATCTAAAAAATGATTTTGGAGGTGATTTACTATTGGATCATTACCAAAAGGGACATTCACATTGAGCCAGAGTTGAAAGATAAAAAAAGCCCCATTACAATTTCTTGTTTGGGGCTTTTTTATGTATCAATAATTTATTCTCTCAGAAAAAATCAGGATTATATTTCAAAAGAAAAATCATCGTTTTCCTTTGAAGTTTCAGAATTATTCTCTGAATATTCGTATCGTTTTTCAACAACTTCCTGATGAGCTTTGATGTAATCAATGGTTTCCTTCAGACCTTCAGCAAACTTTTCAAAGTCCTCTTTGTAAAGAAATATTTTATGCTTTATAAAAACACCGTCTTCTAAACGCTTCTTACTTTCAGTCACAGTGACATAGTAATCATTTGAACGCGTAGCTTTAACATCGAAAAAGTAGGTGCGCTTCCCGGCTCGTACCTTCTTCGAAAAAACCTCTTCTCTTTCTTTGTTGTCGAAATCTCCCATAATCATATTTAATTTGTTAGGGGTAAATATAATAGATATTAGTAAAGTAACAAATTCATTTTTTTTTGAATAAAAACAGGTAATAATTGAAAATTGATAATTGAGAGTTGAGAATTAAATTAAGAGTTGACACCTAATCACTACTGGGTGGATAAAAAGCGAAAGGAACCCCACTCTCCATTCTCCACCCGATAGCTATCGGGTCTGCACTCTCCATTTCCTATTGTTATTCTCCTGTTGTTTGCTCCTCCAGAAGTTGCTTTTCAAACAAATCATAATAACTTCCTTTAAGAGCCATTAGTTCGTCATGAGTGCCTTGTTCAATTATCTCTCCACTATCCATCACCAGAATTCTATCGGCATTTTTAATTGTAGAAACTCTGTGAGCAATTAGAATACTGGTTTTATTCTTCATTAAATTGCTCAAATTACCTAGAATTTCTTCTTCGGTCCGTGTATCTACCGCAGAAAGACAATCATCAAAAATAAGAATTTGTGGTTCTTTAATAATTGCTCTGGCTATAGAAAGCCTTTGTTTTTGTCCACCGGACAAGGTAATCCCCCGCTCTCCAATTAGTGTTTGGAAGCCTTTGTCAAATTCCATAATATTTTCAAAAACAGCAGCATTTTTTGCAGCCATTTCAACTTTTCCAGGTTGTGCTTCCGTCATTCCAAAAGCAATATTATTATAAATTGTTTCAGAAAAGAGGAAAACTTCCTGTGGCACAAAGCCTATTTGCTGCCTGAAGTGTTGAATGTCAAGTCGGCCAATTGCTTTTCCATCAAGTAAAATTTGACCGTTATCTGCATCATACATTCTCATCAACAGATTTGCTATGGTAGATTTTCCTGAACCTGTTCTGCCGATAATAGCGAGGAATTCACCATTTTTAACTTCGAACGAAATGTTTTTTATTGCTTGAATTCCGGTATCAGGGTATTTGAAGCTCACATTTTTGAAAGTTACGTTTCCTTGCAGATCAGTCTTTTCTCCTGATACAGAATTAATCTCAGGATTAGTATTTAAAAATTCATTGATTCTTTTTTGTGATGCTGCAGCGCGCTGTATCAGTGATGTAACCCATCCTAATGACATGACTGGAAATGTGAGCTGGTTAACATATACTATAAATTCAGCAATATTTCCTGAACTAATATTCCCATTTATAACTTCAACTCCACCTATGTAAACAGTGATTATTGTACTGAGTCCGACGAGTAAAAGCATTATTGGATAAAAAAGGGCTTGGATCTGCACCAGTGACATGGAATGTGATTTGTAGTTTTCACTTTCAACATTAAACTTTCTACGAATGTCATCCTCACGCACATATGCTTTTATTACGCGAATACCAGAAAAGGTTTCCTGTACAAAACTTGACAATGAAGATAGCTGTTCTTGTATTTTTTCACTTCTGTGATTAATCATGGAGTGAACATAATAAATTGTGATTGCCAGAACTGGAAGCGGCAATAACGAAAAAACTGTAAGCCTTGTATTTACATTGAACATTGAAACGATAACCAAAATGAATAGAACAATTGTATTTATCGTATACATAATTCCCGGTCCAAGGTACATTCTTACTCTGCTTACATCCTCAGTAACCCTGTTCATCAGGTCACCTGTATTATTTCGGCGATAAAATGCCATTGAAAGTTTCTGATAATGTAAATAGATCTCATTCTTCAAATCATATTCTATATGTCTTGACATCAGAATAATGGTTTGTCTCATAAAAAATAAAAATAAACCTCTGATTAAGGCAAGGATCAGAACAATTACTCCGAAAAACAATAAACTCTGGCCAAAAATTTTAGATATCAGTTCCTGTCGATTGAATCCGTTGAAAAGTCTGAATAAAGCGATGTTCTCATTTACAAGATCAAATGCGATGCGTATTACCTGAGCTGGTAGTACAGCGAAAAGATTTGAAATGATGACGAAAAGAACACCAGGCAGCAAACGCCAGCGATATTTGTAGAAAAATTTATTAAGATAAGCCAGTTCTTTCATCTGATTCTTGAGTTGCAAAAGTAACCAGAATTTAAGTATTGGCTCATAAGTTTTATATTATTAGGAATGAAGATTTTTCTTAAAATTCACGATGCCTGAATAGTTAATTCATGTAGCATTTTAAAATCAATGATTTTTAATTAATGAAAACCAATAAGACTAATTAAAACAACATTTTTTACTACTTTTGTTGGGTAAAGCTAGGCATCTCACATGATTTTATCTCAATTTGAAGAACATTCAGTTTTTAGTCAGCTTGACAATTTTGGTCATCAAAAGTTAGTCTATTGTAGTGATCCTGGAACAGGATTGAAAGCAATCATTGCTATACATGATACCACTTTAGGTCCAGCCTTGGGTGGAACCAGAATGTGGCCTTATAAATCAGAAGCAGAAGCTCTTCATGATGTATTACGTTTATCACGTAGTATGACCTACAAAGCCGCAATAACAGGTTTAAATCTCGGCGGGGGAAAAGGAGTGATAATTGGGGATAGCCGATTACATAAATCAGAAGCTCTGATGCGCAGATATGGCCGTTTTATTGAGAATTTGAACGGATCATTTATTACTGCAGAAGAAGTTGGAACTACTCCTAGGGATATGGAATACATACGGATGGAGACAAAGTATGTTACCGGTGTACCTGAATCTATTGGTGGTAGCGGGGATCCTTCTCCAGTAACAGCCAGAGGTGTATTTATGGGTATCAAGGCATGTTTGAAGGAGTGCTTTGGCAATGATAGCCTTGCTGGAAAATCAGTTGCTGTTCAGGGTATTGGTCATGTCGGTGAGAATCTGGTCTCTTTACTGAGGACCGAAAATGCAAAAGTTTATATCAGCGATATTAATGAGGAGCGTTTGGGGCAAATTGCACAAAAATATGGTGCAATCGCAGTTGCCAATAATAATCTGTTTGATCTCGATATTGATATTTATTCACCGTGTGCATTAGGTGCTACCGTGAATACAGAAACAATAAATCGTCTAAAATGTTCTATAATTGCCGGTTCTGCAAATAATCAGCTTGCAGATGAACTTGTTCATGGTAACATGTTACTCGAGAAGGGGATTATGTATGCTCCGGATTACCTGATTAATGCTGGTGGGTTAATCAACTGTTATTCCGAAATTGCTGGATTCAACAAAAAGAAAACATTTCAAATGGCAGAGAATATTTACGAAGCCACCAGAAGAGTATTACAAAAATCAAAACATGATAATATTCCGTCTAATGAAGCAGCAAATAAAATTGCTGAAAAGAGGATTGAGGATATCAGAAAAATAAAAGCTTCCTATTAACTTAGGATCAAAAAACAAAAATCGTTCTTATACATGTTAAATAGAAGGCACTTGAGGGTAAAAGCATTGCAGGTTTTATATTCTTACCAGCAATCTGAAGTAAAAGAAATATTGCCTTTTGAAATGGCACTATTGTTAAGTGTTGATAAGGTACATGAAATGTATTTCTGGTTACTTTCACTTTTAATTGAGGTTGCAGATTATAGTATTATCGATGCTGATGAAAGGGCTAACAAGCATTTGCCTTCAGAAGCTGATCTTAATGTTAACGCTAAACTCCACAATAATCTTTTTATTTATTCCTTAAAACAGAATAAAGAGTATCTGGCTGCTATTAAGAAGTATAAAATATCATGGAGTTTTGACCCGGAAATAAGTAAATCAATTTTTATTTCTTTAAAGAATTCTCCAGAATTTACTTCATTTAATGATCTTCCTGTTCATACTATCCAGTCAGATAAAGATGTTATCAAGTATATTTTCAAAAAATTGATCTTAAAATCTCCGGGTATTGAGCAGATTTTTGAAGAAAAATTCATTAATTGGCCTGTAGACAAGGAAGTTCTTCAAGCGTTGGTAGCAAAAACATTTAAGAATTTTTCGAGTGAGAACCCTGATGAGAATAAGCTTGCACAGGTTTGTCCTAATTGGGATGAAGACAAGCCATTTATGCTGGATCTTTTCAAAAAAGTTGTCTCATTTGAATCTGAATATCAGGAAATTATCGGACAAAAGACTAAAAATTGGGATTCAGAAAGAATTGCTGTGATGGATACGCTTTTAATGCGAATGGCAATTACAGAACTCGTACATTTTCATTTAATTCCAGTAAAAGTTACTATGAATGAATATATTGAAATAGCAAAAGAATTTAGTACTCCCAAGAGCAATTCATTTATTAACGGTATTTTAGATAAAATATTAGCAGAATTGAAAGCTTCTGGAAAACTTCATAAATCAGGACGTGGATTAATGGAGTAATATTAGACAAGAATTTTTATTCATTTTATTTTTAAATTATATACATTAAGTACCAATGAGAAATTTTTTTTTATCAATTGCCTGCCTTATAATTTTAGCAGCATGTAATAATCAAAAAGCAGTTGAAAGTACTGCTGATTCAATACAAACAAGTGAGATTGCAGCGCCTGATACTGCAAATGCACCTGCTTTCAAGTTTGAAAAGGAAGTTTATGACTTTGGTAAGATCACAGATGGAGATGTTGTAACCTATGATTTTAAATTTAAAAATATTGGAAACAGCCCTTTAATCATTAGTAGTGCGACTGCGACTTGTGGCTGTACTGTACCTGAGTATCCAAAAGAGCCTGTCGCTCCTGGTGCTGAGGGTGTCATCCGCGTGATATTTAACAGTGCAGGGAAACCGGGAATGCAAAATAAAGTAGTAAGTATCACCGCAAATACAATACCTTCTCTAACTGAGTTGAATATTCTAGGAATGGTGATGCCAGTGGAAACAAAATAATTTTAACTTAAAAAATAATATATGGATATGCAACAGATTGGCCAGTTTTTACCGATGCTACTAATTATAGTAGTGTTTTATTTTTTTATGATTCGTCCGCAAATGAAGAAAGCCAAGGATCACAAAAAATTTGTAGAGGAATTAAAAAAAGGAGATAAAGTGATTACAACTTCAGGTATTCATGGTAAAATAGTTGACTTGAATGAAGCTACATTTCTAATTGAGGTTGAAAGTGGTACAAAAATTCGTTTTGAAAAATCTTCGGTATCTCTAGAATCTTCAAAAGCACTTATTCAGGCATCAGCAAAATAATTTATTTGTTTCTTACAAACTACGCCGCCTCATTTTTGAAGCGGCGTTTTTATTTGCCTAAATTTGAATATATAATGCCATTATTTAAGTTCACAAAAATCGAAAGACGTAGGATTTCCCTGTTTTTCCTCTGCTTGATACTCGCAGTGGGGGCATGGTTATTCTTTTCTCTTTCAAATAAATATGTGTATCAGGTTCAGACCCTTGTTCGTTTTGTTAATCTGCCAGAAAAAAGAGCATTTAATCCTCTTCAATCAGATACTGTTAGGCTTCAGGTTGAAGGAACCGGTTGGCAATTGTTGTTTTCTAAGTTGAGAATAAATCCTGAATCTGTTGATATTGATTTAAAGGATCTAAAAAAGCAGAATTTCATTGAACTTTCAAGTCAGATTCAAAAAATAAACATCCAGATTGGTTCAATACAAAAAGTGGTTTATGTTAATCCAGATACACTTTATTTTGATTTTTCTTCAAGTACAGTAAAAAAAATTCCTGTTGTATTCAAACAGAATGTTAAGTTTAAATCTCAGTTTGGAATTTCTGATTCTGTCCAGATAAATCCAGCATTTATTACCATTACTGGTCCTGTTAAAGAGCTTTCTGAGGTTAATTACTGGGAAACTGAAGTATCCAATTTGACTAATTTGAGTGAAAGTCTGAACATGAGAATTAATCTGAAGCGCCCAGTTAAAGCTAATGTTACCATTTATCCCAATTATGTTAATGTCAAGTTAAATATTGATGAGTTTACGGAAAAAGTAATTGAAATACCTGTCGGTGTAATAAATAATAAGGAGTTTAGGAATGTGAAATTATTGCCTGATAAAGTAAAGGTTACTATTCTTAGCCCGTTAAGTAAATATCCGGAAATCGAACGGAAGGATTTTGAACTGTATGTTGACCTTGATAATTGGAAGAAAGATGGATATAGCCAATTGCCTGTTCGGGTTATTCGACTTCCTGAATTTTCAAAGCTAGTTAAAATTGAACCTCAGACTTTAGATTATATAATTCAAAAATGATGTTGAAAGTAGGTGTTACGGGTGGGATAGGTAGTGGTAAAACAACAGTATGTAAGGTATTTGAGCTATTGGGGATACCTGTTTTTTATGCTGACGATGTAGCAAAGTCTATTATGCAGACCGACCCGGTTTTAAAAACTGCCCTGTTGAATACCTTTGGAGAGAATTCTTACACAAAGGATGGAATGTTGAATAGGGCTTATATTTCTTCGATTGTGTTTAACGACAAGCAAGAATTGGAGAAACTCAATTCTTTAGTACATCCTGCAGTTTTAAGAGCTTTTGACAACTGGGTTTTGGAACATCATGAATCTCCGTATGTAATTAAAGAAGCAGCTCTTCTTTATGAAAGCGGTGGCTTTAAGATGTGTAATAAGTCGATACTTGTAATTGCCCCCACTTTAATCAAAATGAATAGAGTGAAGCTTAGAGATGGAATAAGTGAGGAAGATATTCAATTAAGGATGAATCGCCAGTTTAGTGATGAGATGAAGATAAAGTATGCAGATCATATTCTTAACAATGATGAGAAACAACTATTAATTCCCCAAATTATTCAATTGCATCAGCAGTTTTTATTGATTGGATCCTAAAATGATTGTTGAAGATTTTTTGGTGATTAATGCGCGTGGTTTATATTGCCGTTATGGTGATTTTTATCTTGATCCTAAAGAACCTTCACCGCGGGCTATTATTTCTCATGCTCATGGTGACCATGCTGTCAGAGGCAATGATATCGTTTATTGTACCCCGGCAACTGCCGCAATAATGAAACATAGGTATCAAAAAAATGCCGGAAATACGTTCCTTACTTACAATTGGTCTGAATCATTTTCTTTAAATGGTGTTTTAATTAGTTTTATTCCAGCCGGACATATATTAGGATCAGCCCAGATCCTTATGGTTTATAAGGATGTAAGATATTTATATACAGGTGATTATAAATTGCAACTTGACTCTACCTGCGAGAAAATTGAGTTTATTAATGCTGATGTTTTAATTAGTGAATCTACTTTTGCAGATCCTACGGTTCAACATCCTTCAGCATCTGAGGAGATCAAAAAACTGAATTCCTTTAGTCATAATGTATTACTTGGTTCTTATGCTTTAGGTAAAGCACAAAGAATCATTCGTTTATTGTCTGATTATTGTCCGCAGCGACATGTTTTGGTTCATCATTCTATTATCGGACTAAACAGGATTTATGAGCAATTTGGCTTTGAACCTGGTAAATATGAGTTATATACGAGAAAGCTTATGAAAAACCCCGATCAAAATTTAGTATATATTGTTCCACCTTTAACATTCAATAGCTACATCAGGGCTAAAAATGTGGTTAGGGCTTTCGCCTCAGGATGGATGAATTTACAGACAGGTAATGATCTAAAAATTTTGATTTCGGATCATGTGGACTGGAATGATATACTCATCATGATTAAACATGTCGAACCCCGGGAACTTTGGACACTTCACGGTAACGGAAAACATCTAAAATCCTATTTCAAAGATCAGTTAACCGTTAAATTACTTAATCATGCTGATTGAAAATGTAGATTACTATATAAACGAGGCCGGTAACCTGGTTTTCACAGAAAAGTACCATTTAAAAAGAGGATATTGCTGTAAAAATAAATGTTTGAATTGTCCTTGGAAATATGGTCAGGATAAAGCAATTAAGACTAAGCATAAATGATTAATATTTATTTTTAAGTTATTTTAGATTCATTTTCAATCCATATTTAGCCCATATTTAATCCATTAAAATGGAAATAGAGAAGGAAATTTACAACAGAAAATTTGAAAATAGCCACCAAAAAGCGGTTGTAAACCTTTTATATACCTATGGATGGATAACCAATTTACTAAGACTATTACTTAATAAGCACAATGTAACTCTCCAGCAATATAATATTTTGAGAATTTTGAGAGGTCAACATCCCAATCCGGCAACTATAAACATCTTGAAAGAGCGTATGCTTGATAAAATGTCTGATGCGTCCAGAATTGTTGAGCGGCTTGTTCAGAAAGATCTGGTTATAAGATGTGTCAGTGATAAAGATCGCAGGGCAGTTGATATACTTATTAGTCAAAATGGTTTAGATATTCTTCAAAAGCTTGATACTGAAATCTCTTTAAAAGCCATGCTTTCTAACAATATAAGCGAAGAAGAAGCAAGTACTTTAAGTGGTTTACTGGATAAGATGAGGGGATAGTTGATAGTTGACAGTTGACTCCCGATTGCTATCGGGATGACAGTTGACAGTTGGAAAATGCATACTCAATATAATAAGTTTTCTTCGCTTTTAGCTTCACGCTTTCGGCTTTTAGCTTTAAGCTTTCAGCTTTTAGCTTTATTAGTATAAATAATACCCAAAAAGTGCAATTCCAACACCTAGCAGAACAGCAATCATTTTTTTGAGATTAAATTTATGATCTACACTTGATTCGAACAGGATAGTAGTTGATATATGCAGAAATATACCGATAACTACGCCCATGATTCGATCGAAATAGGTTTCAATATTGCCTATAGATCCTGTCCTAATCTCAAAGCTTAGCCAATAGCCCATCGGACTCATAGCTGCAAATAAAATCAATAATGCTATAACCTTAAATTTGCCCAGATTGTTTTGCATAAGAACACTTCCTAATGCAAAGGCGGCAGGTATATGGTGAAGTGCAATTCCTAAAACGAGTTCTTTGTTTTGTTTCTGGGCTAATGGCATACCTTCTAAAAAGGCATGTAAGCACAAGCTTCCCATAATTCCAATTGGAAAAATGTAATGTTGATGATGCTTATGCATGTGGATATGACCATGTTCTATCCCCTCGGAAAACTGTTCCATGACTATCTGAAGCAGAAAGCCACCTAAAATAAATAAACCTATTTCCGTATTGCCTGTTTTATAAACGTCAGGTATAAGATGTAGGATTGTTATCGCAAACAAGTATGCACCACTAAAAGAAAGTACAAGTTTTAGTCGGTTGCTATTATCCTTCTTCAAAAGAAAGATTGCCAGTCCCCCAATCATTGAGCTGCCAAACAGTAGAATTAATTCCCAGATTCCCATTTTTGAAATGATTTATTCAAGAGTAATAATGTGCCTACTACATATCCAATCATAGAACCCAGTAATGCTCCAAAAAGTATGTCAAGAGGAAAATGGACCCCAACATAAATTTGAGCAAAGCTGATTGAAAAAGCCCAGAATATTCCGATGGGTAGAATCAACTTCCATTTATGGTAGAAAATTAATATCAGAAAAATAGCTAATCCAAAATGGTTAGCTGCATGAGATGAAGGAAAACTATATCCCGTTCCACATGCAATTAAATTATTAACTTCATTCTTTAATTCAGGGTCATTGCATGGCCTTAAACGTTCAACCGATGGTTTGATTATTGATGATGAAAAGTAATCAGTAATGCCAAAAGTTATGATTGCAAATAACAATATTAACCATCCTTTTTTGCCATAATTTCTAGCCAAAAAGATTATGACAAACAAATAGAGGGGAGTCCAGAAATAGCGGTTTCTCAAGGCTGGCATCAGCCAGTCAAAAAAGGAGTTACTTAGTCCCTGGTTTATGCCAAAAAATAAATTCTGGTCAAACTGAATAATCTGTTCAAGCATTGGTTTTTTCGCAAATAAAAATCAGTCGTTCTGATTTTGTCTCGTTATATGTATTGGGTGAATATTCACCAATTGATTTAAATTCATGCACATAATTCCGATTTTTTATTCAAACTGCGGGGCAAACTTTAAATTCATGATCTAAAAATCTACTCTTGTAATGCAGTATACTTCTTTACATAGATAGACAGCATGTTTTCTCCGGCCACAAGCAATATCGAGTAAATTTGATTTTATATATGGTTTGAGGAATGTACATAAATAATAAATATAAAATTCTAAACTTAATCATTTCGCTGATTGTACAGAATATGATCATAAGGCGAATTGAACCTGTTTTGAAACTACTTCTTTGCCATGCCCATCATAGGGTATAGAGGCAAATATATACATTTACTGTTTTAGAGTTATGAATAGAATGTAATTGTTATTTTTGTCCAATAATTTAAAATCGTGACATTAATAAAATCAATCTCCGGAATCAGGGGTACAATTGGCGGACTTGCAGGAAGTGGGTTAACCCCAACAGACATAGTAAAATTTACTTCAGCATATGGCCGCTGGGTGATAGCGAGTACAGGTAAAAATAAAGTAGTAATTGGAAGAGATGCAAGAATTTCGGGCGAAATGGTTCGGAATCTCGTGGTTGGAACCTTGCAAAGTATTGGAATTCATGTTGTTGATCTTGGTCTTTCGACCACACCTACCGTAGAGCTTGCCGTTCCTGATGAAAATGCCGGTGGTGGGATTATTCTTACAGCTAGCCATAACCCGAAGCAATGGAATGCATTGAAGCTATTGAACCATAAAGGAGAGTTTATTTCAGACCTCGAAGGACAATTAGTTCTCGCTATGGCCGAAGAGAATGATTTTGAGTTCGCCGAGGTTAATGATTTGGGTAAGGTTACTTATGACGACAGCTATTTACAAAAGCACATAGATAAAGTATTAGCATTACCTTTAGTTAATGCCGAAGCGGTAAGGAATGCCAATTTTAAAATCGCAATTGACTGTGTAAATTCCTCAGGTGGAATTTTTGTCCCTGCGCTGCTAAAAGCTCTCGGGGTAAATATTATTCACGAATTGTACTGTGAGCCTGATGGAGAATTTCCTCATAATCCTGAGCCATTACCTGAAAATCTGGTTGATTTATCACGTTTAGTACTTGCTAAAAAGGCTGATTTAGGTATAGCTGTTGATCCTGATGTGGATAGGTTGTGTTTTGTTTGTGAAGATGGTTCGATGTTTGGAGAAGAATACACCTTGGTAGCTGTAGCTGATTACGTTTTGAAACATACCCCGGGAAATACTGTTTCAAATTTATCATCAACCCGTGCCTTAAGGGATGTAACTGAGGCGGCTGGTGGAATTTATAACGCCGCGGCTGTTGGAGAAGTAAATGTGGTCAATAAAATGAAAGAGACTCATGCTATTATTGGAGGGGAAGGAAATGGTGGTGTTATTTATCCCGAATCTCATTATGGACGTGACGCACTCGTGGGAATTGCCTTATTTTTAACACATCTTGCAATTAATAAGCAATCTGTTTCAGTGCTGAGGGCTTCCTATCCAGCTTATTATATTTCTAAGAATAAAATCACATTAACCCCCGAGATGGATATTGATTCATTGTTAATTGAGATTGAAAAGAGGTATCAAAATCAACCGCACACCACTATTGATGGATTGAAAATTGAATTTGATAAACAGTGGGTACATCTCCGGAGATCAAACACAGAACCTATAATCAGAATTTATTCAGAAAGTAGTTCAGAAACCGGTGCAGAATACCTTGCTCAAAAAATTATTTCAGATATCAAAGAAATATTGCACTTAACTGAATAGAGTTATTAAATAAAATAGTGAAATACTCTTTGACTGAGTAGAAATTCCATCAATTTTTAAATCTGCTTCGACCAATGGCAGGTTTAGAAAATAATCTGTTGAATATAAATTATATGCGTGTATACCTAGATAATGCAGCTACAACCCCCATAGATAAGGAGGTGTTAAAGTCTGTTTATGAAGTAATGGAGAGTCATTATGGCAATCCTTCTTCTATTCATGCTCATGGCCGTGAAGTACGTACATTAATAGAGAAGGCAAGAAAGAGTGTTGCAACACTTTTACATGCTTCACCTTCCGAATTTTTCTTTACCTCGGGTGGTACAGAAGCAGATAATATGGCTATTCGCTGTAGTATATTAGACTATGGTATAAAAAATGTAATTACCAGTGCAATTGAACATCATGCAGTTTTACATAGCCTTCAGGCACTTGAAAGCAGCGGACTGATTCAGTTGAATTATGTCAATATAGATGAAAGGGGATCTGTTGATTATCAGCATCTGGAAGAACTTCTTGATACTCATGAACGAAGTTTTGTTTCCCTTATGCAGGCCAATAATGAATTAGGGACGCTTACGGACATTGAAAGGGTAGGCGAATTATGCGAAAAGTATAATGCAATTTTTCATTGTGACACGGTGCAGACTATGGGACACTACCTTCACGATCTGAATAAACTTAAGGTTCACTTTCTGGTATGTGCAGCTCACAAATTACATGGGCCAAAGGGTGTAGGTTTTTTATACATTAATCATAAAATTAAGATCAATCCTATGATTTTTGGCGGTTCCCAGGAACGTAATATGCGAGGTGGCACAGAAAATGTATATGGCATTGTTGGTTTGGCAAAGGCTCTGGAGGTTGCCTATGCTGAAATGGAGGAGCACCATCAGTATATTCAGGGACTTAAATCTTATATGATAGATCAGCTAAGGATAAATATTCCAGGAATAGAATTTAATGGTGAAACTGATCCTGAAAAGAGCCTTTATACAGTTTTGAATGTTTCCTTTCCTGAAATGGATATGGCCGAAATGTTACTTTTTAGTCTTGATATTGCCGGAATTTCTGCATCAGGGGGTAGCGCTTGCAGCTCTGGAACTAATATTGGATCCCATGTACTCAATGGAATTCAAGCAAATCCCAATCGTCCTGCGGTACGGTTTTCTTTTAGCAAATACAACTCAAAAGAAGAAATTGATTATGTTATAGTTAAGCTAAAGGAATTTTGTCATGTCGAGGGCTAGGTCTTTGAATTTTACTTAAAGGCTTTTTTATTAAATTTAATTTCATTTAATC
Source organism: Daejeonella sp. (assembly GCA_030831705.1). Classification (GTDB taxonomy): domain Bacteria; phylum Bacteroidota; class Bacteroidia; order Sphingobacteriales; family Sphingobacteriaceae; genus Daejeonella. Next base: position 9,172 of record JAURKO010000055.1, on the reverse strand, counting down.
TGATTTTCAATGCAACGTAGAAAATTTTTACAGGGAACCGGACTTTCATTGGCTATGTTAGCTACCTCAAATAATAATGCGCTGGCTAAACTTCTGATGCAGCCTGCTTATAAATTTACTCCATTAAGAAATGACGTAGGTATCTTCACGGAGCAGGGTGGTACTGTTGCCTGGTTGTCAAATACTTCTGGAATGGTAGTGGTCGATACCCAGTTTGTTGATCAGGCCACTCATTTGATTGCAGAGCTTAAGAAAATTTCCTCTAAGCCAATAAATTTCCTAATCAATACACATCATCATGCTGACCATACAGGAGGGAACCTTGCCTTTAAAGGATTGGCTGAGAAAGTGGTTGGACATGCAAATTGTCTTGCTAATCATCAAAAGATAGCATCTGCACAGAAATCTCAAGATAAACAACTTTTTGCTGATACTGTATTTCAGGATCAATGGAAAGCTAAAGTAGGTACTGAACGTATTCAAGCGCATTATTTTGGAGCAGGACACACAAATGGAGATATAGTTGTACATTTTGAGAATGCCAATATCGCACATATGGGGGATCTTATGTTTAATAAGCGATTTCCTTTCATCGATAGGGCAGGAGGTGCAAATATTCAAAGCTGGATTAATGTATTGGATAAAACAGTTGCTAAATTCGATAAGGATACTTTATTTGTATTTGGTCATTCTGCGGATCCGTTAAAAGTTACAGGTGGTAAAGAAGAAATTAGGGCAATGCAGAATTACCTTGAAAAACTACTTTCTTTTGTTAATAATGAAATAAAAGCTGGCAAATCGAAAGAAGATGTTTTAAAAGCCCAAAGCATACCTGGTGCGGAAGATTTTCAGGGTCAGGGAATCCAAAGGAGCTTGACTGCTGCTTTTGAGGAATTAACAATGGGTAGTTAATTTTATTCTCAACTCTTCTGAAGCGTAGCTATTTTATTGTTATTTAATGTCAAAGTTAAATTTTCTTATACTCATATTCATTTATGTTCTATTATGCTGAATACTAATAGTTTAAGTTCAATTATAAGATTTCTTATTAAGCCAATATTTAATATTGTTACGTTGATCTCTATTTTTAGTTTTTTGATAATTTCTCAAAATGCACAGGCTAAAATAAGAGCAGGAGTGGCCAAACTAGATATTACTGACCGAACTGCAGGTTTAGTGAATGATCCACTTTATGTAAAAGCATTGGTATTGGATAATGGTCTCATAAAAATGGTAATTATTACTCTGGATGTTGTGGCTCTAGAAGAAATTGGTCCAATTAAGGAAGGATATCTTTCAAAAGTTCGATCACAGATCCAGAAGGAATTGAATATACCAGCCTCAAACATTCTAATTAATGCAAGTCATTGCCATGGAATTGTTCGGGCTGATACGGATAGTTTGACGGTACAAGCGGTAAGGGAAGCCTTGAAAAATTTGCTTCCCGTCAATGTGGGAGCCGGAACAGGCTATGAGAATCGAATCATGGAAAACCGAAGGTACAAAATGAAAGATGGATCTCAAACTGATGCACGTCGTGCATATTCGCTTCCACCAGATAACGAGCTTGCAGAAATTGGCCCAACTGATCCACAGATCGGGATATTCAGGTTGAATAAATTAAATGGAGAAACTCTTGCGGTACTCTATAATTTTGCAGTACACCCCATACAGGGCGTTCCAAATGGTGGCAATACGGCAGATATCATTGGTTTTGCTTCCAAAGTAATTGAAGATAACTTAAAAGGTTCAATGGCTCTTTTCTTACAGGGCTGCGGTGGAGACATTAACCCGGTCAATTATAAAGGAATAGATAATCCTACAGATGCCGAGCCGTTGGGTAATATGCTTGGCTTAAGTATCCTTAATGCATTACAGAGCATTAAAACGGTAAATGATACAGAAATAAAAGTGTTTAATGAGTATCTGGAACTTCCAAGAGCGAATTTCGCTCAACGAATTGCAACTTTAGAGGCTGAACAAAGACGGATATTGAATTCACTGAGAGGAACAAATATAAATCTGAAAACATTTATTGCATTGAATACGAAGTATAATAGCGATTCAGAATATCCTTCGTTTTATAGACAAAGATATATGCAGGAAGAGAAGCAGGATAGAATTGATATGATTCGTTTGGATTCGATAAATAGAAAAGACATAGAAAATTATCGATCTAACATCTACATGATGGAGCGTTTAACCAGAATTCGTGAAAATTTATCATTGGTTAAAATGCATCAGCTAAAATCAGCAGGCGCTAGTACGATTAAAGTTGAAATCATGGGTGTCAGAATTGGAAATATGCGACTCATTACTTTTCCAGGTGAGCTAACTGTTCAACTTGGTCTCAATATTAAAAAGAGCGCTATAAATGAGAATACCTTCATAGCAGCCTATACTAATGGTTATATTTACTATGCACCAACTGCTGAACAACTTAGAAATATAGGTGAAGCACAGGAAGATTCAGATACAAACTTAGCCCCCGAATGGCAAATGATGTTTGAAAATAAGGCAACAGAAATCTTAAGGAAACTATAGGAATTTAAGTATTAAGCATCTTCAGAAAAGATCCTAATTTTTCCTTCATTTGCCTTCTGTCAACTATAAAGTCTAGAAATCCATGTTCCAGTACGAATTCTGAAGTCTGAAAACCTTTTGGAAGATCTTTTTTGATGGTTTCTTTGATTACCCTCGGACCTGCAAAGCCAATTAGAGCCCCAGGTTCTGAAATATTGATGTCGCCCAGCATCGCATAGGAAGCAGTAACACCACCGGTTGTTGGATCAGTAAGTAATGATATGTATGGGATTTTAGCCTTACTCAACAAGGCTAATTTAGCCGAAGTTTTGGCCATTTGCATCAATGAAAAAGCAGCTTCCATCATCCTTGCACCGCCTGATTTCGATATCATCATGAAAGGAATTTTGTGCTTGATACTGAAATCAATTGAACGTGCAATTTTCTCACCTACAACCGAACCCATTGATCCGCCAATAAAATTAAAGTCCATACAGGCAATGACTAAATCTTGCCCAGCTAATTTACCTGAAGCAGCACGTATTGCATCGTTTAAGCCTGTTTTCTCATAACTTTCCTCCAGTCTTTCGGTATACTTTTTTGTATCAGTAAAGCTCAAAGGATCAGCTGACCTTATATTGGGGTATATTTCGGTGAATTCATTGTTGTCGAAAAGAATTTCGAAGTACTCTTTTGAGCCGATTCGCAAATGATAGGCACAGTATTGGCAAACATACTTGTTCTCTACCTGTTCTGCGTAATGCAGCGGTTTCTTACATGAGGGACATTTATTCCACAACCCATCGGGTGTTTCTTTCTTTTCCTCTGTGGAAGTTATAATCCCCTTTTTTTCTCTCTTAAACCAGGCCATTTTGGATTTGTGTATACATTACAAAGAAACAAAAATTTTAAGAAAGCAATGCTCCTCAAAATGATAGAATTAAAATATCCTTAAATGGATATAATAATTAAGCTCATTGCTTGATTTTGAGGCTATTTTTCATAATTTCGGTCATCTTATAAAAAACAAAAATCATGAGTTTAAAAGAGTTTAAGGGAGTTTTGCATGGTGATGCAGTTCAGGAATTATTTGAAGTTGCAAAAAAACATCAGTTTGCCCTGCCAGCGGTTAATGTAATTGGTACAAATTCTATCAATGCAGTAATGGAGACAGCTAAGTCTGTTAACTCCCCTGTAATTATTCAGCTTTCAAATGGTGGAGCACAATTCTACGCAGGCAAGTCGCTGAATAATGATAATTTAAACGCATGTATTCTTGGAGGTGTGTCAGCAGCACAACATGTTCATCTTCTTGCCGAGCATTACGGTGTAGCTGTGATTTTACATACCGATCATGCCGCTAAGAAACTTTTACCCTGGATTGATGGATTATTAGATCATGGTGAACGTTTTTTTGCACAATATGGTAAACCTCTTTACTCCTCGCATATGCTGGACCTTTCTGAAGAACCAATTGAAGAGAATATTGAAGTCAGTAAAAAGTATTTAAGCCGGATGAAGGGATTGGGCATGACTCTTGAAATTGAACTGGGGGTAACTGGTGGAGAAGAAGATGGTGTAGATAACAGTGATGTAGACAGCTCAAAATTGTATACTCAGCCTTCTGAAGTAGCCTATGCCTACAAAGAATTAAGTACAATTAGTGAAAAATTTACTGTCGCTGCTGCCTTTGGGAATGTTCATGGTGTCTATAAGCCTGGCAACGTCAAACTACAGCCGGTAATTCTGAAGAATTCTCAGGACTTTGTTCGTTCTGAGTTTAATATAAATGCTGAGAGACCAGTAAATTTTGTATTTCATGGCGGCTCAGGATCCTCGCAGGAAGAAATTCGTGAGGCAATATCCTATGGAGCTATCAAAATGAATATTGATACAGATATGCAATGGGCTTTCTGGGAAGGTATAAAAGACTATTACCAGTTAAAAGAGGCATATCTTCAAAGTCAGATCGGTAACCCGGAAGGAGAGGACTCGCCTAATAAGAAATATTACGATCCTCGGGTATGGCTTCGAAAAGGCGAAGATAATTTTGTTAAAAGATTGATCAAGGCTTTCGAAGATCTCAACTGCCTTAATGTTAACGAAAAGCTCTAATTTATTTTATAGGGGCTTAAAGTAATGCTTGCCCTTTTTCATATTTAAAGCAGTTCATGAAAATGGAGAATCAAATAAAAGTTGAACGGGTAAGTAATGAAGAAGACCTTCAGCAAGTTTTTGCTATCCGAAGAAAAGTGTTTGTTGATGAACAAAATTGTCCTCCCGAACTGGAATGGGAATTTGAAGACGTTTCTGTACATTTTCTTGGCAGGTTCAATGGTGTGCCTGCGGGTGCTTCGCGCTGGCGTAAAACCGACAAAGGGTACAAGCTCGAACGTTTTGCCGTATTAAAAGAATTCAGAGGAAATGGAATGGGAAAGGCATTGGTTTCTGCAGTTTTAAATGACCTTCCTCAGGGCGCTGAGTATGTTTATTTGCACGCACAGCTTGATGCAATGTCATTATATGCTAAATTCGGATTTGAAAAGTCAGGTGAACAGTTTGAAGAGGCGGGGATACAGCATTTTAAAATGATCCTTGAGTAAACTAGTTATCAATGAGCATTTGTTAGTTACCGGGCTAGTTATGCCTGTTAAGCTTTATGATTTCAACTTCTTTGTCTTTTGAATGTTTTGCTAATTCAATTCTACCAAATCCACCTCCAATAAGTATTATTCTGGGAAATGCAGCAGATTCAAACAGAGGTTTTTCAATAGCCATGTTTTATTTACAATTCTTGTTGAATTTTAAAGCTCATCGCCTCTGATTCGGAAAATCATGCCATTTAGAGTTTTAGACATTCTAATCTGGCAGGCTAGTCTGCTATCAAATCCTGCATCAGGAAGGGTGTCAAGCATGTCCATTTCTTCATTTCTGGCTTCAGGCAAATCTTCAAGGCCTTTTAGCACTTGCACATGACAGGTCGCGCATAAAGCCATTCCTCCGCAGGTTGCCAGAATATTGTATTCTGAGGCCTTTAAAACCTCCATTAAACTCAGACTGATTTCTTCAGGAATCTCAATAGACTGTTGCTCTCCGTTCCTGTCTTCAATTGTAATATTGATCATTTTAGAATGCGTTAACGCCGTAAACTGTCGTGTATTTAAAACTTAATTTTTGGTCTGGATAAACATATTTGAAGGCACTTTGAACCATTAATGCCGCTTCATGAAACCCACATAAAATTAGCTTCAGCTTTCCAGGATAGGTATTTATATCTCCGATTGCATAAATACGATCTACATTGGTTGAATAATCTAATGTATCTACTAAAATGGCAGATTTATCAATAGTCAGACCCCAGTTTGCAATTGGACCCAGTTTCGGACTCAATCCAAATAATGGGATTAAATAATCCGTCTGAATTGTTCTGTTAACTTGATCTCGTCCTACGAAAGATACTTCGTTCAGACTATCATCACCACTTACACTTAGTAAGTTTGACTGAAGGATTAAATCGATTTTGCCCTGATTAGCCAGTTCATGCACTTTTTCTGCAGAATCGGGCGCTCCTCTGAAAGTATCACCACGATGAATTAAAGTTACCCTTTGGGCGATATCAGCTAAAAAGATCGTCCAGTCTAGCGCAGAATCTCCACCACCTGCTAGGATAACCCGTTTATTTCTGAAGTTTTCGGGTTTTTTAACCATGTATTCTACCCCTTTACCTTCAAAGTCAAGTAATCCCTGAATGTCAGGCTTGCGGGGTTCGAAACATCCTAATCCACCGGCAATTACAACAACCTGACAATGAACTTTTGTTGCATCACTAGTACCAACAATAAAGGAACCGTCTTCCTGCTTTTCAAGGGATTCAACCCGTTCTCCCAGTGTAAACCCGGGGTCGAAGGGTGCAATTTGTTCCATTAGACGTTCAACTAGCTCCTGTGCCTTTATTTCGGGGTATCCCGGTATATCATAAATTGGCTTTTGGGGATAGATCTCAGATAATTGACCGCCTATTTGAGGTAGAGTGTCAATCAGATGGCACCTCATTTTGAGCAATCCTGCCTCAAATACAGCAAACAGTCCCACAGGGCCGGCTCCAATTATACAAATGTCTGTAGAAATCATTTTATTATGTATTAATAAGTATTATCTATAATTCTGTTAAAAGCGTCTCCTGTTCATCAAGATTCATATAGATGGTATCCAGAATACGTTTCAAATTCTTGTAATCTTCTTCTGTAAGATTTTGCCAGGCTTTCATTCTGATTTCAGCCATGTGTGGCTCCCATTCTGCGACCCGCTGAATACCCAGTTTAGTCAGATGTATTGTAAAACATCGTCGGTCATTAGCCTGAATCTTTCTTTCAGTCAGACCTTTCTTACACAATAGATCTATAATTCGGGTTAAGGTAGGATGATCTTTTCCTGTAATTTCGGCTAACTGACTCTGATTTAAATCATTATTGTTGTTCAGGTTTTTTATAATCAACCATTGGTCTACGGTTATATCGTAGTTGGCTGCATTGAAACGGCGTTGAGCATACTGCTTCACTTTACGAGCAGTTCTGTCAAGCAGATAGGAATACGTGCTAAATAATTCTGTTGCCATACTTATTGTTAGTATGACAAATATCTATTTAATTTTATGATAAAACAAAAAAAAAGCATCCGCCCACGAGCGGATGCTTTAAAATATTTCCAAAAGAAATGCTTATGCTTTTGTTTTGTCTTTTTCTTTGATAAATTCTACAACAAACGGTGTTGCAACAAATAGAGAAGAATAAGTACCAAATATTACTCCAATAAGCATTGCAAAGGAGAAACCTCTCAATATTTCACCACCAAAGATGAAAATGATAAGTAATACTGCAATAGTACAAACACCGGTGATAACTGTCCGGCTTAATGTGCTGTTCAACGCGTTGTTGATGACAGAAGGAAGATCTTCATTTTTGGAGTGATGTTGACCAATATACTCACGCACTCTGTCAAATACAACCACAGTATCGTTAATTGAATAACCCATTACGGTCAATATAGCTGCTATAAATGCTTGATCTATATCCAGTGAGAATGGTAGCCAACCATTAAATAAGGTGAAGATTGCGAGTAGTACCAACACATCATGTACAAGTGCAAGAATTGCTGCAAAACCAAATGCCATCCTTTTGAATCTTGCTAGGATGTATAGGAATATGACCAGAATAGAGAAAATAGTAGCGTAAATAGCTGAAGTTTTAATGTCTTCGGCAATTGTAGGGGTAACTTTTTGTGAATCTTTTATTTCATAAATAGGGTTTATCTTTTTCAAACCTGATGCTAGCTTTTCACTTACCTGATCATTTGCCTGATCTGAATTATCATTAATCAGGTAGGCTGTAGTAATCTTAACTTGATTTGACGAACCGAAAGTTTTTACTTCGACTGCAGTTCCAAATTCTTTAACCAAGACTGAACGTACATTTTCAACTTCAACTGGTTTATCAAATGCAACAAAATAAGCTCTTCCACCCTGAAAATCTACACCAAGGCTGAATCCCTGAGTAAAGGCAGAGACGATACCGGCAAAAATTATCGCTGCTGAGAGAATATAAAAACGCTTTCTACCTGTTATAAAGTCAAATTTAGAATCTTTAAATAGGTTCTCAGTTGACTTAATTGAGAAACTGATCGGCTTTTTTCTGTCAAGTAACCATTCAAATACCAATCTTGAAATGAATATTGCAGCAAACAGGGAAGTGATGATACCAATCATAAGGGTGGTAGCAAAACCTACAATTGGACCTTGCCCGAATATATAAAGAATCACACCTGTTAAGAAAGTGGTAATATTTGAGTCAAGGATAGAAGGCATTGCTTTTTTAAATCCTTCCGTAATTGCTAATCGTGCAGATTTGCCGGCAGACAACTCTTCTCTAATTCTTTCATAAATCAGAACGTTGGCATCAACAGACATACCTAAGGATAATACGATACCTGCAATACCAGGTAAAGTTAATACTGCGCCTAGAGATGCAAGTACTCCCATTAAAAAGAATAAGTTTACTAACAGGGCAATATTTGCGACCAATCCTGCTGTACTGTAGTACATCGCCATGAATAACAGGATGAATATAATACCGGCGATAGTTGAAACTAAACCTGCTGAAATTGATGCTGCTCCTAGAGATGGACCAACAACATAATCACTTACAATTTTTGCAGGTGCAGGTAATCTTCCTGCTTTTAAAACATTCGCAAGATCCTGAGTGTCTTCTACTTTAAAGGTACCGCTAATGGATGAAATTCCATTTGGTATTTCTCCCTGAACTGTAGGCGCAGAGTAAACTAAATTATCGAGTACAATTGCAACGCTTTTTTTATTATTTGGATCAGCTGATGCTGCAGCAGTTATTGATCTCCATGCACGTCCACCATCGGCATTCATAACCATTACAACCTCCGGATTACCCTTCTGGTCATAATCAGAACGTGCATCAGAAATTACCTCTCCTTCTAAGGCAGGTCCGCCACCAAGACTACTAGTTTTCAGAGCATAAAGTTCAAAAACTTTACTTTCTTCTGAAATAGCTTTAACTCCCCAGTATAACCTGATATTTTGTGGTATAACCGCTCTGACAGCTGCTGATGAAAGGTATGAGTT
>JAURKO010000054.1 GCA_030831705.1 Daejeonella sp. | reverse complement strand
TCTCTGAAATAATCCCAAAACAGCTGCCATTGGGCATCCGAAGCGACACCAAACACGAGACCCCATTATTGGATAAAATCCGGTTCCAATGACCCCTGAAAATACTGATCCTATTAGAAAACCATACCATTGTGAAAATAAGCCTGATGCATCGCCTAAAATAGTTCCACTTTTCCAGGAGTTCAGCCAAAGCAGAGCTGTTGTAAGCGTAATGAATACAAGGACAGAATGTACCATCCAGCGTTCTATTTTCCAGGCTTTGAGAGATTTATCTGAATTTTGTCTGTAAGGATCACCCAATGTTTCGGCCAGGGCCCCGCAGCCACATACCCATGAGCAGTACCAGCGTTTTCCATAATTGTAGGTTAGAATAGGAGTTGCAATGAATGTCATAACTAAACCCCAGAATACCATAAAAACTCCCATATTTCCTGATTTGATCAGATAATCTAGATCATTTGGGAAGAGATAAGAATACTTTAATGGCCAGAAATAGGAAAAGTAAAATTCCGGTTGGTTTAATTTTAATAGAAATGCTGGTAATAAGAAGGCGAAGCCCAGCTGAAAGAACATTACTGAAATAGTTCTTATGATGTGATAGCGACTAAATTTATATTTGGCGATAAAGCGGATTCCCATAATCAATACGGCCAGCGTATAAAAGGCACCATATAAAAACCATTGATCAGACGGTTTAGCCCTAAGAATCATGCTCATTGGATCCATTGTCCTGATCAGCCCTTCTAAATAATATGGAAACCAGTAAAGTATAATATAAAAGCCGGTCATTAGTATTGCAATGCCCCAGGCGATAGCACCCCTGCTGCTTAGGGAATTTTGCATTATTCCATCATTTTTTATTCCAGCCTTTGCTTTAAAATACGGAATGGAATAAGTTATGCCACCAGAAATAAACAAACCAATGATCAGAAAAAAGAATAGTAGGGGATATGACTTACCAGCTCCGGATGCAGCAATTATTGAGCATAATATTGCGCATGCGGTGAATGTTGTCCCTAATTTTTGAAGAGGCTGAGTTGGGGAGGGACTAGCTATTGATAGTGAAATATCTTTCATATATAAGTATCAATTAACATTCATGATGATCTCCGCTTAAACTTTTTAAATAATTAAGCAAGATATCATTAAAAAAAGCTTTAGAAAATTCAGGGTCAAAGCTGCCTTTTTTTAGATTTTGCATCACAAAACTAATGGTTTTACCTTCACTGATCCATTCCTCTGCAACTACTTGTCTGAATCTAATTCCTATGAAGTTAAAACCTAAAATTCTATTATCTTGAGTACTATAATTTGCTCGGAATGCATGTTTACCATTTGGGTGTTCCCAATAGAATGTTTTTTGATCCTGATTTATTTCAGACGGCACCTTACCATATGTTTGGTATTCTAAGTCAAAAAATTTCGCTGAGTTAAACCAAATTCCCCGTTTGTATTCAGATTTATTACCGCATATGGTTTTTGCCAATGTTTCTGCATGCATTTTTCCGGTGTACCATAATTGTTCAATAGCCGGTTCTCCTTCTTTTGGCTTACGAAACTGTGCACAATCACCCGCAGCGTAAACATCAGGCATGCTTGTCTCAAAATATTCGTTGATCAGAATCCCCTGATCTGTCTCTATTTCATCACCTTCAATGAATCCAATATTCGGTTTTACTCCGGTAGTTAAGCCAACAAATTGACAATTCAGCTGTTCTCCTGTTTTTGAGATTACTCCTTTCACACAATTCTGATCGTCAGAAATGATCTCTTTAAGTTCGGTGTTTAGACGAAGGACTATTCCATGATCTGCGAGGTGTCTACCAATCAATTGCCCTTCTTCTTTGGGTAAGACATTATTCCAGTAAAAGTTCTCACGAACAAAAATTGTAACATGTATATTTCTGCTATGTAGCATTTCAGCCATTTCAATACCAATCAATCCGCCACCAACTATCACTGCCGATGAACTATTTGTGGTATTTCTTTCCATTTCTTCGAGGTCCTGAATGCTATAGAGGCCCTGTACTCCATTAAGATCTTCTCCGGGCCATCCAAATTTATTAGGGATTGATCCAGTGGCTATGATCAGTTTATCATAGTTTAAGGTTTTGCCATTTTCGAAGACAAGTAATTTATCTTTGGCATTTATGGTTTTGACATATGCTTTGATCAGGCTTATTCTGTTTTTATCCCAAAACCAGTCTTCATAGGGCTTGGTATGTTCAAACTTCATATGCCCCATATAGATATACATCAGGGCTGTTCGTGAGAAGAAGTGCTCAGTTTCAGCGGATATTACAGTAATAGTGGCATTGGAATCCATCTTTCTGATATTCCTTGCACAAGTGATTCCTGTAATACCATTCCCGATGATTACAATATTCATAAATAATTTTATTAAGCTAGAATCGACGATTTAGCCTGATTCTAACCTTTATACGAAATAATGTAATAGATTGAATTAGTGACCTGTTTTGTTAGTCACATTTATGCGTTTAATGTTTGCACCCAATGCCTTAAGTCTGGTATCAATATTTTGATAGCCACGCTCAATCTGTTCAATATTATAAATGATTGATGTTCCTTGAGCAGAGAGTGCTGCAATAAGTAGAGACACACCTGCTCTAATGTCGGGGGAGGTCATTTCGATTCCACGAAGTTTTACTTTTTTATCCAGACCAATTACTGTTGCGCGGTGTGGATCGCATAAAATAATCTGAGCACCCATGTCAATTAGCTTATCAACAAAGAATAACCGGCTTTCAAACATTTTCTGGTGAATCAGTACATTCCCTTTTGCCTGAGTAGCTATAACTAGCATGATACTTAGCAAATCAGGAGTAAATCCCGGCCAAGGGGCATCTGCAATGGTCATGATTGAACCATCAATAAAGGTATCTACTTCATAATGTTTCTGGGATGGGATGAAGATATCATCACCTCTTAATTCAAATTTGATACCCAGTTTTCTGAATACTTCAGGGATCATGCCCAATTCTTCAAAACGAACATCTTTGATAGTGATTTCTGATTCTGTCATGGCTGCTAAACCGATGAAAGATCCAATTTCAATCATATCTGGTAGAAGTCGATGTTCTGTGCCACCCAGTTTTTTGACACCTTCAATTTTCAGCAGGTTTGAACCGATACCAGTAATTTTGGCACCCATCCGATTCAGCATTTTACAAAGTTGTTGAAGATAAGGCTCGCAGGCAGCATTATAGATTGTTGTCTCACCTTTTGCGAGCACAGCAGCCATTACCACATTGGCAGTTCCGGTAACAGAGGCCTCGTCCAATAAAATATAGGCTCCTTTTAGATCACTAGCATCGACGTTAAAGAAGTTAGTTTTATTGTCATATATAAATTTAGCTCCTAACTTTTCAAATCCTAGAAAGTGTGTGTCAAGACGTCTTCTTCCTATTTTGTCGCCACCCGGCTTAGGAATAGCCGCCTTTCCAAAACGTGCTAACAATGGACCAACAATCATAATTGAACCTCTTAGACTACCTCCCTTTGCCCTGAATGCCTCCGATTGAAAAAAGTCAAGATTGATCTTTGAAGCTTCGAAGGTGTAGGTGTCTTGATTTAATCGTTCGACTTTGACTCCAAGATCTCCAACTAATTCGATTAGTTTATTAACATCCTTAATATCCGGAATATTGCTTATTGTAATTTTTTCTTCAGTTAATAGAACAGCAGAAATGATTTGCAATGCTTCATTTTTTGCTCCCTGAGGTATAATTTCCCCTTTTAATGGTTTACCACCAACAATTTCAAATGCATTCATCTTTACGGTGAAGGGTTTTAATGATTTTAGATAAAACTAAAAAGCTAATTTACAAAAACTAATATTCCTTAATTGTTAAATTACTATTGAAATGCTTAATTTTTAATCGATTGAGAAAATATTAGCATGACATGACTCGAATAAAAAAAGATGATTGCCAAAAACAATGTATTGATTTAGGTTTGAGAATTTAATATCTTTTCCCACCGGTGTTATTACTTCTTTGCCGATTGGATCCTGAATTATTTCTATTGCTATTGTTCTGCCTTCCTTTATTCTGATTTGTATTTCTTTGTCTACTGGCACTTGGTGCTTGTCTGACTTCTACTCGCTGTAAATTGACATTTTCTTCCAGTTGTAGCGCGCCATTTGACATTTCACGCAAATCTTTGATGATCGTTTCATCAGCAACACTATCCTTATTCCAGGTGACATAAGCCATTTTCATGAAATTTGCGATGGACTGAACCATCGCTTGTTTACGTTCCGGTTCTTCAATATTTTTAGCTCTGCTGATCATAAGCTCTACTGTTTTACCATAATGCTTATATTTTATCCTTTGTTGTGGATAGGAAAGGGGAGCTGGCTTAAATCGGATGGCATCTTCAGAAGGTTTTGGATAGGGAGAATCCACATCGATTTTAAAATCGGAAATAATGTGTAAATGATCCCATAATTTATGTTTGAAATCAGCAACGTCACGTAGATGAGGGTTTAAAAAACCCATCAGATCTATTACAACCTGAGCATATCGATTACGCTCATCTTTAGTTGGCAGATCAACAATATATTTCACCATATTTTGGACATTACGTCCATATTCGGCCAGAATTAACTTTTTCCTAGTTGTGTTATAATCAAATGTCATTGTAATTGGCTGTTGGCGAGTGCTTAAATATGCGGTTTTTAAGCTTTAAATCGCGATTTTGAATTTATTTTATAATTTTCAATTTAGCAAATTTCAGCAATAATTGCTTCTGTCCCAAATCTTTAAAAAATATAGTCGCTTTAACGTCGGGTTTATTGCCTTCTAAATGTATTACTTTGCCAAAACCAAAGCGTTCATGTTCAACTTCCATACCCATTTGTAAACCTGAAGTATCTGATGGAGCGAATCCCTCACTGGGTACATGCGCTTTTGGAAGTATAGAGCTTGTCTTTGGGATAGATGCTGGTTTTGGTTTGCTAAAGGTTTCTTTTTGCTGCCATGCCGATCTTTCATCATCAAAAAGTGAATCACCTGAGTTTTTAACCTGAGGTTTAAAGTCTAGTTCAAGATATCTGGCATCAATCTCTTCTATAAACCTACTGGGTTCGCAACTTGTTAAAGTCCCCCAGCGGTAGCGAGATGTGGCATAAGAAAGACTCAGTTTTTTACCTGCTCTGGTTATTGCAACATAAAATAGCCTGCGTTCTTCTTCCAGATCGGTGCGTGAACTTAATGACATTTGAGATGGAAAGAGGTTCTCTTCTAATCCAACAACAAAAACATTGTCAAACTCCAATCCTTTTGCAGAATGAATAGTCATTAAGGATACGGTGTCTGCATCAGGGTTTTTGTCGTTATCATCATTGGTAAGTAAGGCTATGTCCTGCATAAAAATGTCCAGGCCCTTTTCTTCAATATCTTCACGTTCACTAAATTCTTTGATCCCGTTGAGTAGTTCTTGAATATTTTCATATCTACTGAGGCCTTCTACGGATTTATCAGAATACAGGTCTTTCAAAAGTGTGGAGTGTTGAGCGATATGCAGGGCTGTATCATACGCAGAATGCGTTTTTGTCATCACATGAAAACTTTGAATTAAAGAAGCGAAATTTGCAACGGAAGTTGAACTTCTTGAATCCAGATATTTCGGGGCATCACAGATTATTTCCCACATGGTCAGATTATACTGATCAGCTGCAATCATAATCCGTTCAATTGTTGTATCTCCAATGCCTCGACGTGGATAATTTATTACCCTTTTGATTGCCTCCTCATCATTTGGATTAAAAGTGAGCCGGAAGTAAGCTATAAGATCCTTTACTTCTTTACGCTGGTAAAACGAAAGACCTCCGTAAATTTTATAAGGAACATTTAATTTCCGAAGTGCTTCTTCCATTGCTCTGGATTGAGCATTTGTTCGATAAAGGATCGCAAAGTCATGATATTTTGAACGTTGTTGTGCTTGTTCCTGCATGATGGCTTCAGCAACAATTTTGCCCTCTTCATTATCGCTGAAAGCTCTTGAGACTTTTATTTTGTCTCCTTCCTCATTTTCAGAAAATACTGATTTTTTAAGTTGATTTTTATTATTTGCGATTATACTATTTGCAACACTGACAATATTTTGGGTTGAGCGGTAGTTTTGTTCCAGTTTAAAAACCTTTAGATCGGGGTAATCTTTTTCAAAATTTAATATATTTTGAATATTCGCCCCCCGAAAAGCGTAAATACTTTGGGCATCATCTCCCACGACGCAGATATTCTCATTATTTGCGGCTAGCTTCTTAACAATCAGATATTGAGAAAAATTAGTATCCTGGTACTCATCTACCATTAAGTATTTAAATTTATTCTGGTATTTGTAAAGTACTTCGGGATGCTCACGTAACAGTACATTTGTCTTAAATAGCAGATCATCAAAATCCATTGCGCCAGCCTTAAAACAGCGCTGAGCATACATTTGGTAAATCTCTCCTAAATTTCCGCGCCCGGTTGAAAAGTCTTCAGCCTGAATATGTTCATTTTGCAGGTATTCAGCAGGAGAAATTAGATTATTTTTTGAAGATGAAATCCTATTGTAAACGAAATTGGCATTATAAAGCTTGTCATCTAATTGTTTTTCTTTGAGGATAGTCCGAATCAGACTCTTACTGTCATCGGTATCATAGATTGTAAAATTGGTTGGGTATCCAATTTTAGTTGCTTCAACTCTAAGTAGTTTTGCAAAAACAGAGTGAAAGGTTCCCATCCAGATATTTTTTGCTTCTGCACCAACAACTTTCATAATACGCTCCCGCATTTCTTTAGCAGCCTTATTTGTAAATGTCAATACCAGAATATTGAATGGGTCAACTCCTTTTCGGATGAGATGTGCTACACGATAAGTAATCACGCGTGTTTTACCTGACCCTGCACCCGCAACAATCATCATTGGTCCTTCTATCTGTTCTACTGCAGCCCGCTGAGAAGGATTTAGTCCGTCTAAATAATCCAAAATTTACTCCTGTTTTTGTCTGCTAAATTAAGAAAGAGATTTGAGATTTAGGCTTGAAACTGAATACTTATGCCTGATTATTGATTTATCTTAAGTAATCAAATATTAGCATTAAATGATTAATTACAATTTATTTCCAGTAATCAGACTAGATTGTTGGAGATTATTGATTATCATCAATTTTTGTAGTTTATAAACAAGAATTTACAAGCAAATTTAATTTAACCTGAGTTCGATATAAGTTAGATTAAAAATGTCATTTAAATTGATCTCATCATGCTGGAAGATGCCTCCTTGATCTGCTTTCAACCAAAGCCAGCATATAAAATTTGGTTTTTTCTAAACAATGATTTCTGACAAAGTATAGATTCTTATCTTTACATAAAAATTAATTTAATGCAAGATATAAAACGCTATGTAAGCGAAAATAAACAACGCTTTTTGGATGAGTTATTTGAATTATTGAGGTTCCCATCCGTCAGTGCAGATCCAAAGTTTAAGGCTGATATGCTTAGAACTGCAGAATATGTAGCTGAGAAGTTAAAAATTGCCGGAGCGGATGAAGTTGAAATTTGTCCCACAGCGGGTTATCCGATAGTTTATGGCGAGAAAATTATTGACGCCTCGCTTCCCACAGTTTTAGTTTATGGACATTATGATGTTCAGCCACCTGATCCGCTCGACTTATGGAAAACTCCTCCTTTTGAGCCAACTATTCGTGATGAAAAGATATATGCACGAGGATCATGCGATGACAAGGGACAGTTCTACATGCATGTCAAGGCATTTGAGCTAATGATGAATACAAAAACTCTTCCTTGTAATATTAAATTTATGATAGAAGGGGAGGAGGAGGTTGGTTCAAGTAATCTGGGCATTTTTGTTGGTGAAAATAAGAAAAGGTTAAAAGCGGATGTGGTTTTAATATCAGACACCTCTATGATCAGTTTGGAACATCCATCCTTGGAAACCGGTTTACGCGGATTATCATATGTAGAGGTAGAGGTCACCGGTCCTGACCGGGATTTGCATTCCGGGGTTTATG
>JAURKO010000053.1 GCA_030831705.1 Daejeonella sp. | reverse complement strand
GCCGTTTCAGCACCTAAGGGCTTAGTTGTGCCGGTTATCCGTAATGCAGAGTCAATGTCGCTGGCTGAGATAGAATCAACAGTCGTGGAATTGGCCGTAAAAGCCCGCGACAGTAAATTAACTATTGAAGAAATGAGCGGTGGAACATTCACCATCACCAATGGTGGTGTATTTGGTTCAATGATGTCAACGCCAATCATAAATGCGCCTCAGTCAGCAATACTGGGTATGCATAATATTGTGGAACGTCCGGTTGCATTGAACGGACAAGTGGTTATTAGACCAATTATGTATGTCGCATTATCTTATGACCACCGGATTATTGACGGACGTGAGTCGGTTGGATTCCTGGTAAGGGTAAAGCAATTGCTGGAAGATCCAGCGAGGCTTTTGTTAGGAGTCTGATCTAAAGCTTAAAGCTTAAAGCTTAAAGCAGAAAGCGTAAAGCGTAAAGCGTAAAGCTAAAAAGGGTGCTTCATATAATATGAAGTGCCCTTTTTAATGTTTAGGGTGTGGTATTTAAGGTAGATATTACAGTTCTTTTGAAATATTTCCAGAGCCGCTTTTCTTGCTGTTCACTACGGCGTTTCCGCCATATCTGATATCTCCGGAGCCGCTTGTAAGAGCTTCCAGTTGCTTATCTACTAGGATAGAAATATCTCCTGAACCACTAACTTTTGCACTTGTGTTTGAAGTTCTCAGGCCGCTACCATTAAAATCTCCTGATCCAGCGATAGTAATTTTCGCATTGATAGCACTTCCCTTTGCATAGATTTGCCCCGAGCCACTGATTAAAGCATTGTAATTTTCAACCTCAAAATTTGCTGATACACTTCCTGATCCGCTGAGGGTTGTGGTAAGGTTTGTTGATTTCACTTTCCCCTTAACCTCAACATTCCCCGAACCGCTAAGTATAATACTGTTGAGTCTTTTTGCCTGAATATAGATGTTGACCTTACCCGTATTATTCCAGCTACGGGTGTTCATTTGTTTCTTGTTGTGAATCTTTAAAACGCCATTCTCTACTTTGGTTTCAATTTCATTTACCACATCGGCATCACCTTCTAATCTCAGGCTCTCGGTGCTGCCCATAGTGATGTACACATTATGTCTGCCTGAAACAATAATTCCCGAAAATCCGGCTACCTGACGATCATCTCGTGCTAAGAAATTTTTGCTGTTTATTATTGTTGAATTTGGGATTGCTGTCGCGAATTCTGATCCTGCCAAAATAAATACTGCCAACGTGAGAATTGTTTTGAATGGTTTCATCTGAATGATTTTTGTGTTTTAATGGCGTAAATTATCTCCTATAAATTTTATGCTTATTAAGATGAAACGCAGGTTTACCAGTAAAGTTGCATTCACACTTGATTAGTTTGAAATTTTATCAGGAAACTGCTTTATGTTTCAATTTTCTTGAGCTTGATATAGAAATTTAATACATCCGGACTAAATTCAGAGTTCAGGGTTAGCTTTTTCCACTCTTTTTCGGGTTTGATCCATTCCATTTTATTACCCCTTTTAATCGGTATTGGCATGTCAAAATTTTCTACGTCTGCCTGCCAACGGTATGATACCTGATTCCCAACCTGCTTATATTCAAGTACAGGAATTTGTTCATAACGGAGGTACTGATCGTAAATTTTACTTAGATTTTTTCCGGTAATCTTGTTAATGTAGGACACAACCTCTTCAGTTGTAGTAGTTTTAAGTCCGAATTCCTTATTCATCCCCCTCAATAATTCCCTCCATTTTTTATCATCATCCAGCAATATTCTGGTCATGTGAATGAGGTTAGCTCCTTTATAATACATATCACCGGAACCCTCATGATTGACATTATAGATACCAATTATAGGCCTATTGTTCGTAATATTCGACCTGATACCCGCAATATATTTCGCTCCGGCTGCTTTTCCCTCTCTGCTTTCAACATATAAAGCTTCTGAATACATGGTAAAACCCTCATGGATCCACATATCAGCTATATCCTTAGTTGTGATATTATTTCCAAACCATTCATGTCCGGTTTCATGGATGATGATATAATCCCATTTTAAACCAAGTCCGGTACCCGAAAGATCCCGCCCACGATACCCATTGAGGTATTTATTTCCATAAGCTACTGCAGTTTGATGTTCCATTCCTAAATAAGGAGTTTCAATCAGTTTATAACCGTCACGGTAAAATGGGTAGGGGCCAAACCAGTTCTCAAATACACCGAACATTGGTTTTACATTTTCGCCGAATTGCTTTTTTGCTTTATCCAGATTTTCTCTCAGGACATAGTAATCAAGTGTTAAATTTCCGTTCTCTCCCTGATAACTATCATTAAAATGGACATAATCGGCAACGTTGAGACTTACATTGTAGTTGTTAATCGGGTAGGAAACGAACCAGTTATACTGGGTAAAGTTATCCTCCTTGTCCTTGATAGAAACCAGGCGCCCATTGCTTACATTCATCAAGCCTTTCGGGACTGCTATGCTGATGAGCATGCTGTCAACCTCATCCGACTGATGGTCTTTATTAGGCCACCAGGAGCTGGCTCCAAAACCCTGACAGGATACACTGACCCATGGTTTGCCATTTTGGTCGGCAGAAAAAGTAAATCCTCCATCCCATGGTGGATTTCTCGCTATTGTTGGATTCCCATTATAGAATACTGTAAATTCTGCCTTGGTTCCTTTTTTTATGCTTTCAGGAAAATTAATAAAAACAGCATTGAATTCTCTTTTGAATTGAATTTCTTTACCCTGATAGCTAACTTTCTCGATGTTAAGATTTTCAAATAAATCGAATTGAAGTTGATTAAGATCCTGAACTGCGGTAAACCGGAATAAATTTGAACCGCTGATTTTCTTATTTTCAATATCGAGTTTGATATCTAGGTGGTAGTAATTAATATCATATGAACTCCTTAGCGGACTTAATGCGCCTCTTAATGTATCCGCTCTGGTGAAGTTATTGTTTTGTCCACGGCAGCTAGTATGGGACAAAACCAGGCAGATAAACAATAACATCAGACTCTTTATTTTTAACATATAGCTTGATCTTGAAAATTAAAATTAGATAAAGAATATCAAATGTAATTATTTCCACAGGCAATTGCTCCTATTGCCGGGCTGCCGTCCCAATGAAAATCAGCACCAGGTTAAATAAACCTTACCGGAGGAGGTAGCTTCCGGCTATTGGCAATTTGAATTGGAAGACGATTTCTTGCTGGAACTACTCCGGAGGAAAGGGCTGAACTAACCTATAACACTCAGGTATTGTTTTTCAAAATAAAATTAATTGGCGCCATAGAAAACTAAATAATTATATTTCAGTCTATTAAATTCCTTATATCCAATTCGCGTTATTAGTTTTCGCAAAAACCACCTCCCCAAATCCCAATAATACTACGAATACTATTGCGTTTCCAATTTTTTTAAGGCCCTATATTTATTAACTTTGTATTAAATTTTTAAAATATATAAAATGCAATTCGACGTAATAGTAATAGGTAGTGGTCCCGGTGGTTATGTTGCTGCCATTCGTTGTTCTCAACTTGGTTTAAAAACTGCTGTTGTTGAAAAGTACAGCACTTACGGGGGCACCTGCTTGAATGTTGGATGTATCCCTTCAAAAGCATTGTTGGATTCGTCAGAACATTACCATAATGCCCTGCATTCATTTAAGGAACATGGTATCAACCTGAAAGACCTTAAGCCTGATCTGAAACAAATGGTCAAGCGTAAGGATGAGGTTGTTGCCAATACCACAGGTGGAATTTCATTTCTGTTTAAGAAAAATAAGATCAGTGCTTATCAGGGCATGGGTTCAATGGTTGATAAAAATACAGTTAAGGTTAGTAAAGCGGATGGAACATCAGAAACCCTTACAGGCAAAAATGTAATTATCGCAACAGGCTCAAAGCCAACACAACTTCCTTTCCTGAAAACCGATGGTAAGCGAATCATTACTTCGACGGAAGCATTGAATTTGCCGGAAATTCCGAAGCATTTGGTTCTGATTGGTGGAGGGGTTATCGGACTTGAACTGGGTTCTGTTTATGCCAGACTGGGTTCTAAAGTAACTGTTGTGGAATTTATGGATTCTATAATAGGAACAATGGATAAGAGTTTGGGTAAAGAGCTTCAGAAAGTTCTGGCTAAACAGGGAATGGAATTCTTATTAAGTCATAAAGTAACAGGCGCAAGTGTAAAAGGCAATAAAGTGACTGTAACGGCAGATAATCCGGAAGGTAAAAAAATCAGTATAGAAGGCGACTATTGCCTGGTAGCTGTTGGTCGTACAGCTTACACGGAAAACCTTGGTCTTGAAAATATTGGAATCACTTTAGAGGAACGTGGCAAAAAGATTCCTGTCAATGATCATCTGGAAACATCAGTACCTGGGGTATATGCAATTGGTGATGTGGTTAAGGGAGCTATGCTGGCCCATAAAGCTGAAGATGAAGGGACTTTTGTGGCTGAAGTTATCGCCGGACAGAAGCCTCACATCAATTATAATTTAATTCCAGGGGTCGTATACACCTGGCCTGAAGTGGCAAGTGTAGGTTATACGGAAGAACAGCTTAAAGAAAGTGGTACCCAATATAAAAGTGGCTCGTTCCCATTCAAAGCCAGTGGTAGGGCACGTGCCAGCAATGATACTGACGGCTTCGTAAAAGTGCTTGCAGACGCATCTACCGACGAAATATTGGGAGTGCATATGATTGGGCCAAGGGTGGCTGATATGATTGCTGAGGCGGTAGTAGCTATGGAATTCAGGGCATCAGCAGAAGATATTGCCAGAATTTCACACGCACATCCAACTTACACTGAGGCATTTAAAGAAGCAAGTATGGCGGCTACGGAGAATAGGGCGATACATATTTAATTGGGAGTTATAAGTTATAGGTTTTAAGTTGTAGGTTATAAGTTATAGGTTATAAGTTTTGGAAATTTGTTCCAAGCGAAATATTTCCGAAGTCCTAATAGAAAGCAGGATTGTATTCTTCACCAATAAATTACTGACAACTGATAACAGACAACTGATAACTAATTCAGACAACAGATAACTAATACAGAAAACCAACAATGCAAATTGTACTTAACATCGCGATAATCCTGTTCACCATTGCTTCTATGGAGGCATTTTCGTGGTTTATTCATAAGTATCTTTTTCATGGCCCTTTGTGGTTTATTCATAAAAGTCATCATGTTGAGCGTAAGGGCTGGTTCGAATTTAATGACGTGTTTAGTCTGCTATTTGCCTCCTTATCTCTTTACCTCATGTGGCAAGGAAGAACTGATTTTAATGTAAAGTTTTGGATAGGACTTGGAATTTCGGTCTACGGAGTGATTTATTTTATTTTTCATGATTGGTTTATTCACAACAGGTTTAAGAGTTTTAAATCCAGCAATTCGTACCTTTTAGGAATCAGACGTGCACATAAGATTCATCATAAGTCAATAAAAAAGAATCCTTCCGAAGAGTTCGGTCTGCTGTTGGCCTCCAAAAAATATTTCCAGTCGAAGTAAATGCTATTTTTATTATTTATTACAGATGCAGGTAATTGAAAATGTTCCACTTAAGAAGTTGAATACTTTCGGTGTTGAAGTCAATGCCGCCTGGTATCTAGATGTAAGCGAAGAAAATGATCTTCACGTACTCTTTACTCAGAATCGCTGGAAGAATTACCCCCATTTGGTTTTGGGAGGGGGCAGTAATATGCTTTTTACCGCTGATTATAAAGGCTTAGTAGTCCATATTAAAATTCAGGGTATCAGATTTGAGATAATTGGTAATGATGTTATTGTTACAGCAGGTGGTGGAGTTGTTTGGAACGACCTGGTTAATTATTGTGTTGATAATGGATTCGCCGGCATTGAAAATCTGAGTCTGATCCCAGGCTCTGTTGGAGCAGCACCCGTGCAAAATATTGGAGCCTATGGTGTAGAACTACAGGATATATTCCATTCATGCCGGGCATTTGAGATTGCAAGTGGCAGCATCAGGGTGTTTGAAAAAGAAGATTGTGGCTTTAGCTATCGCGACAGCGTATTTAAGTCGGCACTTAAAGGACTGTATATTATAACTGAAGTTAGTTTTAAGCTCTCTAAAAAATTTCATCCTAAGATTACCTACGGAGCAATCAGTGATGAGCTTCAAAAACGTGGAATCAACAATCCATCTATCAAAGACCTTTCTACTGTTGTTTCTCATATCCGTGTTAGCAAATTACCTGATCCGGCAACTATAGGGAATGCAGGCAGCTTTTTTAAGAACCCGGTAATTCCACATGCTCAGTTCCTTAAATTGAAGACCGATTTTCCGGAAATTGTTCATTTTCCCGCCGAAGATGGCTATATCAAGATTTCGGCAGGATGGCTGATTGAGCACTGTGGATGGAAAGGTAAAGTTGTAGGCAATACTGGAACTTGGAAGAACCAGGCATTGGTTTTAGTTAATCATGGGAACGCTACTGGTGATGAGATTTTTCAATTCTCAGAATCTATTATTGAAAGTGTCTATGCCAAATTCGGCATAATGCTTGAGCGCGAGGTAAATATTATTTAAGGTTTAAACAAGTTCTTGTTTAGAGAAAAAGGGTGCTGTCTTGACCCTGCTGGTTCAATTCCATTATTTTAAGATTCGATGGTTCTTGCTTTCGCAGGAGGCGATTTTCTATTCAGCATCATATCCCAACCTTTTGGATTTTAGTAAGAATCTGAACTAAGACCGAAATGCTATTTAAATGCTATTTAAAAACAGGAGGTTTAGATCGGCAAATTCGCATCTGATCAGGAATATGGCTACATTTGTGATTAAATCTGACCGCTGTTTGAAAGAGGAATTAACAGTATTCAAAAAGTATATCTGATAGTTAAATATGAAGAATACCTATCTGCTCATTAATTTTCTGACTGTTTTATTTCCGGTCATTCTTTCATTTGATAAACGGGTTAGATTTTTTCAAAGTTGGAAGTATATTTTCCCCGGCCTATTTATCAGCGGGTTGCTTTTTCTGTTTTGGGATTATCTATTTACAATTTATGGAGTTTGGTCCTTTAATCCAGACTATGTTAAAGGCATCTATTTTCTGAATCTCCCGCTTGAGGAAATTCTATTTTTTGTTACCGTTCCATTTGCCTGTATTTTCATCTACGAATGTCTTAATTACTACATAAAACGGGATTTACTGGAGTCTTTTTCAGTATATATTACTTATTTACTGATTGTTTTATGTGCAGTTTTACTAGTTCTGTTTTATGATCGGGTTTATACGTTGATCACTTATGGTTTACTGCTTGTAATTTTGTTGATTGCCCAATTTGTATTCAGGTTGAAGTTTTTAAGTAGGTTTTACCTGGCTTATTTGGTTTCTCTGATTCCATTTTACATAGTTAACGGACTCCTGACTTCAATTCCGGTGGTCATGTATAATAATGAGGAGAATATGGCATTCAGAGTTGGAACTATCCCTTTTGAGGATCATTTTTATTCGATGGCTATGCTTTTGCTGAATATTATGTTCTTCGAATATTTCCGTAAACGGGACAGACAAGTTCATGAATCAGTATTTTCCGGAAAAAATTGAAAAAATGATCATATTCCTGACTCATAATTATTTTCTTTTCTTTTCCTGCAGCAGAAAAGAAACAAAATGCCGCCGCTGCACCTGATGCTATTAAAGTTAGTGGTTTGGC
>JAURKO010000052.1 GCA_030831705.1 Daejeonella sp. | reverse complement strand
ACCATTTGATAGATGGTTCTTGGTACGGTGAGAACACCGACCAAAGGGGGATTTCTTGCCGGAAATACTCCGTAGGAAAGGGCTGAACTAAGCTATGAAACACAGGAATTGGTTTCAAAAATCAAATAATACAAACCTAGAGCATTATGAGAAGAATTAAAATACCTTCAACCCTTCCTTATATCGAACTCAGGTTAATTTAAGTATTAAAAAGGACTATCCAGATCTTTAAAAAGCGGTAGCACCTTATCTTTTTCTGAAAGAATTATTTCGTTTGCAGCAATTCCCCAATCAATATTCAAGTCATGATCATTCCAGACAACACCAAATTCCGAATTTTTATTATATTGATTTGTTACTTTATAGGTAAAGATGGTATCATCCACAAGAGTAACAAAACCATGTAAAAATCCGGGGGGAATCCACAACATCAGGTGATTCTCTTCAGATAATTCTAATGCAACATGTTGCCCATACGTTTCTGAAGATTTGCGGATATCTACAGCAACATCTATAACCCGCCCTTTGATCACTCTTACTAGTTTGCCCTGGGCGTGTTCAGCGGATTGTGCATGAAGACCTCTCAAGGTTCCTTTTTGTGAAAGTGATTGATTATCTTGAACAAAACTGTCAGCTATACCTGCTTCATCAAAATTTCGCTTACTGTAGCTTTCATAAAAATATCCCCGGTCATCTTTCCAGATTTTTGGTTCTACTATAAGCAAATCCTTGATTTTTGTCTTAATAAAGTTCATTCGGTCTCAATAAATTCCATTAATGTACTAAAAACTACAAATTTATTTAGGAATTCTGCCGGAGCATAATTCTGAAGCTGATCAGTATTCAAGCGTTTGTAACTATTGTATTTTTCTACAGATTCAGCAACAAATTGAATGCAATAAGTATGGCCTTCATTTGGGGAATCCAGCACCTTAAGCACTCTTTGTGAGATAAAATGGTCATGAATCATCATATTTTTTAAATAATCATTCTTTAGCCATTTGATCCAGGATTCATGTATTTCTTCATCCAAAATGATGGTTATGTTATATAAGATCATACTGCGAAGATAGTTAATGAGTTCTAAAAATTTCAGAAGTGAAAATTAGCCAAGTTTATCTCCCCTAAGCTGTCGGAAGCGTTTTCTCGCTTCGATAATATATAGACTGCCTGAGTAGTCATCGATGATTCTCTGATAGAGTTCGATTGCTTTTTCAGGTTGATTGAGCTTTGTTTCATAGATATCTGCCAAAATGAATAATGCATCGTCACCCCAAAGCTCTGTGCTGAAATTAGTTATGATAGTTTGCAGATTTTCTACTGCCTGATCAAACTTGCTTGTATTGATATACATTTTTGATTTTACCATCAATATATCATCAGCAAGTGAATTAGTAGGGAAAAGAATGTTTATGCTATCTAAAATTTCGAATGCTTTTTCCTGCTGATTTTTGAAGATGTTTAATTCTGCTTCCGAATATTTTTTTAATGCAGCCGTATCATTTTCGTTTTGGAGGTTATCAGAAATTAGCAGACTTAAATTCAGGGCATCGTTGGCAATTAATTGCGATGTTGAACTTTTCAATATATCCAGCTGTGCTTTTGCCCACAGAAAGTCTCCCTGAAAATAGGCTAATCTTGAATTCTTGAATTTAGCCTCTTGGCCGTAGACTTCATTTGAGAATGATTTTTCAACTTGCCCGAAGATTAATGCCGCCTCCCAAGGTTCTCCAGACAAGGTATAAATATCGCCCAATTCTAATTTTGTTTGAGCAATGATTACCGGAGTAATTCCCGGCAATTCTAATAATTTTTGAAGATTATCAGCTGCTACTGCCGGCTTTTTCAGATAAAATGCCTGAAGATTGGCAAGTTGTCGTATTGCAAATGCAGTACCTGAACTTCGCCCAAATTCTTTTAATAATGACTCGTAATCATTCTCAAGATCAATAAGTTCGGTTTTATTGAGATTGCCCTTAGTAAGCTGTATAGTTTTTACGTTTAGTAAATCGATTTTCGCAGGAATATAGTATCTGCTTTTTTCACCTTTTGCAATAAGATAATTTAGCGCTTCTACTCCTTGTTCATAGGCTAAATTTGAAACCAATAATTTCGATAATTCAAAAACTCGTTCTCCCTCTTCTTTTAGTCTGCGATCAAGGGCAACAGTTTGACGTAATGCCATATCAAAATCTTTTTGTTGCAGGTATTGCCAGGCGAGAAACTCTGTTAACACAATATTTTGAGCATCCTTTTGTAATCGCCTTAAGATTGCTGTTTTTAGAATATCAAAGTCATCCTTACCTTCCAGAATACTGCCCAAAACATTTTGGGCTTGTTGCAATGCTTCAGGATTTATTGTCAAGAGCATTAAATACTCTTGAATAAGCATCATCTTATCTTTTCTATAGCGGTATAAACTTAATAGATCATAGATAAATGTTTTTTCATCATTTAGAATTTTTCTGCCGTTTAAAAAGGTCTTGATTGAAAAATCATATGCCTCTGCCCGGTAAAAAGTGATGGCCAAGTCTTTTATAGCAAATTCATTCGCAGGCAGATTTTTAATCAGATTATTATAAAGATTAGTTGACTTCTCCTGTTCACCGCGCTCCTGAAAAACCCTGCCAAGGTCAACGGGATAGTTATAATTTTCAGGATTGTTCTTTTGAAGAATCCTGACTAGTTTCTCTGCTTCCTCAAACTTTTTTATCCGGAGCAGACAGGTAAAATATGGGTCGTAATAGCTTGCATTTTTTGTTCTGTTGAATAGCTTTTCATAGATTAAAGCGGCTTTTTCATAATCTCCCGACTGAAAATATTGTACTGCTATCGCTTCATCAGGATTAAGCTGGGCCTTCACTTCTAAAGTGATAGATACAATCAATAGAAGGAATAAAAACTTTTTCATCGAGACTTGAATATTTGTATGATAATATAGCCTGAGTTAAATTTAAGATGCGGAATATCCATTTTGGATCAGAATAAATTTCGCTTTATTCTCATACAATAATAGAGAAAAAATCGCTTGTAGTTTAAATGTTACGATTTCGGTTAACTACTTAAAAATGTATTTACTAACTTGACTGATTAGTTGACCAATTAGTTTATTTCGTGATTTATTTTCTGAAAAGCTTAATTTCATTTTTTTGGCATTTTTATAATTACTGAAACGGTAATTCGATTTAATTTTAAAATAGAATGTCGGGATTTAGAATTTGTATTGTCTGTTTTCTTATCGCTTCCATAGTTTCCTGTTCCATGGAAAAGGCAAGTAAAAGGATACCTATTGAAAATTTTTTCAATGTTCCAATTAATACATCTTATCTGATTTCGCCTGACGGGAAATATATCTCTTACCTAAAGCCTGACAACAACAGAATTCATATCTATGTTGAAACGATTGATGGAAAAACGACTACTCAGCTAACCTGTGATTCCAACCGGAGCATCGCTAATTATTTTTGGGCAAGTAATAATGAGATTCTATATTTAAAGGGAGGAACCGAAAGTATTGATCCTGGCCTGTTTGCAGTAGATATAAACGGAAATAATAAACGAGAGTTAATCTCTTTTCCCAAGACCAAAATCAGATTGATTTCTTCTGGTCCGGTAAATGATAGCCAGATTTTAGTTTCTCTAAATAAGCGGGATTCTACTCTTTTTGATGCTTACCGATTAAATATGAAAACTGGTAAGCTTTCTTTGTTATTTCAGAATCCCGGTAATATTACTAAATGGTATTCTGATCCTTCCGGAAAGTTAAGAATGGCCATTGCCAGTGATGGAGTTAATGAAACCATATTGTATCGTGATAAAGAAAGCGACAGCTTCAATAGTGTATTAACCAATAATTTCAAGACTAGTATTATGCCAGTCAGCTTTAGTGCTGACAATGGTTCTATTTATGCCTTATCCAATAAAAATCGGGATAAAATGGCTCTGGTAGAATTGGATTGTATAAGTGGAGAAGAACACAAAGTTATATATAGCAATCCTAAGGTCGATGTTTCTGAAGCCATATATTCTATAAATAAGGGGAAATTAATTTATGCTGGCTTTGAGACATGGAAAAAGGAACGACATTATCTTGATAGTTCATTTAAAGATATCTTCAAAAAGCTCGAAGTATTATTACCGAATACCGAAATTGTGCTTGCCAGTTCAGATGCCGCAGAAAAAAAGTTTATTGTCAGAACATATACAGATCGCAATCCTGGATCATTTTATTTGTACACCATAGAGGATGATAAGCTGGTCAAATTAAGCGATGTAAACTCTTCCCTGAAAGCAGAAAATATGGCAGAAATGAAGCCAATAAGCTATAAAACTCGGGATGGGTTAACCGTGAATGGTTATTTAACTCTGCCCAATGGCATGCTATCGAAAAATCTTCCGGTAATTGTAATGCCACATGGGGGGCCAGACTCTAGAAATAGTTGGGGTTATAATTCTGAAGTTCAATTTCTTGCAAGCCGTGGATACGCAGTTTTTCAAGTTAACTTCAGAGGATCAAAGGGTTATGGAAAGAATTTTTGGATTGCAGGATTCAAGGAATGGGGTGCTAAAATGCAGAATGATATAACTGACGGTGTCCAATGGCTTATCGCTCAAAAGATTGCAGATCCTTCAAGAATTGGTATTTATGGTTTCAGTTTTGGGGGTTTTTCTGCACTTCACGGACTAATATCTAATCCGGAGCTTTATAAGTGCGGAGCTTCTTACTCCGGATTCACAAATTTATTCACATATTTCAAGGATATTCCACCCTATTACAGGCCTTATTTGCAAATGTATTATGAAACTGTTGGTAATCCTGAAACCGATGCGGATTATTTCAGAGCAGTTTCCCCTATTTTTCATACTAATAAAATCAAAGTTCCTGTTTTGATAGCACAGGGTGCACTGGATCCACGGGTTAATATGAATGAAACTCACCAATTTGTGAAGGAGCTAAAAAAGAAGAAAGTACCAGTTACCTATATTTTTAAGGAAAAAGAAGGACATGTTTTTAGGAATAATGAAAACCGACTTGAATTTTACAAGGAACTTGAGATATTCCTCGAACAAAATTTAAGCAGGGAATAAGCGGATGCAAGAGTATCAATACATATACCGCAAGAACTATACTCTGGTTATAATCTTCCTCTTTCTCACAACATCTGCTATGGCCGGTGCTTTATATTTGGCCTATAACCTTACTTCGAGATATGTTGAGAATGATTTTGCATCTCAAAAGATTGATGTACTTGAACAAACGGTGAAGCCCTACAATGATTTCTTTCAAATTAAAATACCAGAAATTTCATTTTATCAGGGTTATTTAGACTCTGCCCAGACTTCCAAATATATTGATACTATTTTCAGAAAATTTAGCTTCGTTGAAAGGGTTATATTTTATGATACAGAAATCAGTAATCATAAAATTGATGACGGGATTAGAGTAAATAATTTTTCTATGGGTCCCAAGTCGATTTTTCAGTTTGGGAGAGGTCTTCCTCAAGATTCGATTTTACTCTATAAAAATACGAATCCCGATACTCTCTTTAACTTAGAATTAGGGGATGAGTTCAATAAAATGGCACTTAAGTTCAGTGGTTTTATTGAATTGGCAGATACAACTCAAGCCTTAAATGATGATGATCGATTTAGTGTTTTTTACAGCATAAGGGCTAATAGAATAACCTTTATGAATATTCCACGACGAGAGGAAATTAAGATTTATAATGAATTAATGTATAGAAAGAATTCGATTTCTCCAATTTATGAAATGGATATGCTTACATTTTATTTAAACCCTCAAAAGCTGGAGATTATAAATTCACATCCTGAATTATACCAAAATATAAGTATTAAGCCCTTGGTTTATGAATCAATAGATAATGATGCCGGCTTTGTGGACAATGACCTGCCATTATCTGGTCCTTTCTCTGATTACAAATTATACTTCAGTTCAGGAAAGGACTTTTTGAGGAAGGAGGTAAACTCCAGGTTCAGACCGATAGCATTCGGCTTATTTATCATCTATTTTGTCCTTGTTCTTATTGGGTATCTAATTTTTAGAAATCTGAATATCAATAGTAAACTATTCAAGCTTCAATATGATTTTATTAATAATCTGACTCATGAGTTTAAAACTCCTGTTAGTGTAATAAAAATTGCAGGCAACAATATCAGGAGTGCTTCAAATTTATCTGATCGTGAACGCCTTCATTATGGTAAGATTCTTGATGAAGAAGCGGATAAATTAAATGATTTAATGAATAGATTATTGTCTTTTGCTCAGATTGAGAACAATGCTATTAAGTTGAAACCTGAAAGTATTAACCTGGAAATTTTCTGTCGGAATATGGTTGATAGTTATCAATTAAAATATCCCGGTTTTGATATAGAATGTGAAATTAAGGGTGTAGAGTATTTTAATTCTGATCCGGTACTTTTGGGCAGTATTTTTCAAAATTTAATAGATAATGCCTATAAATACTCGAATCCTGACAGGAAAATTTTAAGAATCGCTATTCAAAGGGTTAAGAATCGGATTGAGTTAAAATTTTCTGATCAGGGTATTGGTATTCCGGAAAAGGATATCAGAAATATATTCAAGAAATTTTATAGGGTTCAGAATCAATATAATCAACAAGGTAGTGTGGGATTAGGTTTGGCTTTCTGTGCAGAACTGATTAAATTTATGAGCGGAACAATTACAATAAAAAGTATTGAAGGGAAAGGGACAGAGTTTAGAATTGAATTGCCTTACGAAATATAGCCATGGGAAAAGAAATAAAAATTGCAGTTGTTGAGGATGATGAGAATCTTCGATTTTTGGTTGCACATCGTTTGCAAACTGAGGGATATAAAGTTGTAGAAGCTGCAGATGGTCAAGTCGCCGAGGATTTGATAATGAATGAAGAACCAGATATTGTTTTGCTTGACTGGATGTTGCCAACAAAACAGGGTTCAGAAGTTTGTCAAAATGTACGTAAGCTGGGGTTTGGTAATTTAATTATTATGATGACTGCCAAGGCACAGGACATTGATAAAATTGATGCTTACAATTTTGGAGTATCTGATTATGTTACTAAACCCTTTAATATGGATGTCCTTGTGGCATTAATTGAAAATAAGGTAAAGTTCTTTATCAATAACGAGAAGACTGAAATTTATAAATTTGGAAATATGGAGCATCATCCGAATACTCATTCTTTGATGCGGGAAGGAAAGAAAATTGAACTTACAATACTTGAAAACAGGATACTCTTATATTTTTTAAAGAATGCAAATACTGTAATTAACCGTGATGAGTTAATGATGGTAGTTTGGGGATATAATTCTGATGTAAATACGCGAACGCTCGATATGCATATTGTTAGGTTGCGTAAGAAGATTGAGAGCAATCCAGACAGGCCACATTTTATGCAAACTGTACGTGGCGTAGGTTATAAATTCATTATTGATTAAGCGCTAAGAAAAGAAAAACTGCCATACAGAGTTACAGTTTGGCAAGCATTATCTCAAAACGTTCTCTCCATTCTAAGGTAAGTTCTTTTAGATTGACAAGTCGCTGAAGCCATTCTTTGTTTTCAGGGTCGTGATATCTTACATAATTTACATTCATTACTGAAATCCTTTCAGGGTGTGAGCTGATATGGATCAGCTTATCACTTTTTTTAACCTGGCCTGTTTTAATTGTTCTGAAATAAAACCCTGTAAGTCCGCTTTGTTGTAAATGAACCGGAAACTGTTTGTAATTGTACCTGATTCCAATCATATAGCATGGTCCTCGTGGTTCTGAAACCTCAACTATAGATTCGCCCAGTTGATAGCGGTCGCCTATAAAGACAAATTCTTCATGGGCATTCTGACCATTTAGGGTAAGGTTTTCGCCAAATGCAGCAGGTTCCAGATTGAATCCAAGTTCTGACTTCCATTTTTTAAAATGATCGGAATTATAACAACATACTGCTTTATCATTACCACCATGATGCTTTTTATCGACAATAATGTCACCTTCAAAACCCGTCATCCCAAGTTCTATAGCATCAGTTGATATGGCTTGTTTTCGGAATGCCGAATGTGCTTTTTGGTGGTCAGAAATCAATAGCTCAGCATGCCCAAGTATATTGATTGATGAAATACTGATATCTTTCATCCGTTTATTTATTTATTTTTAAAGGTGATGAAGCCCATCTGAATAGCTTGGCCAGACGCGCGATTATGATTTATAATCCCCCAAGTCTGTGGTTTGGATAAAATCATGATGGTTTCATAAAGTGATTGAGCCAAATAAAATAAGCATTAGATATTGAAGGATTAAAATGCCATCTAAAAATAAAAAGTAATAATATTCATTTTTTTTCCATTTTGATTTGAAAATTAACCATCCACATAAAATTATGGTTAGGCTTAGACCAATAAAGTCAGTATCAAATTGATCATTGAAAACAAGCAATAAGATGAGATATGCTCCCAAAAATCCCTGACATATTAACAAAGACCATTTTTCTCCAAACAAAACAGGAATAGTTTTCAGCTCATAAAATTTATCCTGATAGATATCACGCACATCGAAGGGAACTGCAATTGCTGCAAAAAATAGAAAGCGATTTACAATTAGTATGATTGTATCATTTAAAGTAACAGTAGTCACTTTATGGCTTTCCAGTTCAAGAATTGGAAGTAATACACAACTCAGTGCCCAAACCGAAGCAATCAGGAAGAGCTTTATTCCGGGAATGTTCCTTATTCCGAATTTCTTATCTTGAATTGAAAATAGCGGAAGGTTATAGGCTATGGATATAAAAGCTAGTATGAGCAGTAAAATCTTTGATGAGGTGCTCAAAAATAAACTAAGTGGGATAATTGACAAGATGGCTATCATGCTGATAGTAATCAGGAGGCGGTAGTGTGAAAATATCCACCTGACTCTAAAGGATGTTGACCTTTCCGGATTTTTCGGTTTAGAAAGAAATATGCTAAAATTATAAAGGGCTATAGTTGAACTAAAAAGAAGTGCCAGAACATAAATATCTGGATTTACTTTAAGTAATTGATAGGTTACCATAGCCTGGGCTACCGCACAAAGAGCAATAAAAACATTGCTGAACAAAAGGAGGTCGATACCTTGCCTAAGGTATTTGTTCATAGATTGAGCCAGGTATTTTTTCAGGAATCTCCACAGCGCAACTCAAAGATCGTAATTTCAGGTAAAATTCCAACACGTCCAGGATAGCCTAAGAATCCAAATCCTACGTTAACATACAGTTGTTGCTTTCCCACTTTATATAGCCCTGCCCATTCTTTATAAACGTATTGTGAAGGGCTCCACTGAAATTTTTCGGTTACCAGACCAAATTGCATGCCATGTGTATGACCACTGAACATGGCATCGATTTGTGGATATTCCGGTAAAACCTGAGCCCGCCAGTGTGAGGGATCGTGGGATAGTAATAGTTTTACAGGTACATCGTCTGTATCTTTTATTGCCAGGTCCATGCGGCCGTATTTCGCAAATCGACCTACCCCCCAATTTTCTATTCCTAAAATTGCAAGTTCTTCGCCATCGATTTTTAACCTGCGATTTTCATTGAGCAGTAAATTCCACCCCATGTTTTTATGAGTTTCCTTTACATCGGCCAGATTTTTAATTTTAGCTGCAGAAGTTCCCTTTCCGTAATGATAATCGCCATAATCATGATTTCCTAGTACAGAGAACACCCCAAGAGGAGCTTTAACTTTTGAAAAAATATCCTGGTATTCATACATTTCAGATGCGACATTATTTACCAGATCTCCAGTAAAAAATATCATATCCGGTTTCTCTTTCATTAGCATGTCAACTCCGCCGATAACTGCCTTTCGATCGTAGAAGCTCCCAGAATGAATATCTGAAAGTTGGCCGAGTTTTATGCCATCAAATGTTTTGGGCAAATTTGGTAAATAAAGAGTCTTACGCTTAACTCTGTAATCATAAGCACTTGAAACAACTCCGTAGGTTAGAGAAGCTAATGGAATGGCAGCAACCAAAGTCCCGGCTTTTATAAGAAATTCAGAACGTGGAATTGATTTTTCTTCATTAATGATATGCTCTTTTTTTCGATTAAACTTTCTTTTGATCCAGATGGAAATTCTACGTAAATCATCCGCAATTAGAAAGGGAAGAATGAAAATTTTGGACACAAAAGTCAGGAAGAAAACTACCAGAATAATTGACCTAAGCAGAAATTTAATGTTAAAAAATATACTTACAAATACTCCGGCTATCAACAGCAAGGTATATCCCCACCATATGTAAGTAAATGAAAGGTGTTTTTGGCCTTTCCATTTCCAGCTGACAGAACGGATTGCCTTGTATATGTATATATCAATAGCAATCAGAAGAATACTGATGATTATTAATCCAAAAATGCGGTTAGCCATTATGCTTCAAAGTTTGAGAATTCGGGACTTAAAAATTATCCCGGTCTTCGTTATACTCATCATCATCCTCAAACTCAGTATTGAAAAGGCTATTAAACATATCATTAAAGCTAAATCCTTTATCCAGGAAGGATTTATTGATCAGTGAAAATTCAGATAGACCATGCAATAAGAATTCCATTAAGAGAATCTGTTGGTTTTTGCTGAGCGTCTTGTGAAAAGTTTTTATTACAGTTTTTAATCCGGGTACTGATTCTAAGGCTTTGGTATATTCTTCCAATGAAAGATCATCAACCAGACTTATAGTATTACCACTTGCAAACCAGTTTATAATTTCTGTGTATGGGTTGGTAGCTTTCGCTTTCTTAAGTTTTTCAGGATCAGGAAAGTAATTAAGCATTAAGGTTTTAATTGCTTTACCAAGTAAAATATTCGCCACCTTACCCGGACCTTCTAGTTCTCCTTCATATACAAGTTCAATTTTTCCGGTTATTGCAGGAATTACACCCAGAAAATCTGATATCCTTACAAATGTGTTATTCTCACCGTTAAGCAACATCCTTCGTTCAGCATTACTGATAAGATTTTCGTATGCGGATATCGTCAGGCGGGCAGACACTCCAGATTTTTTATCAATATACTCTGACTCACGAGCTTCGAATGCAATTTGCTCAATAAGATCCTTGACCAATCCGTCAGCCTCTATATTCTTTCTTTGCGATGCTGATAGTTTTGCTTCCTGTTGGGTTATCTTTCTGGAGATCCCTATACTTTTTGGATAATGCGTTAAAATCTGACTTTCAATACGGTCTTTCAATGGAGTTACAATTGCCCCACGGTTGGTATAGTCCTCCGGATTGGCAGTAAATACAAATTGAATATCCAATGGTAAACGCAGTTTGAATCCTCTAATCTGTATATCTTTTTCCTGAAGGATATTAAAAAGTGCCACCTGAATTCTTGCCTGTAAATCAGGAAGTTCATTAATTACAAAAATACCACGGTGAGCTCGCGGTATCAATCCGAAATGAATTACTCTTTCATCAGAGTAGGTTAATTTTAAGGTAGCTGCTTTAATTGGATCAACATCTCCGATCAGATCGGCAACCGTTACGTCTGGCGTGGCCAACTTTTCAGTGTACCTTTCAGAACGGTGAAGCCATGCAATTGGAGTGGTATCGCCTTTAATTTCCAGAGTATGATGCCCGAACCATGAAATTGGGTTTAACGGGTCTTCAAATAGTTCAGAACCTTCAATATAGGGCACATATTCATCAAGTAGATTGATCATCAATCGAGCAATACGCGTTTTCGCTTGTCCGCGTAAACCTAAAAGCAGGATATTATGCTGGGATAAAATGGCAGTTTGTAAATCAGGAATAACGGTATCCTCATATCCAATAATTCCCTCGAGTACAGTATTCTTGTTTTTTAATTCACGAATCAGATTTTCACGGAGTTCTTCCTTTACTGAGCGGGAAACATAACCCGAATCTTTTAGTTCTTTGAGTGTTTTAATATGCAGCATATATCTGTCGAATTTCTATCTAATCGTTCTTCTTCTGTTCTTAATATAATCTTCAAAAATGTATTCACCAAGTCCTTTTAGTGAACTGTAAAATGCTTTACCTCCATTGATTTCAGTAAATTGTCTGACAAATTGTTGAAGGTAAGGATCTCTGGC
Source organism: Daejeonella sp. (assembly GCA_030831705.1). Taxonomy (GTDB): domain Bacteria; phylum Bacteroidota; class Bacteroidia; order Sphingobacteriales; family Sphingobacteriaceae; genus Daejeonella. The sequence continues at coordinate 5,055 of JAURKO010000052.1, read as the reverse complement.
AATCATAAATGTAGTAATGGGTATTCCAAGACGTTTGCATTGTGCGGCCATTCCAAGGGTTTTATTAACCACTTTTCTATCCAGTCCGACACTGTTTTTATAGTATTTAGCACCCTCTTTAAGACAAGTTGGCTTCCCATCGGTAATCATAAAGATTTGTTTGTTATGGGTTTTTCGCCTTCTGAGCAAATCTACCGCAAGCTCTAGTCCGGCATAAGTATTAGTATGATATGGGCCTACCTGAAGATAGGGAAGTTCTTTTAAGGTTATTGGCCATGCATCATTTCCAAAAACAACTATATCCAGCGTATCCTTAGGATATTTGGTTCTTATTAATTCTGCAAGAGCCATGGCTACTTTTTTTGCAGGTGTAATGCGATCTTCCCCATAAAGTATCATCGAATGTGAAATATCGATCATCAGTACTGTTGAAGTAATGGTTTTATAATCCTTTTCTTCAACTTCAAGGTCTCTTTCTGTCATGGAGAAGTCGCCAATGCCATGATTAATCTGAGCATTATGGATTGATGCAGTCATATCGATTTGATCCAGACTATCGCCAAACTGATATTCTCTGCGATCTGCATTTTTTTCTTCTCCGAGACCTGATATATTGGTGTTATGCCCACCCTTCCCAGATTTTTTGAGTTTTCCAAAAATTTCTTCAAGCGCCGACTGCCTGATACTTTGTTCGGTTTTAGAAGTAATTTTAAAACCCTTGGGATTTTGATCATCATCTCCCAGATAGCCTTTCTTTTTCAGATCTTCTATGAAATCGCCCATTCCATAGTCGTCGCTAGTAAGTTTATATTTCTTATCCAGCTCATTCATCCAGTCTAAAGCTTCATTTGCATCCCCAGAAGTATAATTCAAGAGCTCGAGAAATAATTTCAAAAGCTCTTCAAAACCTCCTTTAGGAAGTTCATTTGGAATAAATTTTGAGAAAGAATGACCTCGCATGAAGTTATTTAATGTATGATCTACGAAAAAACTAAGGTAAAGTTTTATGCATCCATATATGTTATCAAGATGTCAAATAATTGAAGGTATGATGGTATAATAATATTTACTTTTAGACATGAAAAAAATTATGGTTTCGCTGCTGTTTTTTATGGCGACTTTGAGCGTATCTGCTCAGCTGGATGACAAGGTTTTAATTCTTAAACTTCTCGAGGATCAGAGGCAGGCGTGGAATAGGGGAGATTTAGTAGACTACATGCAAGGGTATTCAAAATCTGATTCATTACTGTTTGTTGGTAAAAACGGACCGCAATATGGGTGGGAAACTACTCTTACGAATTACAGGAAAAGTTATCCTGATAAAAAGACAATGGGTTTTTTAAGTTTTGACATTAAAGAGGTTAGAATGATTTCAAATGATCATGCTTTTGTACTAGGGGCTTGGCATTTAAAGCGTGAAAAGGATGATCCAAAGGGTTATTTTACCCTGATTATCAAGAAAATTAGAGGTGAATGGAAGGTGATAGCCGATCATTCCAGTTAAAACCTAGGTAACTTTTGCTTTTCTAACAATTTTAGAAAATAGACCTGGAAGAAATCTTTTTAGAATTACGGCGTATTTCTCTTTACCTCCAATATAGACCTCTTCTTTCCCGGATTTTATAGCATTTATAATTTGTAAGGCACATTCATTTGCTGACATTCCGTTTGCCTGTGCCTCATCCATTGTATTTTGCTTTGTTCCGTCTGCGGTTAAAGCGTTAATGGTCACATTTGTTTTAATAAAACCCGGACAAATAATACTAATACCAATATTTTTGTCGATTTCTGATCGCAGTGAGTCGAAATAGCCATGCAATGCATGCTTGGAAGCTGAATATGCCGAGCGAAATTTGGTTCCGAATTTTCCAACCAGACTACTAATGATTACAATATGACCTTCTTTATTTGATAACATGCTTGGTATTACAGCATTAGTTAAGGCAACAGTACCCCAGAAATTAATGTTCATTATTTTTTTTGCAACATCAAGGTCAGTGTCCATGGCAAGTGATCGCTGACTCACCCCTCCCGAATGAATGACGATATCGATTCTTCCATATATAGCAAGGGCTGCATTTGCCTTGGATTGTAAATCGCTGGTATTTTCAAGGTCTAATGGAAGCACGTGAATGTCAAACTGATTTTTTGTGCAATTTTGTTTAACCTGATACAAACCTTCGCTACTCCTTGATGATATTATCAGTTTTGCCCCTATTTCGTTCAGTTTATAGCACAATGCTTCACCTATACCACTCGAAGCGCCGGTGATCCAAATCACTCTATTATTTACATTCATAAGATTAGTTACTAATTAGTGCTGAAGAATAATTCGGAGGCAATATGGTCTGCAAATAGCTTTCCTTCTCTGGTTAAGGCAACCATCTGCTCATTAATAGTGACCCATTCTTTTTCTATAAAGGTTTCCAAACTATTATGAATTTCATTGGAATAGTCGGATCCAAATTTCAAAACAATCAACTGCAGATTCATTCCTTTACTGGTACGTAGAGAGGTCATTATGTATTCGTTGATCTTGTTTTCAGTACTCAGGAATTCAGTTTCTGCAGGAACTTTTTTTAATTCAATGCTATCAATGTATTTTGAATTATTTGAAATATTCCATTGTCTGCTTTCCCCATTAAAAGAATGAGCAGATGGTCCGATGCCAAGATAGCTCACCCCATCCCAATAATTTGAATTATGCCTTGAATGCATGCCAGGTTTCGAAAAGTTTGAAATTTCATAATGATCAAAACCAGATTCTGATAATTGATCAATCAACATTAGGAACTGGTTTGCACTTTGACCCTCATCCATATTTGCCTGTTTTTCTTTAGAAATTAATTTCGCCAGAGCTGTGTTGGGTTCAACAGTAATGGAATAAGAAGAAATATGAGGGACCTGGTATTCTATAAGCTTTTGAATGTTGAATTCCCATTTTTCATTAGTCAGAAGTGGGAATCCATAAATCAAGTCTGTGGTTATATTTTCAAATCCTGCATCCTGAACCCTTTTTATTGCACTTTGAGCTTCACTGGCAGTATGTGCACGGTTCATCCATTTTAAGTCTTCTTCAAAAAAAGATTGAACACCAATACTGAAACGATTGATCAGGGTACTTTTTATTTCTCTGACATATTGTGGATTCAGATCGTCGGGATTAGCTTCGATCGTTATTTCTGCGGTTGCTGAGACCTCAAATAAATCGGTAATCTGACCAATCAGGACTTGCAACTCATCGGCATTAATTAATGAAGGAGTGCCACCGCCAAAATATATAGTTTCAATTTTTTCATTATTGAGATAGTTCTTTCTTAGAATGATTTCAGATTTCAATGCATTGAGCATTTGCTCCTTGTATTGAGGAGAGGTGCTGAAATGAAAATCGCAATAGTGACAGGCTTTTTTACAGAAAGGGATATGAATATAGATTCCAGCCATGCTGCAAATTTACGATAATACTGTAATGCTTTATCTTATGAATGCTAGCCCTCAAATATTATTGAACCTTTGCAATACTTTTTTCTGCCAGTTTATCTCTATGGTATTTTGTCATATTTATCATGAAAACACTTCCCAGAATAATAACTAGTCCGATAATTTGAATTGAAGATATTTTCTCATTAGCAAAAAATACTCCCAAAAGCACAGCAACAACAGGATTTACATAAGCATAGGTACTAACTTGCATTGCCGATCTTACTTTTAATAACCATATGTAAGCACTGAAACCTGCAATGGAACCTAAAACAACAAGGTATAATACAGCCATCCAGGCATCGATGGATACATTCTTCCACTGAAAAGTACTGAACTCATCCCGAATTATAATTCCTGGTAGAAAAGCAATTCCAGCGGCGATCATCTGCCAGGTGCTGTTTACAATGATTGAATCATTACTGGATTTGTATTTAGAGTAAAGCGATCCACCCGACCAGGTTATGGCTGCAATAACCAGCAATACCATACTGCTCATTTCTACAGATTTGCTCCCTTGAAGCGACATGGCCTCAGTGACCTGTTCGCTGAAAAGTAAAATTACCCCTGCAAGACCGATTAACAGACCTGAAATAATGGATTTACTTCTTAAATTTTCAGACCATTTAGGTTTATCAAGAAGAACGAACCAGAGTGGCGCCGATGAAACCATAATGGCAACCATCCCACTTGGCATACTTCGTTCAACCCATATAATTATGCCATTGCCACAAAAAAGCAATAATATTCCACTGATAGCTGCATGCTTAATTCCTTTGGCTGCAAAAATATTCTGTCCCTTAATTGAGCACCATATTGCCATAATTCCGCCTGCAATTACAAATCGCAATGCACCTAAAATAAAGGGAGGAAAATCTTTTACTGCAACCTGAATAAAAAAGTAAGTTGAACCCCAAACAGTATAAACTGTTGCAAAGGCGAGAACAACCATTAAAATAGGTGCAGATTTTTCTGTAGAACTAGACATTTTTATTTTTAGGTATAACCAGCTGCTGCTGTTCTTTGACAGTTTCAAGAACAATAGTTGTTCGGGTAGATAAAATATTAGGAATTTTGGCGATAGAATTTCTCATCAGTTCTATTAGAGAGGATGAATCAAAAGTGCGAATTTTTACCATATAGCAGTCATCGCCTGCAATATAGTGTACTTCTTGGACTTCAGGAATTGAAGCGAGTGCAGAGGCGGTATCAGTGCATCCAATACCGTCGGAAGCTTTTATAAATACATATGCAAGTAGATTTTGATTTAATGCCGATGGATTTAATCTTGTGGTAAATTGAAGAATGATGTTTTTTTGTTCAAGTTTTTTAACACGCTCCAAAACTGCCGATGGAGCCATAAGCAGCTCTCTTGCAATATCAGCATTTGAAACACGGGCATTTTCTTGAAGTAGGCTAAGGATTTCCCGGTCTATGTGATCAAGTTGATTATCTTTTGGGGACATAATTCGTTAAAAGTATTATAAATAGAATAAAATTCAAAATATGAATTAATTAATAGAATAAAATTCTTTTAATTAACTAAAATTACGTTGATTTTTAAAAATGAATTTT
>JAURKO010000051.1 GCA_030831705.1 Daejeonella sp. | reverse complement strand
TCTTGGAAGTTACATCAATGAAGCATCAAAGGCAAGTACAACCTGGTTCCCTCAATATATTGGTAATTACGTTGGAGCACGTTCTGCAGGATTACCTGATGCTCAGGCTCATGCTGCTGCCCGTTCTGCTGCCGATCAGGGTAGATTTGAGCCTGGTTCACAACAGTTCGAGGCTGCAAAAAATACAATAATGAATACTACAATCAGTTCAGGGTTGGGTGCAAAATTTAATGACAAAAGTAATTTGTGGCATTATGAGGGTATGTATAATTTCACAAATGCTTTGAAAGGCGTGGTTGATCTTCAGGTTGGAGCATCTTTCAGAAGGTATGATCTTAATTCTGCAGGAACCATATTTGATGACCTAAACCGCACAATTGATATTGATGAAACCGGTGCTTTTATTCAAATGGGTAAGAAATTGGGTGAATCATTTAAACTAGCAGTTTCTGGTCGATACGACAAAAACATGAATTTTGAAGGTCAGTTCACTCCAAGAGTTACTGGAGTTTATACTGTTGCTCCCAATAATAACATCAGGTTATCATACCAGACAGGTTATCGTAACCCAACGACACAAAATCAATACATTGATCTTTCTGTTGGGGGTGGATCAACTCGTTTAATTGGCGGATTACCTGAAATGGTACAAAAATATAACTTGTTTACCAATAGGCCATTTACTGATGTAAGCTACAGGAATTTCCTTGCTTCAGCTGCTGCAGGTGCAGCAAACCCTACCTTGCTTAAGACTTATTCGTTTGATCCTAATGGTGTAAGACCTGAAAGTGTTCAGGCTTACGAGTTAGGTTATAAAGGGTTGATCGGAAGCAAATTATTGATTGATGCCTATGGATACTATAACGCCTATAAAGACTTTATTACATCCGTTGAAGTATTTCAGCAAAATGGGTCTTCATTTACTAGGTTTGGTGTTCCGGTAAATGCTGCTGGCGATGTCTCTGCATATGGTGCGGCCTTTGGGATGGATTATTTAGTGGGAAAATTCAATCTTAGCGGAAACATTTCATACAACCAAATTGGTAATCTTCCAACTACATTCATAAATGACTTTAACACTCCTACAGTTCGTTACAACCTGGGAATAGGTAACCGAAGTATTGCTAAGAATGTGGGAATGAATGTATCTTACCGTTGGCAGGACTCATTTTATTGGGCATCATCTTTTGCATCAGGAGATGTTCCATCTTTTGGAACCGTAGATGCTCAAGTGAATCTTAAGATTCCTTCAGTTAATGGTATGATTAAGATTGGAGCACAGAATCTTCTTAACAGATACTACATTACATCTTATGGAAACCCTGAAATGGCTGGTATGTATTTTGTAGGATTTACATTCAATCAATAAGATTCAATTAATATCTAAGTTAGTTTAGAGTTTTAAAAAATTATACTAACCATTGCATAAGTCTCGTTCCATCACTTGGAACGGGACTTATTTTTTATAGAAATATGGCACTTTCGATTTTTATTTCTAACTATGTGATATGGTATAAATTTCAGTCAGTTTGCCAAATAAATACCATACTATTGGTAGTAACTCCCCCTTCTCCAATTGCTTGATGTGATAAGATTTTATGATAAAACAAAGATTAAAGTATGGAAGTAAGTAAGGATAACTTATCTACGATTTTGGATGTTAATGATCTTGAGGATGGCGTTCAACACGTAAATAATCCGATTGTGGGGCTTGAGCCCATTGTTAAAAAGTACTTGGGGACTGTTAAAGATTACCGACAGGAAGGAAATAGCTTTTTCTTTTCTGATGGTAATGCTCAGGTTGAGGTACGAGTAGTAAGTGATGAAATAATAAGGGTCAGACTGGCTCCGCAGGGTGTATTTCTCGAAGAGTTTTCTTACGCGTTAAGCCATAATGAACAAAAAATCACAGTTTTTACATGTGTTGAAAATGAGTACACCTACAGTGTACAAACTAATACTGTAGCCTGTGTTATTAACAAGAATAATTTTTTAATCTCATTTGAGGATATTAATGGCCACACAATCAATCAGGATCTAAGTCCAATGCATTGGGAAGAGAATGTTGATTTTGGAGGATTTTATGTGTATGCTACAAAAAAATGTAATGATGATGAGAATTTTTTCGGGTTGGGCGACAAATCAAGTGATTTTAATCTTCGTGGAAATCGATATTTAAACTGGAACACTGACGCTTATTCTTTTGGGAAGGGTCAGGACCCACTTTACAGAACCATTCCATTTTACATGGGAATAAATGACGGTATCAGTTACGGTATATTTTTTGATAATACCTTTAAAAGCCATTTTGATTTTGCATGTCAGGACAATGATAAAGTGAGTTTTTGGGCTGATGGAGGTGAAATGCAGTACTATTACATCCATGGTCCACATATGATGGATGTACTTAAGCGCTATCATACCTTGACAGGAACTCATCAAATGCCGGCGAAATGGACTTTGGGTTTTCATCAGTGCAGGTGGAGTTACTATCCTGAAAAGAAAGTTAAAGATATTGCCCGTAATTTTCGGGAGCGTAACATTCCTTGTGATGCAATCTATCTCGACATTGATTATATGGATGGATATCGCTGTTTTACGTGGAACAGAAAGCATTTTCCGGATCCTGCCAGAATGATTAAGGAATTGGCTTCGGATGGATTCAAAACGGTTGTAATTATTGATCCTGGAATCAGGGTTGACGAAAACTATAGTGTTTTTAGGGAGGGGAAGCAAAATAATTTTTTTTGCCGACGTTGTGATGATTATTTTATGGAAGGACATGTTTGGCCGGGTAGATGTCAGTTCCCAGACTTTACAAATCCGAAAGTAAGGGTTTGGTGGGGTGGTTTATTCAAAGAACTTGTTGATGTAGGAGTAGCGGGTGTTTGGAACGACATGAATGAACCTGCAGTGTTTGGTTCAGGCACTTTTCCGGTTGATGTTCGACATAATTACGATGGATATCATGGATCGCACAGAAAAGCTCATAACATTTATGGTATGCAAATGGTGCGTTCAACATATGAAGGACTAAAAAAGCTTCAAAAAAATAAGAGACCATTTACAATTACCAGAGCAGGTTATTCAGGTGTTCAGCGTTTTGCTACTGTTTGGACAGGTGATAATGTAGCGTCCTGGGAACATCTAAAAATTGGTATTGTACAATGCCAACGGCTATCAGTTTCGGGTGTCTCTTTTTGTGGTACAGATATTGGCGGATTTAGTGGTGAGCCTGATGGTGAATTGTTTACACGTTGGATTCAGATGGGAGTATTTTCACCCTTCATGCGTGCACATTCAGCAGGAGACACGGCAGAACGTGAACCATGGAGTTTTGGTCAAGAATATGAAGATATAAACCGAAAGTTTATTGAACTCAGGTACAGATTACTTCCTTATATTTATTCGGCTTTCTGGGAGCATTACAAACACAATTTCCCTATCCTAAGGCCTTTAGTAATGCATGAGCAGGAAAATATTCTAACCCATACTATTCAGGATATATTCACATTTGGAGACAAAATTTTGGTTGCTCCTGTAAGTGACCCAGGTGCAAGATCCAAAAATGTTTATTTGCCATCCGGTAAATGGTATGATTACTGGACACATGATTCCTATAGCGGAGGACAAGAACATGAGGTATCTGCAGCAATTGATTCTATGCCAATTTTTGTTAAGGCTGGATCTGTTATTCCCGAATCCCCATTAATGCAATATGTAGGGGAGTATGAGGTTGATGAGCTCATTTTCCAGATTTATTACTCAGACTATGAAGTAAATTCTTTCTATTACGAGGATCATGATGATACTTTTGCCTTCGAACAAAATATTTATCTGGAGAAAAAGTATGTTGTTAATGGTGATAAAAGATCTATGACAATCAATCAAACTATAGAGGGGCTATTTACTCCGCGCTATGAAACGTATGATTTAAAGATTATTGGCCTGCCATTTGCACCTTCCAGAGTTTTAATAGATGGTAGGGAATTTACTGATAATTTAGAACTTGACGATTTAAAGAGATTGAGGATTAAGTCTAGCAAGAGTTTTAAGAGGATAGAGATCCTTGCCTAGCCAATTTTATTTTGGATTAAAAAAATCCTTGTAACCCAAATACCTTATTTATGGCAAAAAGAGCTAATGCTATTCAGGCTGTAAAGACCGGAGCAACATCTTCGGACTCATGGTATTCTCGATTTTCCGATTTTGATATCAGTCTGTTCAAATCCGGCAATCATTATAAATTATATGAAAAATTAGGTTCGCATGTGGTAGATCATAGCGAAACTTCGGGAACTTATTTTGCAGTTTGGGCTCCAAATGCGAGACAGGTTTTTGTAGAGGGAAATTTTAACGGCTGGAATAAATCTTCACATCCCATGCAGGTTAGGTGGGATGAATCTGGGATATGGGAAATTTTTATTCCTGGAATTGGTAATGGAGAAGTATATAAATATTTTATTCAGTCCAATTCAGGGGAGGATCTCGAAAAGGCAGATCCATTTGCTTTAAGATGGGAGGAACCACCATCTACCGCCTCAATTGTGTGGGATACCTGGTACGAATGGAAGGATAGTGCGTGGATGGAATCGAGGCATGATTTCAATTCTCTGAATAAACCGATGTCGGTATATGAATTGCATTTTGGATCCTGGGCTCGAAGTCCTGAATCTCCAGATGAATTTTTAAGCTATCGCCAAATGGCAGAAAAGCTAATTCCTTACCTTTTAGAAACAGGGTTCACCCACGTAGAATTTCTGCCTTTGATGGAGCATCCGTTTTATCCTTCTTGGGGTTATCAGATTACAGGATATTTTGCCGCTACTTCAAGATATGGTACCCCGCAAGATTTGATGTTTCTGATTGAAGAATTACACGAAGTTGGAATAGGAGTAATTCTTGACTGGGTGCCATCACATTTTCCAGGTGATGAGCATGGACTTTATCGATTTGACGGAACTCATTTATTTGAGCATGAAGATATGAAAAAGGGTTTCCACCCCGATTGGAAATCCTATATATTCAATTATGGAAGGAATGAAATTAAGTCATTCCTCATAAGTAATGCCATTTTTTGGCTTGACCGTTATCATGCCGATGGCTTACGTGTAGATGCTGTTGCATCAATGCTATATCTTGATTATTCGAGGAAGGAGGGTGAATGGATTCCTAATAATGATGGTGGACGCGAAAATTTGGAAGCTATCAGTTTTATAAAAGATTTTAATAAGGCAGTTTATTCTCATTTTCCTGACGTTCAAACTATTGCTGAAGAATCGACTGCCTTTAATGGGGTGAGTAGGCCAACATTTACTGGCGGGCTTGGTTTTGGAATGAAATGGATGATGGGCTGGATGCATGATACTCTGGATTATTTTGGCAAAAATCCGGTACATAGAAAATATAATCATGATAGGATAACATTTAGTACAGTTTATGCGTTCACGGAGAATTTTATGCTCCCTTTTTCGCATGATGAGGTAGTTCATGGTAAGGGTTCAATACTTGATAGGATGCCTGGAGATGAATGGCAGAAGTTCGCTAATTTGAGATTATTATACCTCTACATGTTTACGCATCCTGGCACAAAATGCCTTTTTATGGGGTGTGAGTTTGCTCAATCTGCAGAGTGGAACTTTAATCAATCTCTAGACTGGCATTTACTTGAATATGCTCCGCATCAGGGTATCAAAGCGACAATAACTGCTCTCAATAAATTATACAAATCAGAACCCGCTTTGTATGAAAAGAGTTTTGAATCAGAAGGTTTTGAATGGATTGAAGGCGGAGATGCTGAAAATTCAGTGCTTGTTTATTCCAGAAAGGGGAATAATCCTGTTGATGATCTTTTGATCGTTTTAAACATGACACCAGTGCCAAGAAAGGCCTGGCGCATTGGCCTTCCAGTAGAGGGCAAATGGAGACTAATTTTGAATACGGATGATTTATACTTTTATGGATCTGGGCTATTTAAAGATCAAAATGTTATTTCTGAACAAATTTTCTGGCATGGTAAAACGCAGTCAGGAATAATTGACCTACCACCACTTGCAGGTTTAGTGTTTAAAAAATTGATTTAAGAATTTAGTTATTTGAGATTCCCAATCACCTGATCCATTATCTGCATCACAATTAATCCCTCAGCTGCAGAACATGGATTAGGACCTTTATCCAGAAAATAATTAACTACCTGCTCGATCATGGGTTGTTGAACATGCTCAATAGGTGGGAAATAGAGGTCTTTGGTTTTACCATCAAGGTCTAGCTGACATCCATCAGAAAAAATAGGAAAGCGAAGAGTTCCCCTTGTTCCTTTTATTTCACAGAGATCAAGTTCTTTATTTGATTTTGCTGTATAATCCCAAATTCCGTTAAATGAGACATTATCCCCAAAGATGATATCTGCTGTAACGTAATCATCTGCCTGATAAATCTTTCCCCTATTAGAAGAACTTCCCTTTATCGATTTTGGCTCCCCAAAAAAATAAAGCATAAGATCTAGCTGGTGAGGTGCAAGGTCATGAAATAAACCACCGCCTGAAATTAATGGATTTACTCTCCAGCTATTTGCTACACCAGGAGTAGGAGTCTGGAATAATCTGATCTCGGCAGATATAATTTTACCAAGTATATTTTCACGGATTAATCGTCTTATTTCTAAAAAACGTGATTGCATTCTCCTGTAATGAGCAATACTGAGTTTGCAAGAATATTTTTCTGAAGCTTCCAACATTCTGAGCGCTTCAGAAGAATTCAGGGCCATTGGCTTTTCAACGTAAACTGGCTTTCCAGCTTTAAAAGCAGCTATCGTGAATTGCTCATGCGAATCTGGAGGGGTAGCAATGTAAATGGCATTTACATCCTTATCATTAATCAATGCATCTGCATCAGAATACCATTTTTGTATGTGATGCCTTAAGGCATAATCCTGTGATAATGATTCATTCCGTCGCATTACTGCAACCAACGATGAATTTGTAACTTTGTTAAATGCTGGTCCGCTTTTGACTTCAGTAACATTACCACAGCCTATTATACCCCATGTTATTTTATCCATTTTCCTATAACGCTGACAGGGTTTTAAACCCTGTCAGCGTTACGAAAATAAAGATTATAAGATAAAAAATCTACAAATGGTATATATCAATTATTAAGCGGTAAAAATTAAAATAAAAACCCTGCTTTGAGTCAAAGCAAGGTCTATATTAGTATCTATAAGATTTTGATTTTTACTTTACACTGGCTATGTGTTGAACAAGATCAATTAGCTTGCTGGAATAGCCCCATTCATTATCATACCATGCCACAACTTTTACGAAATTATCATTTAATGCAATACCTGCCTTTGCATCAAATATTGAGGTACGTGCATCTCCAAGGAAATCAGTTGAAACTACATCCTCCTCTGTATAACCCAGTATACCTTTTAGCTCGCCTTCTGAAGCCGTCTTCATTGCTTTTTTAATCTGATCATATGATGCCGGCTTATTTAAGCGGACAGTCAGATCAACAACTGAAACGTCAGCAACAGGTACGCGGAATGACATGCCTGTTAATTTCCCTTTTAATTCAGGAATAACCAGAGTTACAGCTTTTGCCGCACCTGTTGAAGAAGGAATGATATTTTGATAAGCACCTCTTCCACCTCTCCAGTCCTTTGCAGAAGGTCCGTCAACAGTTTTTTGAGTAGCGGTAACTGCGTGTACTGTAGTCATTAATCCTTCCAGAATTCCAAATTCATCGTTCAGTACTTTTGCAAGAGGAGCAAGACAATTTGTTGTGCATGAAGCATTAGAAACAATAGTTTGATTTGCTTTAAGTTCTTTATGATTTACACCCATTACAAATGTTGGAGTATCATCTTTAGCTGGGGCAGAAAGTACTACCTTTTTTGCGCCTGCCTGAATATGTTTTTGTGCATCTGCTTGAGTAAGAAATAAACCTGTTGATTCAATAATTACTTCAGCACCAACCTCATCCCATTTCAGATTTGCAGGATCTTTTTCAGCGGTAACACGAATTGTTTTTCCATTTACTACCAAATTCCCGCCTTCTACTTCAATTGTCCCCTTAAACTTACCATGTGTTGAATCATACCTAAGCATATATGCCATATAATCAGGCTCTACAAGGTCATTGATTCCAACTATTTCAATACCATCGCGTTCAATTGCAGCTCTGAAAGCCAGGCGACCTATACGGCCGAATCCATTAATTCCAATTTTCATTTGTTTGTTTTTTTTGTTTTCAAAATCTGAGAATCCTTATATCATGATTCTCAAGTGTTTTATTATTTTAGGGTAAAATCACTTAAATAATTAGTAATTAATTTTTATTTGAGTAGTATTTTAACAAGTTATATATAGGTTCTTTAATAACGGAGCTAACTGTTAAGTTATTAATTAGTGCAGCTTGATGTAAATAGTCTTCGAATCCTGAAGCTATCATGCCAATTATATGGATTGGTACAATTGGGTATTGCTCTTTGAGTGTTATGATGTATGTTTTAAAGTACTTATCAAAACCATCAATAATCATATTTTTTATGAAGATATTTTCTTTATTTTCCATCAGAAAATCGGTAAAAGAGCTTAAAAATAAAGAAGTCTGGGCTTGTCTGTAAACCTTATCTAGAATTTGAGTTCTGTCGAGGTCATATTTTTTTTTGAATTTGTATTCAATTTCTTCAGGTAGAAGATCATTTAAATATGATTTTAATAATCTGCGACCCAGCCAGTTGGAAGATCCTTCATCTCCGAGTATATATCCTAAACCAAAATTATTTTCTATTATTTTTTTTCCGTCAAAATAGGCTGCATTCGAACCGCTCCCTATAATTCCAAGTATTCCGGCTTCATCGCCACTTGCGGCAAGTGCCGCGGCTTTCAAGTCATGATCAACAATAACTTTACTGAATCTGAAGAATCGTCCGAGAGCATTTGCTACAATTTCCCTACGCTCGGTTGAAGATGCACCAGCACCGAAAAAATAAACCCATTTTATCTTTTCAGCATTATTTATCAGATGTATATTCTTGTTCAGAAATTGGGTAATGCAGTTTTCATCGTTGAAAAAAGGATTAATGCCAGGGGTCTTAAATTCTAAAATTGTTGTTCCCTTTTCTGCTAATTTCCAATTAGCATGCCTTGATCCGCTGTATACTACTGCAATCATATATTAAATAGATAATACGCTTACCATTTCCATTAAATCTTTTTCAAGCTTGAATTGAGTGTTATTTAATGCCTCAAAAAGTGGTGTCATAACAACAGAATTTCCTCGAAGTCCTACCATTTGCCTGTTTTCTCCTGATAACAATCCTTTTACTGCAGCATAACCTAACCGGCTTGCCAAAACTCTGTCAAAACTGCTTGGACTACCCCCACGCTGCAAGTGTCCTAATATAGTGACTTTGACATCGTAAAAATCAAATTTTTCTGTTACAAGTTTCGCAAGATGATATGCACCACCGCTTTTATCTCCTTCTGCCACAATAACAATACTAGAGGTTTTTTTATTTTTGGCATCCATAGATAATTTTTCAATCAATTCATCTATTTCAGTCTCGCGCTCAGGTAAAAGGACAGCCTCTGCTCCACCTGCAATTCCTGATCGTAATGCAATGCAACCTGAATCCCTGCCCATTACCTCCACAAAAAACAATCGGTTATGTGATGCTGCAGTGTCTCTGATCTTATCAATGGCTTCTATAACTGTATTTGTTGCTGTATCAAATCCAAGAGTAAAGTCCGAACCATAAAGATCATTGTCAATAGTTCCTGGAATACAAATAACAGGTATTTCGAATCGTGAAGAAAGACGTTCTGCACCTCTGGCTGTTCCATCACCACCTATGGCCACTAAAGCATCAATTCCTTTTGTTTTAAGGTTTTTAAAGGCCTTTTCTGTTCCTTCATTTGTCTGGAATTCCAGACAGCGGGCAGTTTTTAATATGGTACCCCCCAGATGAATAATATTCCCTACTGAGCGAGCGTCCATATCCCAAAAATCACTGTCCAGCATTCCCTGATATCCCTTACGGATACCAACTACCTCTAAACCCATGAATACTGAAGTCCGAACAACAGCTCTAATACATGCGTTCATTCCGGGGGCATCTCCACCAGAAGTAAAAACGCCTATTTTTCTAATTCTAGACACAACAGATAATGATTATTGTATACGAAGATAGTGTGTATTTATTACACTAAGTAATTTTTGAATATTTTTTCATACTTTATAACTAAACCTTATATATTTAGTTTTTAAATTTTAGATTTTGGGATTAAGTCTGCCTAAGTTCGATTCGGTTTTTTCTATCGATTGTGTAATATTTGGTTTCGATGAGGGAGAATTGAAGATTCTTCTCATAGAACGAAATGAAGAACCATTCAAAGATTGGTGGGCTTTGCCTGGCTACATTGTGGAGCAGGATGAAAGTATTGACCATGCTGCCGAACGTATTTTGTATGAGTTGACAGGACTAAGAGGAATTTATATGGATCAATTTTACACCTTTGGGGATGTAAACAGGCATCCACAGGGCAGAGTAATCACTGTTTCCTATTATGCAATGATCAGACTTAGTGGCAGTAAAGACCTCAAACCTGTTAGTAATTATGCATCAAAAGCAGTCTGGATTCCTGTAAACGACTTACCTAAACTGGCATTTGATCATGAAAAGATTTTTTCCAAGGGTTTTGATAAAATCCGACACAAAATAAGCTATCAGCCAATTGCATTTGAGTTACTTCCAGAGAAATTTACTTTAACACAGCTTCAGAATTTATATGAAGTTATTTTAAATAAGAAACTGGACAAGCGGAATTTTAGAAAAAAAATGTTGAATTACGGTATACTCAAAGAATTGGATGAGAAGCAAAAGGGAGTTTCTTACAGAGCAGCAAAACTCTACAAATTTGATAAACGAAAATATTCCAAACTTTTCCAAAAGGAAATTACATTTGGAAAGTGATTCCGGATCAAGTCCGCAATGACATCGAGTCAAGTCCGCAATTTTCCATCAAGCTAAATGCAATATAGATTAGATAAGGGCAGAATCAGTTTTTTTTAAAGAAGGGTTTTCAGGAACTCTTTCATTTACAAGTTTAAACCATAAGGGAGGGATCAGTGCAGGTAAAATCATACTCGCATAACCACCTGGCAGAACCGGGCTTTCAGGATAAGACAAAAGTTGGTTAAAGGGTTTTGAGGCATGGAAATGATGATCCGAATGCCTACTTAGATCGATAAGCAGAAAGCGGCTAATCAGTTTGTCACTCTGCCACGAATGTTTTTCGTTTACACGTTCATTATCAAGCCTTCCCAAACCATAATGTTCAATATAATTAGTGTACTCTAGTAACAGGCATGCAAAAATGGCCTGGAGTATTAGTGCAGCTGAAATATTCCAGCCCAAAATAATTGTACAAACCGTAATGATTATGAGGTAACCTAAAATACAAGCAACCATATAGTTGTTTAATCCATAAGGAGCAAGTTTTTTCGACTTGCAGCGCTCCGTTTCAATTTCCATAGATTGCTTGAACTGTCCGCTTATGGAACGTAATGCAAAATGATAATAATTTTCTCCGAATTTTGCAGTTACTGGATCCTGATCAGTCCCGACATATTTATGATGAACGCGCAAATGATGTATGTAAAAATAGGGGTTGAATGCTGTAAACAATAAAAATCGACCTGCAAAATTCCAGGCTTTGTGTTTTTTGTGAATCAATTCATGAGCTACCACAATGGCCAGAGTTCCTGATGATCCGCCAGTTGAAATTGCAGCAGCTAGTATCCAATACTCATTTATTATTCCGGTTGAAATACCATAAATTAGACTTGTAATAGCTAAAATCTGCCCCCCGACGGATAAATACATTAAGACTTCCGGAAGTTTATCATCTGTAAAATCATCGTTTCTACGGTCTTCGGGGACTAATATCTCGGCAATTCCAAGAAAAATAAAAGAGAAGGTGAAATTCAAAAGTGTAAACCAACCACCAGAAAGATTTCCAACTATGACCAGAATTACAGGTATAAGATTTAAAAAGTATTTCCAGTTTCGAAAGGATTTCCCAAGTTTTTTAACTTCACTTTTCATATTTGATATCAGTATTTAGGAAAAATTTCAAGATATAAATTTCTATTTATTTAGATGAGGAACTTCCAATAGATAGTGCCCCAGCCATCAAAGAAAGATCTTTTAATAAACTTCCCATACCATTTTGATCACCTCCTATTACCACGGGAAGATGTATTGTTAATATGAAAATTAACATCAATCCCCCCAACAGGTAACCAGCAAGTTGAACCGATTTGTTGATTACAAAACCGGAAGCGCCCAAAATCAATAAAACACCAGTGATGTAAACCCAGATCACGCCGCCAGGAATAAAGGATGGAACCATTCCCTGCATTTTGTCTGCAGCCATTAGATGCATCACACCAAATACTACAAATGGGATTGCAAAAAACACTCTCAATAGGCCAAGGGAAAGAATTTGATTCATCTTTTTAGATTCAGTTAAATACTTATAATCAAATTAATTAATCAATTTACTAATTATCAACCATTTTTTGTTTTTTAATCTTTCCTGAAACAAGTATCATCAGGATTGCTCCTGAGGCAATTAGTGCCCAGCCAATCCATCGGTATTGAATCATTTTACCCGCAACTGCTGCCAATTTTTTAAAGGGAATGAAACTAAAATAATTACTGACTTTAAAATAAACTGCGCCAAAAGTAAAAATCAAGACCAATAATAAAACCCATCCACAAAAGCGAAGTAAACCTCTTTTGTTTGAAGCAGCTGCAATCAAAGAGAGAATTGCTATTGAATAAACAATAGATGCCAACACAGTATCTAAATCCCAGTAATTCCAGTTTCCTATTATTGGGATATGCAGCATTGGCATTAATCCTCCCGCAATAACTGTGAGCGAAGCAATAATTCCGAGGTAATTTTTAAAAGTCATGAATTTAGAATTAACCTTTTAGGGCTGATTGAGGGCTATTCCCATCGGTTAACTCCATTTTTTCAGCAAAATGAGCACAGTAATCCCTGAGATCTTCAACAATTGCTTCTTCTCCTGTTGCCCGTAAAAAACTGTCACCCATGGTCTGAAGAGTCTCATAAAAAAAACGCTTCATTTCATCAACCGGCATATCTTTTGTCCAAAGGTCTATACGAAGTGAGTTCTTATAATTGTGATCCCATAAGGCAAGCATCATAGATTTAACAGGTAAGGCTTCCTTGTTTTGAGAGTCAGTTGATTCCCATAATATATTTTCAGGTACGTTTTGGTCGTCTAATTCAATGGTAAGTTTTATTTCGGCTTTTTTCATTCTTAAGTTGTAAGTAATAAGTTATAGGTTGTAAGTTATAGGTTGTAAGTTATAAGTTGTAAGTTGCGCCAGTTTCAATGATATACTAATTATTGGATTGTATTTTCTGCGTTTAATTTGTTGTCAGTTTTTTTGGTTATCAGTTGTCTTTCGGTGGTTTACTAGTTCATTGTTTCACAGGTTCAAAGTCCCAGAATCTTAATTCTGAACTTTCAATTTTCAAAGTCAAAGTCAACCCGATGGCTATCGGGTGTCAATTTCCAAAGTCAACTTAAAACATACAATTTAATCAGTATCATCAAAACAGCTACAAAGATGAGAAATAGAACTTCAATTAACCAAATGCGTTTTAACTGAGGTATATATCTGCGGAAAACCTGATCAGCGATGAAACTAAGAATCAGCAGGATAATTAGCCGAATGCTATCTAACTCTCTAAATTTGTTTTCATCAGGGAAAAATAGCTGATAACCAATACTTACCAACACGAATGAAGAAACTAGGTTTAGTGGAGTTAAACGTAATTTCATTTCTTTCGATCTTTCTTATGAATAGAATCAAATTTGACACTTTTCTTTCTCCTTGCAGCACCTGGTTTATTATTTCTGGCTTTAGGTTTTGCCTCGGTCTTTATTGATTTTGTATTTTTCGAGTTCTTAGCTTTTTTCTCATGAAATGCTCCTTTGAATTCAGGATCTTCCCTCCGTTTTTGCAAATCAATCTCTCGGGCAATGTTTTGCCGTTCCTCATAAGGAGTATCATCAATGAATACATTTTCGGGTAGTTCAGATACAGGAATGGATTGCCGGATCAATTTTTCAATTTTCTCGACATAGTATTCTTCCGAAGGACTACAAAACGTAATCGCATCACCTGTTTGAAGTGCTCTTCCGGTACGTCCAATTCGGTGTACGTAATCTTCAATGATTATAGGCACATCAAAATTTATCACATGACTGACATTGCTTACATCTAGTCCGCGGGAAGCAACATCAGTAGCGACTAAAATCCTTATATCACCTTCTTTAAACGCGTTTATTGAGTTAATTCGGGTATTTTGTCCCTTATTGGCATGAATAACCCTTACCTGATCTGTTCCATATCTTCGTTCGAGGAAGTGAAATATATTATCAGCAACCGTTTTGGTCTTACAGAAAACTATTAAGCGGGTGAAATCCTCAGTATCTTTTAGTAGATGCTGAAGTAGATTTAATTTGGTTTTTAAGTTTGGAACTTTATACAAAACCTGGTTTACGGTTGCTGCTGGAGTTGCCTGTTCAGCCACCTCAATCACTGTGGGATGTTTAAGAAAATCCCCAGAAATTTTGTGTACCAGATCACTCATGGTAGCTGAAAATAGCAGGTTCTGACGCTTTCTTGGTACCACTTCCAGGATGCGGTGAATAGAACCAATAAAACCCATATCCATCATTTTATCCGCTTCATCCATCACCAGAAATTTCAGA
>JAURKO010000050.1 GCA_030831705.1 Daejeonella sp. | reverse complement strand
TTGAGCTATTTAGACGCAGATGTGCTCTCATTCCTTTTCACTTTATTTTCATAAATTTAAAACTTTGTAAACATAGGAGACGCAAAGACGCGCTTGTATGACGGGAAAGAATAATCGCAAAAGGGTACAAATGCCAAGAACCAGGACTTTGAATTTCCTCTTTTAGCTTAAAATAGCGATATTTGCATTTATTAACCAATACATGAAGCATATGAAAGCCCTAATTTTTATAGTCTTCAGCTTTATTTCAGTTGCTTCAGCCTTTGCTCAGCAGACAGATATTCCGAAGGATACTTTACAGAAAGATAGCGTTCAGGCAGATAGCATTCTTTCTTCTAATTTACGTACTGTTCGTGGAAGGGCAACTTATTACGCCAGTAAATTTCACGGTCGCCGAACCAGTAACGGAGATATTTTCAGTAATAATAAAATGACTGCCGCTCACCTTAAATTGCCATTCGGGACTCTTGTCAAAGTAACCAATCTAGATAATGGACATACAGTGATTGTCAAGGTGAATGATCGCGGCCCCCATACCAAAGCCTTTATCATTGATGTTTCACAGGCTGCTGCGAAAGAACTTGGGTTTTATGGAAAGGGTGTAGCAAATGTGGAGATAGCTTATCAAATTCCTGAAAATAAATAATTTGGCAATTTTCAATTTGTTGAATTTGTATCCTCCATGTCATATCTTAACGCGATTTGAACTCTTCTGTGCAGCTTGCTTATCTTTGAACCAAATGGAATACAACAAGTTAACACCCGAAGAAGAATACATCATTCTACATAAAGGCACTGAAAGACCTTATACAGGAGAGTACCTTGAAAATAAAAGATCCGGAGTTTACATCTGCAGGCAGTGTAATACACCCTTGTACCGATCAGAAGATAAATTTGATTCTCATTGCGGCTGGCCAAGTTTTGATGATGAAATAGATGGTGCAGTTAAGAAATTGACCGATAGAGATGGCTATCGAATAGAAATATTATGCAATAATTGTGACGGCCACTTAGGCCATGTTTTTAAGGGTGAAAAATTAACTCCAAAAAATACCCGTCATTGTGTGAATTCACTTTCAATGAAATTTATACCCTCTGGAGATTAATTAGTTCAGCCGTTTATCTGAGTTTTTCTTGCCCAGAATACTCCCCACATCAAATACTTGGAGAGCAGGTCGACTTCATTGAAGCCTGCTTTTTTCATGTTTTCTAAATGCCAGACAACGGGACTGTGAAAATCATGTGCCTCCTGATGCGCCATCCACATGTCCCAGTTTTCTTCAGTAGATCCTAGTTTAAAGGCCTCAGACTTCCAGCATTCAATATTTTTTAAATAGATCTCATCGGTAATTCCCCGTGTCTGGTCGGCAAAAATAAATAGGCCATCCATTTTCAGAGAGTGAAAAACATCCTTGTATAATTTTAATTTGAAGGGGTCTTCAACATGGTGTATGGCGATACTCGAAATGACCAGGTCATAAGTCACTTCCGAAAGATTCATGTTTTTAAAATCTGCCTGTATGTAGTTGATTTTTGAGTTATTAGCAAATCGTTTCCTACTTTCTTCTAAAATTTCTTCAGATAGATCTAGTACATCAATTTGCGCATCAGGGAAATGATCCAATATTCTTTGGGTCAGATTGCCGGTTCCGCAACCCAGATCCAGAATACGCTGGGGCTTAAAATCAGGTTGGAGGTACAGAAACATAGTGCTCAGTAACTCATCATAACGTGGCACACATTTTTTGATAAGTTCTGTATAACTGCTACTTAGCTGATCATAAAAGTCTTCGACATTTTCCATTTAAACTTCCTGAGATATTTAAGTATGATTTTTTTAATAAAAGTCCTAATTTCACAGTTTTAATCTCTGTTATGAAATTACTTGAAGGAAAAATAGCATTAATTACAGGAGCATCAAAAGGTATTGGCCGTAAGATCGCTGAAAAATTCGCTGAGCATGGTGCTGATGTAGCATTCACCTATCTGTCTTCTGTTGAGAAAGGAGAGGCTTTAGAAAAGGAGCTGCAGAGCTTTGGAACGAGGGTTAAAGGATATCGTTCGGATGCTTCAAAATTCGATGAGGCTGATAAACTGATTAACGATATAGTTGCTGATTTTGGAAGTCTGGATGTTGTAGTAAACAATGCAGGTATTACCAAAGATGGTTTATTGATGCGTATGACTGAAGAAAATTGGGATGAGGTGTTAAACGTGAACCTTAAATCTATTTTCAATATCACCAAGGCAGCTTCAAAAATTATGATGAAGAATCGTAAGGGTGTTTTTATCAATATGAGTTCGGTTGTGGGTGTGCAGGGTAATGCCGGACAGGCAAATTATGCAGCTTCCAAGGCCGGGATTATTGGATTCTCTAAATCAGTTGCCAAAGAACTCGGTTCAAGAAACATTCGTTCTAATGTAGTTGCGCCGGGCTTTATCAGAACCGAAATGACCGATGTACTCGATCCAAAGGTTGTTGAAGGCTGGGCACAGGCTATCCCTTTGAAACGTGCCGGTGAAACGGAAGATGTCGCTAACCTTTGTGTATTCCTGGGCTCTGATATGAGTTCTTACATTACCGGGCAGGTGATTCCGGTTGATGGGGGAATGCTTTAGAGAATTACGAATTACGAATTGAGGTATGAGGCATGAAGTCTGAGGTCCGAGATTTGAGTGATCAATTTACTTTTACTTTCATCTTTAAGCTTTCATCTTTAAGCTTTTAGCTTTCTGCTTTAAGCTTTAAGCTTTCTGCTTTTAGCTTTCTTCTTTAAGTTTCAAATCACCCCAGAAAATTCAAACCTGATTTCTGGTTAGGGTAATAATGTAAGTTCTATCAGAAAAGAGATAATTGCAGTAGTCAATGCTAATTTTGAGATAGATTAATATCTCATGAAAGATTGAAAGCTTAATTTTAAAAAGGCATATTTGTATTAGCTATGCCGCTTTTATTTCAAATGCAATTTACTTCAGAAAGCTATTTATGGCTCCTGGCCTGTTTGGGATTAGGTATTGCATATGCCTTGCTGTTATACAGACCTTCTGCACACCTTCATAATAACTTAAGATATTTTCTGTTTGCTCTGAGAGCTTTGTCAATTGCTTTAATTGCATTCCTGATCTGTTCTCCTCTCATTAAAACAATTAGCCGTACCATTGAGAAGCCACTGATTATCATTGCACAAGATAATTCTGCGTCAATTCTTCTTTCTGAAGGCAAAGGTTTTAATAGTAAGGATTATACTAATCAGCTCAAAAAGCTTGAAAAGAATCTTTCTGGCGATTATGAACTTCGTTCATTCAATTTTGCTGAAAAAATGGATGAGGGACTTAATTTAAATTACAAAGGCTCCCTGACAGATATTTCATCAGTTTTTAAACAAATTAATAATCAGTTTTCTAATCGAAACATTGGTGCAATTATAATTGGTACTGATGGCATATATAACAGGGGTTCAAATCCCCTATATGAAAGTAAGAATCTTAATACAGCAATTTATACCATTGCTTTGGGAGATACCATAGCCAAACGCGATCTGCTAATATCAACTATTAATTATAGCAATATTGCTTACTTAGATAATCAGTTTCAGATTGGAATAAGCATTGAGGCATATCAATCGGAAGGAAGTAATTCAATGCTGACTGTCAGTTCTGAATCAGGATTAGTATTATCAAAACCAATATCCATTAATTCCAATGAATTCAGACAGACCATTATGCTGAATTTGCCTGCAGAAAAAAAAGGATTACAATCTTATAAAATCAAACTAGCTCCTCTAGATAACGAACTATCTCAGATTAATAATGTTCAAACTATTTTTATCGAGGTAATTGACGGTAGAAAAAACATACTCATTATTGCCAATGCTCCACATCCTGATATCAGTGCAATCCGGCAATCCATCGAGAATAATAAGAACTATTCGGTTAAGGTGCGAATGGTTCAGGAGGTTTTGCCAGCTGAAATAGCGGAAGCAGGTTTAATAATTTTACATCAGTTGCCTTCAATAAGTAATAACGCAAAGGATATCTTAAAGTTAGTAGAAGCAAAACCAACGCTATTTGTTTTAGGTGCTCAGAGTAATATTCCTGCTTTCTCTGTCTCACAAAACCTAATCACAATTAACTCAAACGGAATGCTTCAGGAGGCAAATGCAACTATTAAATCTGATTTTTATGCATTCGCACTTAGTGATATCAGCAGATCTAAAATAAATAATTTCGGGCCCTTATTAACACCTTTCGGCAATTATGGTCTGAAAGGCTCTTCAAATACGCTAATCAATCAACAAATTGGGAAAATACCGACGGAAAAGCCTCTATTAGTATTTGGTGAAGATGTTCAGCGCAGAATTTCAGTACTTGCAGCTGAGGGAATCTGGCGCTGGAGACTGGAGGATTTTCAGGAGAATTCCAGTCATGAGGCAATTGACGAGCTCATTACAAAAACAGTTCAATATCTGGTTAGCTCAGATGATAAGCGAAAATTCAGGGTATCCACGTCTAAAAATAACTTTGATGAAAATGAACATGTGATACTTAATGCAGAGTTGTATAATGAATCATTTGAGTTGGTTAATTCGCCAGATGTTAATATTACTTTAAAAAATAAAACTGGCAAAAGCTATTCATTCGTCTTTTCACGAGCATTAAATTCTTATGAGCTTGATGCAGGAGAACTTCCTCCCGGGGAATATAATTATAAAGCTCTGACTTCACTTGGCAAGCTAAACTATCAGGCAGAAGGACAATTTATAATCAGTAGTCAGGAAGCTGAGTACAAACAAATTATTGCGAATCATCAGTTATTATATGCTATTTCAAGTCAGAGCGGAGGGCAAATGCTATTTCCTAAACAACTTGATGAATTGCCTGGATTAATCAGGACAAATGAGCAGGTGAAATCTGTATCTTATGAAAATCCTAAATACAGTGAACTCATAGAATTAAAATTATTGTTTTTCTTAATTATTGTATTGTTGAGTATAGAATGGCTTTCAAGAAAGCGAAATGGCGAAATATAATCTGATTATTTGACCTGAGTTGAATGTATTGGAAGGTAAGAAATATCGTTTAATTGATTTCGTGATATGCTGGAGCAAGATTTTTTGATTTTTGAAACCAATACCTGCGTTTTATAGCTTGTTTCAGTCCTTTCCTACGGAGTATTTCCGGCAAAAAATCCCCCTTTGGTCGGTGTTCTCACCATACCAAGAACCATGTATCAAATGGTTGGTGATTTCTATGACATAAACAAGTGGTTTTTATAATTTTGTTGATAAGGAGCCCCATTTCTTACAACAGCAAATATCCTATGAACTAACTTGTTTCTGATAGCATTTAAGATTAGCATTTTATTTTTTCCGGAAGCGACT
>JAURKO010000049.1 GCA_030831705.1 Daejeonella sp. | reverse complement strand
GTTGTTTTATAAATTTTGCCCTCTGGCAGGTGTTATCAACGTACCACAAGAACACTCAAAGCGCTTGATTGGTCATAACACCAAACAAAGGGAATTTTGAGTTCGATATTGGCTTACCAAAGTTTTAACATACATCTCTTATCTTTGTGTATGGAAGAACCTTTTGACATTTTTATAGGACCAACAACTTATTCAGTATTTCCGGAAGAAGATAATACATTTACTATTTTCAAAGAAGGTAAAGAATATATCCACATTCAAAAGGATACAGATGGTGTTTGGTTGAAACTCGATTATGAAACAGATCTTCCAATTTTTGATGAAGATCCTGAGGTAAATAATATTGGGCGCGAGATAAATTTACATCAAGCCGTTTAATACGATCCTATTAAGTTCTGATAAGAAGCTTTTTAACCTTCCTCTAACCAACAATTGCCCTCTGGTCGGTGTTATACCGTACATTATCTTTTTTCAGCATGTTCACCGTAACATAAGCACACTCAAAGCAATGGTTGATGATAACACCAACAAAACGGAAAGCTAAAGAAGGCTACAAAAAAAGGGCACCCTTGTGAGGCGCCCTTTTTTTATAAAAAACTTAATATTATTATTTCCATTCTGGATTCTGAACCATATTGGCGTTAGCATTTGTAACGGCTTCTGGAATAGGTAAAGACCATTCTCTTGCTGTTGGAGCTAGGGAACATTTACCGGTAGGAGAAATTGATGTAACACCACAGGTGCTTCCTCTTGTAATAGTTCTGGTTGTACGTTTTAGATCGAAAAAGCGATGGCCTTCACCAATCAGTTCGCGTCTTCTTTCATCTGCGATGGCAGTCTGTAATGCCGCTCCTGTTAATGCTTCAGGAACATAATTAGGAATTCTAGCCGTTCTTAGAGTATTAAGATCAGCCATTCCTAAAGCATCCTGGTTGTTTTTACCATAAGCCTCAGCTCTAATCAGGTACAATTCTGCAGTTTTCATAGCCAGGAAGTTCGCATTACCATCAGAAACAGTACCTTTTCCTTTATACTTGGTTAAAGCAACTCCTCCACCGATGGTTGTAAAATAAGCAGAATAACGGATGTCAGTGCTTCTGATCAATCCCGTTGTACCAGCTACAGTAGCTATTTCCAAAGCAGGTCTGAAGTAACTACGGTTACTGGTCGCAAAGAATACCAAGAATGTTGGTCCACTCTGACCAGCATCGAATTGCACATTCCAGATAGATTCTCCGGCTGCGGCGCCATTATACATGCCGCTGAAGGTAGTCTGATTACTAACTAAGGCAGGTGCAACTGCAATACCTTTGTTTGCAGCAGCGATAGCATCCGTCCACAAGCCAGCATACAAGGAAATCCTTGCTCTAAGCAAATGAAGGGCGGTAAGAGTAAGGCGTGGCCTAGTTACCAAATTCACTGGATTTATTGCCACATCAACATCTGACAGAAGCGGTTCAGCAGCGGCCAGATCTGCAAACATTTCATCATAATACACTTTATTAGTTAGCCTTGCTGGTTTCTCATCTGCAGAAACCTTAAAGGATTTACTGTAATATAAAGCCAGCGTGGTTGTGCTGTTCCTGTCATAGTTGGATGCAAAATATTTGAATAAATCAAAGTGAGCTAAAGCCCTGATAATTAAGGCCTGACCTTTTATACGGTTGATTCTCTTTTGGTTTGCCGGAGTGGCAAACTTATCAACATCTCTCAAAACAATATTAGCAACAGAAATCACCTTATACATTGCATTGTACGTGTTATTTATCTGAGCTGTATTTTGCTGATAAACCCAATCTGCCATCGCTCTTGAATTTGCTAATGTCTGAAGAGTTTCATAAAGGTTGTCGCTCATTACATCGGGCATCAATGCTGCTCCACCACCAGTTCCACTACCAGATCCATAATAGTCGTTTGCGCGGAAATTGGAATAAGCTCCATCCAACACTTGTTCAACCTGAGCGATTGTAGAAGGGTTATTTGCCGCATCTAATGAAAACTCGGGTTGCAATTCTATGATGTCTTGCTCCTTACACCCCTGAAGCGTCAATGCGCCCACAAGAATTAAGACTGAAGTACGTTTTAATATATTGATCATAATATTTTCTATTTAGAATTAAAAACCTATTGATAAACCTAAAGTCAGCTGTTTCAATGCAGGGTATTGAGCACCGGTTAAGGATGTTCCTGTAGCCTCAGGATCAAAACCTCTGAATTCAGTTGATGTCCATAAATTTTGTCCCTGAACGAATAAACGGGCCGCTCTTATCTTCATTGATTTTAAGGCAGATGAAGGAACTGTATATCCGAAAGTTACGTTACGTAATCTCCAGAAGTCAGCTTTTTCCAAAAACCGGCTTGTTTGAGACTGGTAAGTATTTCCACCTGAAGACGTTGCCCTTGGTACATTAGTAATTTGTCCGGGAGTTCTCCATTCGTTTAACACATCAATATGCATGTTATCGTAGAAATAATCGGGATTTGTAAGGTTGTTCAAGTCATTATTGTACATCTGTCTGTCTAGGAAGAAGGTCATCAATGCACTAAAATCAAAACCCTTGTAACTTAAATCAGTAGAAAGAGCTCCAAAAAGCGGCGCATCTGAAGTACCATAAACAATCTTGTCTGCCACACTAAATGTAGGAGTAACAGTTCCATCCAGTTTGCGATATAATGCATTTCCTGTTGCAGGATCAACACCTACAAATGGTACTAGGAACAAGCTATTTAAAGGTTTGCCTTCTTTTAAAACAGTAACTCCAGAAATTACGTTATCCCTTGGGATATCTACGATTTCATTTCTGTTGTAGGAAATATTTCCTCCAATATTCCATCTTAATGATTTAGTTCTGATCACATCACCACGGAGAGAAAATTCAACCCCACGGTTTCTTAAAGAACCAAAGTTACTGGTAATCGAAGTAAATCCTGCTCCTGCTGGATCAATAGGCACACCATATAACTGATCTATAGTCTCGCGATTGTAGTATTCAATTGTTCCTGAAATACGATTAGTCAATACTCCGAAATCTAATCCAACGTTAGAAGTTGTACCTGTTTCCCAAGTTAACTGTGGGTTACCCGGAGAAGTCGGGGTAAATCCACTGACACCTGCATAGGCAGCTCTACCAAAGATTGGGGTAGGAAAATCATCAGTACCCTGATTACCTGTAGTACCATAACTGGCACGTAATCTCAGGTCGCTAATAAAATTGATGTTTTTTACAAATGATTCCTGAGAGATCATCCATGAAGCTCCGATTGATCCAAAGTTTGCCCATCTGTTACCAGATCCAAACCTTGAAGAACCATCTCTTCTTGCTACTAAATTCACAAAATACTTACCATCATATCCGTAGTTTGCAAGACCGAAATAGGATAATAAACCGTTTTGAGTACCGAAGCCATTAACTGGGGAAATCAGGTTTGGAGATGTAGCCGATCCGGGAGTAATACCTGCTTCGTTTTCAAATCCATTTGTAAAGCCATATCCTGTAAAACCAAATGACCTGAAACTGTTCTTTACTACTTCAGTAAACAAGCCACCACTGATTTCGTGCTTTTTAATTGTTTTTGCATAATTAAGTGAAGTTGTACCTGTATATCGGAAATTCCTGTTGAAAGACCTTGTTAGCGCGCCTTGTCTTGCCTGAGCACCAGAAACCAGCGGGCTTGTAAAGTTATCAGCCTCATTTTGAGTATAATCTCCACCCCAATTGGTTCTTACAAACAATCCTTTAACCGCTGGGACATGATATTCAAGGTAGGTAGTAACCAAACCTTTAAGTTGCTTACCATCATTTCTATTCAAGAATAATTCCATGGCACCGTTGTTCTGTCCAGAAGTAAGTTGACCAGGACCGCCTGATTGATTATAATCACCAGTAGAAGTAAAATCGCGTTCATAAGGATTACTCCAGCGAACTGCATTCAAAGGTGAGCTAAGCGTGGTGTTATTCTCGGCTGTATTATTTCGCTGTGAAAATCCTCCCTGAACACCTAAGCCAAAGCGGAAGTTTTTAACACGATTATCTACGTTAGCCCGGGCAGTATATCTTTTCAAACCAGTGGTTTTTACGATACCTTCCTGATCAAGGAAAGAAAGCGAAGCGTAAAATTTCGTAGCCTCTGTTCCTCCGTTGGCACTGATTTGATGTTGTTGTGTTTGACCAGTTTGAAATAATGCATCTTTCCAGCTAAAATTCACAGCTTTCAGTTCAGCTTGTTCGGCGGCAGTCCATCCATATGGATTTCCATTCGCAATCTCGTAGTCAATTTTTTGCTGGCTGTTCATAACAATCAGCTTGTCTTCCGGCATATTGCTCTGACCAACCTGTGCATCATAGTTAAATTGGATCTGACCTGATTTCCCTTGCTTGGTAGTAACAACGATTACACCGTTAGATCCTCTTGAACCATAAATACCGGTTGAAATAGCATCTTTCAATACTTCAACATTTTCAAAGTCGCCGGCATTCATAGTTTGAAAATCTGCAGCACTGATCTCAACACCGTCTACAATATACAAAGGCACATTACTTCCGTTGATGGAACCGTTACCACGGATCCTAACTACGGCGTTTTGTCCGGGCTGTCCACCGCTAGCAGTGACATTAACACCAGTTGATGCACCCTGCAAAGCCTGGTCAAATGATGCAAGAGGCTGTTTTGCAACAGCAGCTCCGCTAACATTTACTGTAGCACCAGAGAATTGAGATCGGTTAATTGAGCTATAACCGGTAACAACAACTTCAGAAAGCTGACTTTTGCTTTCATTTAATGCTATTGACATATTGGAAGTGATAGCCGCTTCGACTTGATCAAAACCAATATACCTGAATACAATAGTGGTCGCACTATTTGGTGCAGAAAGCTTGAAATTACCATTTCCATCAGTCTGTGTACCAATGTTAGTGCCTTTTACGGTTACGCTTACACCAGGTAAAGGTAAACCGTCATTTGTTGCTGTTACTTTTCCTGAAACAGCTCTATCCTGAGCTATTACAGTGGAAAAGGTAACAAACAATAAACAAACTAGTAGTAAGTTTTTTTTCATAAATTTTTTGCTTTAGTTAAAATTCGCACGAATATAAAAAAAAATAATTGTAAACTAAATGTTACGGCAATCTAATTCTCTGTAGAAAAGCCTCCTTTTTATGTTCATTTTTTCTTTCATTTAAAGCCATATAATACAATGATTTTAATCAGGGAAAGCGAGTTCAAATTTTAGAATTTGACTTTTTATTGCAGGAAGCACCTTATTATATTAAGAGAAACTACTGTCATTTGTAGGGATGATCTTCGTTTTGGTTTGCGAGCAAATAGGCCATTTTATCCAAATACTAAAACTGATGGGAACATATGGAAGGTTATATGCTATATAAAATGAATTAAAATCCAGTCCTTCATTCTAAAACTTCCTTAAAATTTATTTTAATTTTATACCAAATTGGGATTAAAATGAAAGTACACCAGACAACGATATATGACATCGCTAAAGAATTAAATATATCCAAGTCTACGGTTTCACGCGCTTTAACAAACCATCCGGAAGTAAAAGCTGAAACCCGAAAGGCCGTTCTTGAACTTGCTGAAAAAATGGATTACCAGCGTAATATGCTTTCCATTAATCTTATTTCAAGAAAAAGTAATCTGATTGGGATTATAGTTCCTGAATTTGAGACCTCGTTTTTTCCGCAGGTAGTAATTGGTGCCCAAGAGATGGCGAGTAAATATGGTTATAATATCATAGTCAGCCAATCGAACGAGAAATTCGAGACCGAAGTAGCAAATTCTAAGGTGATGCTATCAAGCCAGGTAGATGGAATATTAGTTTCAATATCCAAAGAAACTCGTAGCTATGAACACCTGAAAATCTTTCAGAGAAAAGGGATTCCGATGGTATTATTTAATCGGGTTTGCGATGAACTGATTGTTCCAAAAGTTGTTATAGATGATTATGATGCTGCATTGGGGGCTGTGGAACATCTTATCCAGACAGGCAAACGAAGAATAGCCCACTTGGCAGGTCCTGATTCGCTAATAACGAGTAGAAAACGTCTAAAAGGATATCTGGATGCACTAAAGAAACATAAAATTCCAATTGATGAATCATTGATCATCCCATACGACCTTACCATAGGGAAAGTTAAGATCTATATCAGACATTTAGTGGAGCTTAAATATCCACCTGATGGATTATTCATTGCCAATGATCCTGCCGCAATCGAAGCAATACGTACGATCAAAAAAATGGGAATACAGATTCCGCAACAAATTGGAATTGTTGGTTTTAGTAACGACTATGGCTCCAATCTTATTGAGCCCGGACTAACCACTGTAGCTCAGCCTAAAAGGCTCATAGGTAGTACAGCGATGCAATTACTACTAGACCTAATAGACAAAGACGTCTCGCAATGGAAAGCTGTTACTAAAACTCTCGATTCAGAGCTTATAGTAAGAAACTCAAGCATGTTACTGGAATCAGAAACTACCTGAATCCTAATATTTTAAATCAATTAAAAGACCTGTACCTCAAACAATGCTGCAGGAACATTTGCTGAAGGATGTTCCAAGTAAATTCGGATTGAGCTGTTAGTAATTTCCGTTTCCAATATAATCTCATTAACCTGCTGATAGTTTCCTTCTTTTTCGAAGATCAGTTTACCTTCAGAATCCATTATTTTATAGTTTCTGACTGTATGAGGAACCACACGCTCAGGATGAACCCTTAGGGTTGATTCCAGCGGATGATCAAAATCTGAATCGAAAAATAACACGATCCTCTTAATTTGAACAGGTTTATCCCATTTTAAAGTGACACAAGGATTTTCATCATTCAAATCAGCGACCCAGGAATTAGCTGTATTTGTAGGACGGCAAAATCCATTGACCAAGTTAGAAACCGGGAAAGGTTTGAGGTCAGGAGAAAGTTTAAGGGCCAGATTTTGAGCTGCCGGCCTCCTTGATGGAAGCCAGAATTCAAATGAGTCGATTCCAATCCCATCTGGTGGTAACTGAACACCACTTGTTGCTACTGATTTGTCATAACGATTCATTAGCATCATAGTTCCACTAAGGAACATATTGCTTGTTTGAACTGAAACAAGCTCATTTTTAAGAATACAAACAAATACGTATTGATTTTTTGTACTGATGTGAGCAAAATCTGTGGTTAAAATACTTTTTCCAGAGCTTACAGAAATTTCCCTGCTTTCAAGAATTATTTCAGGCGAGTAATTGATTGGCTTAGCACTAACTCGTAATTGCATGGTTAAACTAGTACTTTCATTTGCATCTATATTAAAACTAATCTTTATTTTATCTCCTTTTGCGGCAGGTAAGATTTGGGCAGTAGAATAGTCAAGTTTATGCCAATTACCATCCGATTTT
>JAURKO010000048.1 GCA_030831705.1 Daejeonella sp. | reverse complement strand
TTAATCGGGCTGAAGCCCAATGCGGGTGTTACGGTTTAAACGGATTATTTTGGGCTGAAGCCCCGGAATGTCCCCTTTGTATACCCCGCTTAAAAGCGGGGCCTATTGAGCGAGTGCGCCAAATAGCGGGGCTTGCTTTTTGAAATCAGGAAATAAAATCGTTCATGTTAATTTTAAACATTTTATTTTACCGGACAAAAGTGATTTGTTAATTTTTCGATTGGGGACACGAACGCCCGGGCTGTCCGTGTCAATAGTTGTTTATGCCCAGGGTTAAGTACGAACCACATACAATAAACAGGTGCCCCGAGCTTATTGGCCTGTTATAAAAGTAGCCATAGTAAAAATTTCCGCTAGTCACAATCCAACATTCCCCCGATTATATGTATTTTTGAAAAATTTTTATTTCGCTGGATGACTAAGAAAACTTTTACTCCGCTTGATGGCAAGTATTGTAATTCACTAAATACTTATTCCAGATTTATAACACGGGAGGTAACGATAGGACACATTCCTATGGGTGCTCAAAATCCAATTCGGATTCAGAGTATGACAACCACAGACACTATGGACACTATTGCAACGGTTGAGCAAACCATTCGTATGGTTGATGCTGGCTGTGAATATGTTCGAATCACTGCTCCGAGTATTAAGGAGGCTAAAAATTTGGCTAATATTAA
This sequence comes from Daejeonella sp., assembly GCA_030831705.1. Lineage (GTDB taxonomy): Bacteria > Bacteroidota > Bacteroidia > Sphingobacteriales > Sphingobacteriaceae > Daejeonella. The sequence goes on along the minus strand of JAURKO010000048.1, from coordinate 26,362 downwards.
GAAGGAGCTGAAATATAGAGGTTACAACGTACCACTTATAGCAGATATTCATTTTACACCCAATGCTGCTGAAGAAGCTGCAAGGATTGTCGAAAAAGTAAGAATCAACCCGGGCAACTATGCTGATAAAAAGCGTTTTGAAAATTTTGAATACACCGATTATGAATATCAGGCAGAACTAGAGAGGATATACAAGAAATTTGCTCCTCTGGTTAAAGTATGCAAAGAATACGGGACTGCCATGAGAATTGGAACGAATCATGGGTCATTGTCAGACCGGATCATGAGTCATTATGGGGACACTCCCCGAGGCATGGTTGAGTCGGCAATGGAGTTCATGCGAATGTGCGAGGATTTGAATTATCATAATCTCGTTATTTCAATGAAATCAAGTAATCCTCAAGTCATGGTACAGGCCTATCGTTTGCTTGTAGAAACCATGGTAAAAGAAGGAATGAATTATCCTTTACATCTCGGGGTAACTGAAGCTGGTGATGGAGAAGATGGCAGGATTAAATCTGCTGTAGGTATTGGAGCGTTACTTGAGGATGGAATTGGAGATACAGTTCGTGTTTCCCTGACCGAAGACCCTGAGTATGAAGCTCCGGTAGCAATAGCTTTGGCGGATAGATACAAGTGGAGAGAGTTATCAGTTGCCAGTAATCAGTTACCAGGCGAATCCATCCTTCCTGACAACGGACAACAGACAACAGACAACACACTTCAGGTAACTCATAATCCTTACGAATACCAAAAACGCCATACCGCAGAACTCAATACCTTTATTGGTGGTCATCAGGTGCCCCGCGTTGTGATTGATATTTCTAAGAAGAATCTTAAAGATCCTGCAATTTTATCGGATGTCGGATACCTGTACTCTGCATTGCTTGATAAATACAATATGGCAGAACAGTCAACCGATTTTGTTTATCTTGCTGATGAGCTACCATCATTTACTTTCCCTGGAAACCTGAAACAACTTTATAATTATTCAACCTGGAAAGGGCTTCAGAATAAGACTAACTGCCATCCTTATTATTCATTAAAAGAGTATGTTGACGCTGATATACGTGATTCCTCACTAAATCTTGTTGCATTCTCAGGATCAGATATCGGATCAGAAATATTCAATGAGATTCCTCTGGATAATACCCTTGTTTTTGTGCTTGAAACTCAGGCTATTTGTGGCTTACAAGATCAGCGTCAGGCATTTTATAAGCTGGTGGAACTGGGGCTTGAAGTTCCGGTAATAATTAAGCGGTCTTATGGGTTACCAGTTACCGGTTATCAGTTACCCGGCAAATCGGATTTACAGAAGGATGAATCTAGCCTGACAACAGGCAACAGCCAACAGACAACAAACCACGACTCTTTTCAATTGTACTCTGCCACGGATTTGGGAGGATTAATGCTTGATGGATTTGGGGATGGAATTTGGGCCGATGCACCTGATGTTTCTACTAAAACTATACTTTCAACTTCCTTTGGGATTCTGCAGGCCACCAGGTCAAGGATTTCCAAGACTGAATATATTTCCTGCCCGAGTTGCGGAAGAACCTTGTTCGATCTTCAGATTACCACCCAGATGATAAGAAGTCGTACTGATCATCTTAAAGGTCTTAAAATAGGAATTATGGGCTGTATTGTAAACGGACCCGGAGAAATGGCAGATGCGGATTATGGATATGTAGGTACAGGGCCGGGTAAAATTACACTTTACCGTGGCAAAGAGGTTGTCAAAAAGAATGTAGACACAGAGAATGCATTGGATGAGCTAATAGGAATCATTCAGGAAGATGGTAACTGGCTTGAGCCAGAGCACTAATTAGGATAAATAATTCAGTACTTCGTAGAATTATTTTGCTGAATTTTGTTTAAGTCCACATTGTTAAAGCCATTATGCTTATTGATTAGAGTTTTACGAGAAGCTCAAAATTTCGTATCCCTGGTTTTAAGTACTACAGTGAAATTGGCGGCGGCATTTTTAGTCCAGGAAATTTAATTTTTCCTCATATCTACCTTATTAATTCTGTTTTTGAATAGGATCTATACCTGATTTTGAACCTAAATTTTATAATTTTTTATACTTGTGGATCTTTTAATTTCAAAAGGAGATGTACCTGTTTTCAATTGAAAAGTTCGTATCGGTTTTGAACAATGGGTTTTTGAAATTGTTTAAACGAGGCATTATTTATAATCTTTCTAAACGTATGTGTTTACAAAGGCGTGACATAATGAAAATCGCTTATACGTTACATTTGTTCGTTGTTATTAAATCGCTCTAGCAAATTGAAGTATTTAAAGATTATTGCCTTTACTCATAAATACGTGGATCTAAAAGATCTGGGTAAGTTTGTTATCTGTGAAGAGTCTTTGGAAAGCCGCTTGGAGAGTGTAAAGACGAAATTTGATTTATCCGAAATATTCTATCTGGGTACTTGTAACCGTGTCGAGTTTGTATTTTCATCGGATAAGAACATAGATCATACGTTTGTTAAGAGCTTTATCCAAACACTTAACTTGCCAGTTTCAGAAGACCAGCTTGATAAATTTGTTAGTCAGGCCTCTATTTATGAAGATGTTGAAGCATTCAATCACCTTTTAAGGATTTCTTGTTCGCTTGAAAGTTTGGTTGTTGGTGAAAAAGAGATTCTCGCACAGCTACGCAAGGCTTACGAAACTTGTCGTGCCGCAGGGTTCACAGGAGATTATTTGCGTTTGATTATGGGTCGGGTTGTAAAAACTGCAAAAGAGGTTTATACCCAAACAGGTATTTCACGTAAGCCAATTTCAGTAGTTTCTTTAGCCTACCGTAAACTCCGTGAACTGAAAATGTGTACCAATGCAAAGATTTTAATTATTGGGGCAGGAGAAACCAACCGTAACATTACCAAATATCTCAAGAAGCATAAATATTCAAACTTTGCGGTATTCAATCGAAGTCTTACGAATGCTGAGATTCTTGCTTCTGAATTAGGGGGTAAGGCATTCGGACTGGAAGGGTTAAAAACCTACAAAGATGGATTCGATGTAATAATTACCTGTACAAGTGCTACTGAGCCAATAATTACAAATGAAATCTATCAGTCACTGTTGAATGGAGATACCTCCAGAAAAGTTATAGTTGATCTTGCAGTCCCAAATGACACTAGTCCGGAAGTAACAGAAAAGAATCCTATTACCTTCATCGAAGTACACAGTCTCCAGGAAATAGCAGACGCCAATCTAAAGGAAAGATATGATGAACTTGTTCATGCTGAACAGATCATCGGACAGAATATTCAAGATTTCAGGCCTGTTTTAAAGCAACGCAGGGTGGAAATTGCCATGCGCGAAGTTCCAGAGAGAATTAAAGAGATTAAAGATAATGCACTAAATAAGATTTTTTTAAGTGAAATTGAGAGTATGGATGATAATTCTCGTGAATTATTAGGCCGTGTAATCAGTTATATCGAGAAAAAGTACATCAGTGTCCCAATGGTAATTGCAAAGGATATTTTGATGAAAAATAGCTGATTTTCAGTTGATCCCAATCATTTTGGCTATTTTTGATATTCATAATAAAATTCCTGTATTATATTAAAAACATGTCTGATTATTTGCCCGAGGATAATAAGAAATCAAGAATCATTATTGGAACAAGAGGTAGTGATCTTGCACTATGGCAGGCTAATTTCATTAAGGATCGTTTGGCGGAGATTGGGCTTGATTCGGAGTTGAAAATTATCAAAACCCAGGGTGATAAAATTTTGAATCTCAGTTTCGATAAGCTTGAAGGGAAGGGTTTTTTTACTAAGGAACTTGAAGAAGAATTGCTGAATGGAACCATTGATCTCGCCGTTCATTCCCATAAAGATCTTCCAACTACACATCCTGAGGGCTTGATTATAGCTGCAGTATCTGATCGTGAGGATCCTGCAGAACTTCTGGTTATTTTAAAGGATTGTGTTGATTTGCAACAGAAATTGTCAGTAAAGTTTGGGGGCTTGGTTGGAACCTCTTCAAACCGTCGTAAATCTCAATTATTATCGGTTCGTCCTGATTTCGAGATTGAAGATCTTAGAGGAAATGTTCAGACACGTCTGCAAAAATTAAGAGATGAAAATTACGATGCTATCATGCTTGCTAAGGCTGGTGTGATCCGTCTGGGTTATGATCTTAGTGAAGAATTTCATGTAGAAGAGCTTGATCCAATTGAATTAATCCCCGCACCAGCTCAGGGGGTTTTGGCTATACAGATCCGGGAAAGTGATGAAGCATTGTTTAATTTATTGCAGCCATTGAATAATCCGGTAGTTGCCGAACAGATTGGTGTTGAGCGTAAGGTGCTTAATATGTTTGAAGGAGGTTGTCAATTACCTTTAGGGTGTTATTGTCGCAAAGACGGCTCATTTTTTCAGGTATGGACAGCCAAGGCATCAGATGGATCAGATTTCCCTGACCGACTGTTTATCCAGTCTAAAACAACAAAAGGTTTGGCCGAAAAAATTGTTTCTAAATTCTCTCCCGACCGTAAATTCCCTTCTAATGTGTTTATCAGTAGAGAACTTTCAGAAAGCAGTTATTTGAGAAAGGCTCTCAGTAAACATCAGATTGAAATTGAAGACCGTTCTTTAATCAGAACTTTTCCATCGATCAATCATCTCGATCCGTTCATTTTAAGAAATCTTGATTGGGTATTTTTCAGTAGCAAGAATGCAATTGAATATTTCTTTAGGCTTGAACCCCAGCTTCCTAAAAAGGTTAAATTTGGTGTATTGGGAAGAGGTTCTGAAGATGCTCTCCGAATGCATGGAAAAATCCCTCATTTTAATGGGGAAGAACACGGAATTGATACTAAGGATATTGCTAAAGAATTTTCAAAAATTGCCAATGGTAGTAACGTTTTATTCCCAAGTGCAAAAGGATCATTGAAAACGATACAAAAAGCATTATCTAGTGATACTAAAATAATTGAGCTAACTGTTTATGAAACAGTTAGTCAGGAAAATATAGCTCCATCCTATGCTGAAGTCTTGATCTTCACCAGCCCATCAAATGTAGATTCTTATTTTGCAGAGAATTTGCTCGAGCCAGATCAGCAGGTGATTTGCATTGGTAAAACAACCGGTCAGAAATTTGATGAGATGGGAGTGAAGTATACATTGCCTTTTTCGCCAGATGAAATAGGCTTAGCTGAATCAGTATTTGCGCTGGATTATAATCTGGTTTAACGAATCTTAAAATCAAAGGATCAAATGTTAATACGCCCCAGAAGATTAAGGAAATCGCCCATTTTGCGGGAATTGGTTGCAGAAACGAGATTATCGAAGGATATGTTTATTTATCCTTACTTCGTGGTGCCCGGTAAAAATGTAATAAAAGGTATCGAGGCAATGCCTGGTGTCAGTCATTTTTCAGTAGATACTTTAATAAAGGATGTTGAGAAGTCGCTCAAAATCGGCATTAACAAAGTATTGTTGTTTGGAGTAGGCGAAGAAAAAACCGATGACGCAAGTTCTTCATATGATAAACATTCAGTGGTTGCCAATGCAGTCAGGGAATTAAAAAAGGAATTTTCGGATGAACTTTATGTTGTAACGGATGTTTGTACCTGTGCATATACCACTCATGGTCACTGCGGTATCGTTCAGCATGGTTATGTCCAAAATGATCAAACCGTTGATGTTTTAGCGAGAATGGCTCTTGCTCACGCTGAGGCTGGAGCTGACATGGTCTCACCGTCTGACATGATGGATGGCCGTATACTGGGGATCCGCGAAAAACTGGATAAGAATAACCTGGAGAACACAGCAATAATGAGTTACAGTATAAAATTTGCTTCAGCTTATTATGGACCATTCAGAGAGGCAGCAGATTCAGCTCCCGGCAAAGGCGATAGAAAGGCTTATCAAATGGATTTCAGAAATCCCCGCGAGGCTATGCGTGAATCAAACTTAGATGAGCAAGAAGGTGCTGATATATTAATGGTTAAGCCTGCATTGGCTTACCTTGATGTAATTAAGGGCTTGAGAGAAAGCACAAACCTTCCTGTTGCTTGTTATAATGTGTCTGGCGAATACTCCATGGTGAAGGCTGCAGGTGCCAAAGGCTGGATTGATGAGCAAAAAGTGATTATGGAAAATATGTATGCTTTCAATAGGGCGGGAGCAAGTATTATAATTACGTATCATGCGCGAGAGATTATGGAGAAGGGCTGGATTTAGTTCAGTTGACAATTGACAGTTGACAGTTGACAATTGATAGTTGACAGTTGATAGTTGGCAATTAATATGACTGCTAAATTTGACATTTAGTACTATATCACAGATAACAGATAACAGACAACAAATAACAGAATTGATAGTATAATTAGACATTTAATACTAAATATGACATTGTCAACTGTCAATTGTCAACTAAAAAAAGGGATGTTAGAATCATTAAAAAAAATGTTTTCAGGTTCGTTAGAGAAGACTCAGGTCAATTCTTCTTCAAAGCAGGATATTTCAAGAGAAAAGTCTGCCGAATTGTATGAAAAATCAAAGACCTATTTTCCCGGAGGAGTAAACTCACCAGTAAGGGCCTTTAAATCTGTATTTGGAACGCCCTTATTTATCCAAAAAGGAGATGGTTGCCATATTTGGGATGCTGATGGAAATAAGTTCATTGATTTTTGTGCTTCATGGGGCCCCCTGATTCTTGGTCACAACCACCCCTCTATTAGAGAAAAGGTGATTGAAGCCATGCAAAATGGAATGAGTTTTGGAGCACCAACCGCTCTTGAAAATCAGCTGGCGGAGCTAATCTTAAAGCATAATAGGTTTATCCAGAAAATTCGATTTACCAGTTCCGGAACCGAAGCTGTGATGTCGGCTGTTCGTTTGGCCAGAGGATATACCAAGCGTGACAAAATTATCAAATTTGAGGGCTGTTATCACGGGCATATTGATTCATTATTGGTGAAGGCCGGCAGTGGCTTGGTAACATTTGGAGAAACCTCATCTGCCGGTATTCCGAAAGCTTTTGCCGATGAAACCATTGTTGTTCCATTGAATAATGAGCAAGCCGTGAGGGATGCTTTTAAGCAATTTGAAGGTGAAATTGCTGCAGTGATTATTGAACCTGTTCCGGCAAACAACGGACTATTACTTCAGACCAAAGAATTTTTAGAATTTCTTCGGAATATTTGCTCAGAAAATAAAGCACTCCTGATTTTCGATGAGGTTATTTCCGGATTCCGTATTGGTTTTGAAGGCGCTTCGGGTGTTTACGGTATTCAACCGGATATCATCACTTATGGTAAAATAATTGGGGGGGGACTTCCAGTAGGGATGTATGGTTCATCTGCAGAAATTATGGCAATGATATCTCCTGATGGTCCTGTTTATCAGGCAGGTACCCTATCCGGAAATCCTGTGGCAATGGCAGCAGGTATTGCACAGCTAACCGAACTTTCAAAATCTGGTTTTTACAAGGATTTGAACAGCAAAACTTTGGTTTTTACAGATTCAATTCAGCGCTTTGCTTCAGCAAATAATTATAAATTCAAAGTCTTTACTATTGGTTCAATTTTCTGGTTCGCATTTACAGATCGTGAAACTATCAGTTCTGCTGAAGAAATCGATGCTGGCAGTATGGAGAAATTCAAAATTATGCATCGGGAATTACTGAATAGGGGTGTTTATTTCGGACCTTCAGGCTATGAGGTTGGATTTGTATCTGCCGTACACTCCAAGGTAGATCTCGAAAATGCAAAGCGGGCGATTTTCGAGAGTCTGGATATTGTTTTCAAAGGAACAAAAGCAGCATAAAATGAGACGGCCATTAGTGATATTTTATTGCCTGATTATTTACGCCATCTTTCAGTTGATTTGGTGGGGTAGATTATTGCTTATCGCCAATCCTAATAGTCAAGGTATGGTCTTTGGAGAGACTGCCGTTTTCCTTTTCATTTTTTTGGTAGGTGCATATTATTTCAAAAAAGCAATAGATCAGGAAAGAAAACTTCATCGACAGCAAAAAAACTTCTTGCTGTCAGTTACCCATGAATTGAAATCACCTCTGGCATCCATAAAATTATATCTTCAAACAATACTCAAAAGGGAACTTGATCCTGCTCAGCAGAAGTCATTTTTAACGAATTCTTTAAAAGACATCGAACGATTGGATGATCTTGTAGAGAATATGCTTTTGGCAACCAAGATTGAAAGTAACTTATACACATTCCCAAAAGAGAATTTCAATCTTTCTGAATTGGTTAATTCTGTTGCGGGTAGGTTGCAGGGACATACCTGTAGTTCGCAAATCATCAAACTATCTGTTCAACAGGGAATATCTCTTCAGGGAGATAAATTTGCCTTGACATCTGTGGTGACAAATTTGATAGAGAATGCTGTTAAATATTCACCAGAATGCGCAGAAGTACTTGTTACTCTAAAACGAATGGAGGGGCAAATTCAGTTTATAGTAGCCGATTCAGGTATCGGTATTAATGATCAGGAAAAATCACGTATTTTTGATAAGTTTTACAGGGTGGGAAGTGAGGATACCCGTAAAACAAAAGGTACCGGTTTAGGATTGTTCATAGTAAAACAGGTTCTCGATAAGCATCAGGCCTCAATAAAAGTAAAAAATAACCATCCTTCGGGAACAGTTTTCGAAGTAACATTTAACGCAAATGCTAACTAAACAAAGAATTCTATTGGTAGAAGACGAAGAACATCTTCTGGAAGCTATCAAATTAAATCTGGAATTGGAGGGATACAAAGTATCCACAGCAACAGATGGTAGAAAAGCTCTAAAAATTTTCAAGGAGGAGCGATTTAATCTCATCATTCTTGATGTAATGATACCGGAGATTGATGGTTTTCAGGTGGCTGAGACTATCAGACTTGAAAATACTGAGGTTCCAATTATGTTCCTTACCGCAAAGAATACAAGTGAAGATCGCGTGTTGGGCTTAAAAAAGGGAGCGGATGACTATCTGACTAAACCATTCAACCTAGAGGAATTGATTCTAAGAGTTGGCAATCTGGTTAAACGTGGTCTGAAGGGTGATCAGTTAAAAGAATTAAATTCCTATAAGATTGGGGATAAGACCATTTACTTTAATTCTTTTGAACTAAAGACTGATGATGGTACTGTTACTCCACTCACTAAAAAGGAAACTATGCTGCTTAAACTTTTGATTGAGCGTCGCAATGAGGCCGTTTCAAGAGAGCAAATTCTGGAAACTGTTTGGAATTATGATGTCTATCCTTCAACAAGAACGATCGATAATTTTATTCTGACCTTCCGTAAATATTTTGAACCTGATCAGAAAAATCCTACCTATTTTCATTCAATAAGAGGTGTTGGATATAAATTTATTGATAAGCAATAGAAAATGTTTACTCGTAAAGCTCGTTTGTGGGTTATTGGAATTGCAGTTATTCTCTTGGGCTGGACAATCAGCAAACAGGTCTATGAAATAGCTGCAGCTATAGGCATAGGGATTGGTTTCCTGATTTGGGGATACTTTCGTGAGGGTACGGTCATAATGGCAGCACGGGAATTTCATGCAAAGAATTATGATGGTGCAGAGGAGTTACTTAAGGAAATTGAAGATCCGGATCGCTTGGGTAAACATCGCCGTGGTTTCTACGAGTTTATTTATGGGAATGTAGAGCTTCACCGTCATAATTATGAAGAAGCTGAAAAGCATTTCCAGATTGCCACAAGGTTTCCATTGCGTAACCAGAATGACAAGGCTATTGTGCTGGTACATTTAGCAAATATTAATCTTCGTAAGAAAGATTACGAGCGTGCAGCGACATACGTTGAGAAGGCTAAAACCTTCAAGACCAGTTCCCGTGTAAAAAGTATTATTGATAAAATTGAAACAGAAATTAAAAAAGCATAGTGAGCGAGAAAAATATTCAAGATAGCCTGTTCCTTAGGGCAGCATTTTCAAAAAGTACAGAGCGTCCTCCGGTTTGGATGATGCGGCAAGCCGGACGTTTTATGCCGGAATACTGGGAGATAAAAAATAAGTACTCTTTTTTGGAGATGTGTAAAACACCGGAGATTGCAGCAGATGTTACCATGCTGCCTGTTGATCTTCTGGATATTGATGCGGCAATCCTTTTCTCTGATATTTTAGTAACAGGAGAGGCAATGGGAGGCGATCTTAGCTTTACTCAGGGTGTGGGTCCTAAATTTGCAAATCCTATCCGGAATAAAGCCGACGTAGATAATCTTTTAACGGATGTGGACGATAAGCTTCAGTATGTTGCTGATGCAATTAAGGTCATTCAACAAAGGCTAAATGGGAAAATACCCCTTATCGGGTTTGCCGGAGCACCCTTCACGGTAATGAGTTATTTGGTTGAGGGTGGATCATCAAAAGATTTTAAGCTAACCAAGCTGATGTTGCATAATCATCCGGAACTTGCTCATACCTTGCTTGCGAAGATTGCCAAAGTAACCATTGATTACCTGAATCTTCAGATTGCTGCAGGTGTGAATGCGGTTCAGTTGTTTGATAGCTGGGCTTTGGCATTATCCTGGGATGATTATAATGAATTCTCACACCGGTACAATAAACAAATTATCGAAGGACTGAATAGAAACGATGTTCCGGTGATATCTTTCTGTAAGGGAAGTTCTGTTTTTGCACCAATTATGGTTGAAGCAAAACCGGATGTGGTTTCAATCGACTGGAATGCCGATTTGTTGGATATCAAAAAGAAACTTCCTGCCGGAATGGCCGTTCAGGGCAATCTGGATCCGCATATTCTGTATGCTGAAAAGCATGTAATCAAAGAACGGATCCATCGTTTATTTGAGCGGATGCGGGGTGAAGATGGATTTATTTTTAACCTTGGTCATGGTATTATGCCGGATATTCCGTTTGATAATGTGAAATATGCGGTGGAGGTGATTAAGGAGTTTAGGTACAAGGACTGAGGTCAGAGGTCAGAAGTCTGAGGTCTGAGCTGCTGGTACTATAATACTACTATAGGGTTTTAAGGATTTTGGTTTTAAGTTTATGTATTATATAATTAACGAATTAGCTTTCAGCCTTCAGCTTTCAGCTTTTAGCCTTCAACTTTCAGCTTTTAGCTTTTAGCTTTCATCTTTATGGCATACCTGTATTTAAAAGCTATTCATATCATTTTTGTTGTCAGCTGGATGGCGGGGCTCTTTTACATTGTACGCCTGTTTATCTATCATGTTGAGGCGAATGAAAGGCCTGAGCAGGAACGCATCACACTTCAGAAACAGTTTGAAATTATGCAGCATAAGCTATGGTATATTATTACCACTCCTGCCATGGTACTTTCGGTATTGGCAGGAATCGGGATGATCTGGCTAAATCCTGCTTTATTGAGTATGAACTGGATGCTGGTTAAACTGGCATTTGTGCTTGGTCTTCTGATCTATCATTTTATCTGCCAGAATATTATCAATAAACTTAAACAAGGCGTTTTCAACTGGACTTCCACCCAACTAAGATTCTGGAATGAACTTGCAACAATTTTTCTTGTAGCGATTGTTTTTACAGTTATTTTGAAAAGTGCTGTGGATTGGATCTATGGCTTAAGCGGACTGATAGTATTTAGTGCGGTAATCATGTTGGCAGTAAAAGTCTATAAGTATTATCGGCTTAAAGAAAATAAAAAATAATTAACGATGGATCGTCATCTTTAGATACGGTTCCCCTCTGAATGAAAAGGATTCTCGCTTTAATACTTCTTCTAAATATCTGCCAGAAGGCTGATGCTCAGATATTAAATGATAGTCTGGAGTACCGTATACGCCCGGATAGTGCCCGGACTGGTGAACTTTACCTAAGTGTTCATAATTTCAATTACATGCGTAATTATGAATATTTCAATAAAATTCAGGATGGATACACCTTGTTTGGAGCCCAGTTGGAGCCACAACTCGTTTATTATGCCCACCCAAGATTAGCAGTAACTGCAGGTGTACATCTTCGCAAGGATTTTGGCGGAAGGGGTATTTATAAAACGTATCCTTTAATCAGTTTAAAATACCAGCATGGAAATACCACCCTGATAAATGGTGTCCTCGAAGGAAATATTCATCACCGGATGCTCGAACCAATTTATGATTTTGAAAAGAAAATCACCGATCCTGTTGAATATGGAACCCAGTTTATTCTCAAAAGCGAGAATTTATTTCTGGATGCATTTATTAACTGGAAAAAGATGATTTATAAACCTAGTTTGGTGCAGGAGCAGGTACTCGGCGGACTATCCGCGGAGCTTAATCTGATAAAAAATTCAAGTATGAGTTTATCTATGCCACTACAATTGACAGTTTTCCACCAGGGAGGTCAGATTGATGTAATTGATGAACCACTGCAAACGTTGGTGAATTCAGCCCTCGGGTTTAAATTAAAACTTCCTTTTTCAGGATGGATCAAAGATTTCAGGACAGAAAATTACCTGATTTCTTTCAATGATTTTTCATTCACAGATGTTCAGCCTTTTTCTAAAGGATATGGCTGGTATCTGAATGCAGGATTTGATACCCATAGGCTTGGTTCTTTAATGGGAACATTCTGGAAAGGGGATGCATTTATTTCAACCGATGGAATGCCATTGTATCAGAGTGTTTCCCAGCATATTGTTCATCAAGGATATAATGAAAAGAATAGAAAGTTGTTTATTCTCCGATATTCTTATCAACAGAAGTTAATTCAAAATCTTTACATGGACTTTCGCTTCGAACCCATGATGGACTTGGGTAGGCCTGCAGGATCAAGAAAGATTGAATTTTCTAATTCCTCTTTTCTGATGTATAAACAGGAGTTCAGGTTGCATAAAGCCAAAGGAAGATAACAGCTGCTAAAGTAATTATAGCAGTATATTTTACCACTTAAGCTGGATCATAGCGACAGCTTTTTGCCAATTATTTTAAGGATATCTACCATAATTTTCGTGGTAAAAACTAAAATAAAGAGCCGGACTAAACTAAGCGATGGTAGAGGTTTTGCTTTCCTAAAATTTAAAGAAACATTCGTGACCTAAATAATTAATCTCTTAATACCTTAAGTTTAACTACCTAAGACTTAAAATTCTTCAATCGCTAATGTTAGATTAATGCCCCATTAGCTCGCCCTTCCTGTGTATTTTCTCTTAATTTAACCTGAGTTCGATATAAGGAAGATTAATATACCATGTAAACTAATCTCATGATGCTCTAGGTTCATTTTATTTGGTTTTTGAAACCAATACCTGTTTTTAATTTGGACAGACACTTCGGTAATAGTACCATAGGTATTGTTAAATAAACCCGAGTGGCAGCTCTATCTTTTTTGCACTAAGAATATCATGATAAAATTAAATTTCCCGCAAAAAATAGGGCAGAACACGGGGCTGGAATAAGCGAAGAGAAACAGACCCTGCTTTCTAAAAGGAGAGAAAAACTGCAGTCGAAGCTTAGCCCAGCAACATGTTATCCCGAACTCACGTTAATTTAATATAATTACATTTTTTTTCTTCCTCATGCAACTAATTGGTACTTCTAATCATCTTACCTTTAAAGCATATGAATTTGGACCGGACATTTACTGTAGATAGTTTGCTGGATGGGTGCAAAAGGGGTGATCGAAAAGCGCAGGAGAGCCTTTACAAAGCACTTGCTTCAAAAATGATGGCCGTTTGTATGCGATATGCGAAAGATACCTTTGAGGCTGAGGATATTCTGCAAATGGGTTTTGTAAAGGTATTTCGAAAGGTTTCTGAATTTAGGAGTGATGGTTCATTTGAGGGATGGATTAGAAGAATTATGGTTAATACAGCTATAGAAACGTATCGTAAGAATTTGAGAAGTTTAAATGTGGTGGATATTGATGAAGTGTATGATCAGCCACAATCTACTTTTGATATGGGTAAACTTGAATTGAATGATTTACTGAAGCTAGTTCAGCAGCTCTCCAACGGTTACCGTATTGTTTTCAACATGTATGTGATCGAAGGGTATTCACATAAGGAAATTGCAAAGGAATTAGGAATATCTGAGGGTGCCTCAAAATCACAATTATCGAGGGCCAGAGCAATATTAAAGGATAAAATAATTAAAATGGAGGGCTTAGATTATGCATCCAATATCGGATAAAGAACTGGATAAATTATTCCAACAGCGTTTTGTTGAGCTCGAGATGGGGCCTTCATCTGCTGTTTGGGGAAAAATTACTGTATCCTTGGATAAGAAGCAAAGAAAAGGGGCATTTTCTCCTTCATTCTGGATGGCAGCTGCCAGTATTATTGTGTTGATCTCTGCGGGCTTGTTGTATTTTAGTCCGCAGCATGTAATCAAATTACATGGTAATTCTGAATTTACTCAGAATGTAGAAGCATCATCTCCTCCTGTTGAGCAAAATACATTAACAGCTTCAATGACAGAACCACAGAAACCAGATCAAACAATAATTTTGAATTCTCCCGATTTTAGTCTTGAAAGCACTTCAGTCGTAAAATCCAGTGAGGATCCACTGGTTCAAAACCCGCAGCTTGCAGAACCGGAAATTAAATTGCCGGTACAAACAGAGTCCTTAGTAATTTCATCCTCTGTGGTTAAAAAGGCAAATCCTGTTCAGCCAAAGAAGGCAGTGAAGGTTCCAAACAGATTTTCTGGAGATCAGTCTGCGCTGGATGTCACTCAACCAGACATGATGGCTAAAGCTGTTTTTATTGAAGAGGAATCGGATAGTGAGGAAAACGAACTCAGAGGTCAAAGGAAGATTAGAAGTATAGGAAGCCTGGTAAATTTTGTAATAGCAAAAGTTGATAAGCGAGAAGATAAACTGATTGAATTTAAGGATAGTGATGAAGGTTCAGAAGTTTCAGGCATCAATTTAGGATTAGTAAAAATTAAAAGTAAAAAATAGATTAACCCATATTAAATACTAAAAATGAAAAAATCATTCGTTTATTTCCTTTTGTCAATGTTTGTGGTAGGTGGATATGCACAGAGCAGCAAGGATACCTTATTGACAGTAAAGAGCAGCAAGGATACCTTATTGACTGTCACCAGGGATACTCTGGAAAAGAAAAGTAAGTCTGTATACATCAAATTTGGCAATGGTGATAACGATGATGAAAAAGAGTCAAAACCTGTCTCAAAAGTCACTTTCCGGTTTATAGTTGCCCGTTTTGATCTCGGTTTGAGCACTTATACAGATAAAGGCAGTTATACTCTTTCGGCTGCTAATGCTTTCCTGGAACGTGAGACCTGGAAAAGTAGCAATTTTGGCTTTGATTTCTTCCAGATGGGGTATCGTTTTACTGATCATTTTAAAATCTATGCCAGTGCAGGGCTCGACTGGAATCACATGCGTTTGAAGCAAAACATTACTTTTCAAAAAGATAAGTCTAGCTTAACATATATTACTGATGCCGTAGATTACAAGAAAAATCGATTCTCAAGTCGGTATTTGCGTATACCTCTTTCCTTTCAATTCCGCACCAATGATGATAAAAAAGGTGATAAATTGAATTTTGTGATCGGACCTGAAATAGGTTTCCTACTAAACGGTAAGGTTAAACAGGTGAGTAATGAAAATGGAAAAGACAAGTCCAAGGACGATTACAATTTTAATCCATTTAGATATGGAGCCTTTGCACGGATTGGATATGGTGGAATGGGAGTATATGCAAAGTATTACGGAAATGATGTTTTTGCTGATGGTCAGGGTCCTGCGGACTTTAGAAATCTTTCTTTCGGACTGATGTTCGGATTTTAAAAATAAGCAATGAATGTACAGCCCCGCCTTTGTTTTTTGAACAACAGGCGGGGTTTTTTCATATATTTGAATCCATGTCAACTATTCTTATTTCTCTTGAAAATGTAAGTCTTAACTATATTGAAAATAGTTTCGCAGGTCTAAGTGAAATAAATCTTTCGATAGAGAAAGGAGACTTTATTTCTGTTGTGGGCGAAAGTGGAAGTGGAAAAAGCACCTTGCTTAAAATTATCTACGGACTTTTGGCGCCGGATTCAGGTGAAGTATTGTTTAAGGGTCGTCATCTTGAAGGGCCACATGAAAAATTAATCCCCGGACACGATTCAATGAAAATGCTGAGCCAGGATTTTAATCTGAATATTTATGCCAGGGTTTATGAAAACATTGAAAGTTTGCTTTCGAATGAGGACCTAAAGGGGAAGAAGCAAAAAGCTGCTGATATGATGGCACTTCTGCGCATTGAACATCTTGCCAATAAAAAAATTGTGGAATTGAGTGGTGGAGAACAACAGCGTGTTGCTTTGGCCAGGGCTATCATTACTGAACCTGAGGTGCTGCTTTTGGATGAACCTTTCAGTCAATTGGATGCCTTGTTAAAAGCGCAGTTTCGCACTGATTTAAAAAATTTAAGTGATCAGTTGGGGATAACCATTATTCTGGTTTCTCATGATCCCTTAGACGGACTTACCCTAGCCAATAAGATGATCATTTTGAAAGAGGGTAAACTGATTGAATCGGGTAGTCCTGAATATATATATGCTAATCCTTCTCATATTTATACTGCGAAACTATTAGGAAATGCCTTTGTACTTTCGGCGGCAGAAGCGAAGGTTTTAGGAATGAAAACTAAAATGAATTCAGTGATGATTTATCCTGAATGGGTTCAACTCAAAAGCGGCTGGAGCAGTAAAACTTATGTTGTGAAGGAGATATTTTTTAAAGGGTTTTATGAAGACCTTTTGCTGGAGAGAAATGGGATTGAACTGATCGCGATTAATATGAAACCTGGGAGCTATAAAAAAGGGGATAGGGTGCAAGTAATACTAAATAATTACCTCGAATTTTAATAGGATTGTTAAGATTAGAGGATTATAGGATTTTTTTGTAACTATAATTTTAGTGAAAGGCTGACAGGGTTCTGAACCCTGTCAGCCTTCTATATTAAATATTCTTTGCCAACCAATCGCCGACTTCTGTAGTTTTGTAAGCTTTATTTTTACCCGCTATATCCTCAGTTACTATTCCTTCAGCAAGTGATTTGTTGACAACATCCCTGATGAGTTCTGCTTCCTCTTTTAAGCCAAATGCATCTTCAAACATCATAGCAGCTGAAAGTACAGTTGCTAAAGGATTTGCTATATCTTTTCCAGCAGCCTGAGGGTAGGATCCGTGAATAGGCTCAAACAAGGACGTATGTAGTCCGATCGATGCTGATGGCATTAATCCCATTGATCCAGAAATAACCGATGCTTCATCCGTTAAAATATCACCGAAAAGATTTTCAGTGATGATCACATCATATGAACTTGGCCATTGTACAAGGCGCATAGCCACCGCGTCTACAAACTCATAGCTTACTGTCACTTCAGGATAATCTTTTTCCATATCCTGGACAGTTTCGCGCCATAAACGTGAACTTTCAAGTACATTGGCTTTATCTACACAGCACAATTTTTTGGACCGTTTCATGGCCATCTCAAATCCAAGTTTAGCCAGTCGGATGATCTCATCCCGTGTATAAGTACAGGTATCGAATGCAGTATTACCATTATCTTTTCTTCCACGCTCCCCAAAGTAAATACCACCTGTTAATTCACGCAGAATAATCAAATCAGTACCTTCTATTCGCTCCCTCTTTAATGGAGAGTTATCTATCAATGAAGGGAAGGTAAAAGTTGGACGAACGTTTGCGAACAAACCCAGTTTTTTACGCATTTTCAACAAACCTTGCTCAGGACGTACCGGGGCTTTCGGATCATTGTCATATTTCGGATCTCCGATTGCGCCAAATAGAACCGCATCAGCAGCCATACATACCTCATGGGTAGCATCAGGATATGGTTCGCCCACGGCATCAATTGCACATGCTCCTGTTAGGGCAGATGTCCAGCTGATCTCATGGTTGAATTTCTTTGCAATGGTGTTACATACTTTTACAGCCTGGTCAATTACTTCGGGGCCTATTCCATCTCCGGCTAAAAGGGCGATATTTAATTTCATTTTTTGAGTTGTAAGTGATAAGTTGTAGGTTTTAAGTTATAGTTAGTAGATTTTAAGTATAGAAAAATTAATTATGATTATCCTTATTAACTTCAATTTAATAACAAGCAATCAACTAACCAACTAAATTATATTAAGCATTTTCTGAGTCGCTTTAATTGCACATACGGTTTGATCTGAATCAAGTCCGCGGGTAATGAATTTTTTAGTGGATGTTTCCCAGGTAATGATGGTTTCGCAAAGTGCATCAGAATTACTTCCGGGTGCAATTCTTACTGCATAGTCGATTAACTTGGGCAAAGAAGCTTTCTTTTTATCGTAGACTTTACCAAGCGCTTTCATGAAGGCATCAAATTGTCCATCACCCTGAGCATTTTCTTCAAATAATTCTCCGTCAAAGCGTACAGAAATCGTTGCCGAGGGTCTTAATCCTTTTGAATGAGTCAATACATAAGAATCAACAATCACCTTATCGGTGGTTGAAGGACTGTTCAATACATCAGAAATGATGTAGGGTAGGTCTTCCTTTGTTACTGTTTCTTTCATATCACCCAGTTCAATAACACGCTGGGTAACTTTTTTAAGATCTTCATCACTTAATTTTAGCCCAAGTTCCTGAAGATTTTTTTCAATATTTGCTTTACCAGAGGTTTTTCCTAAGGCATAGGTCCGTTTTCTTCCAAATCTTTCCGGAAGTAGGTCATTGAAATAAAGATTGTTTTTACTATCTCCATCTGCATGAATGCCTGCGGTTTGTGTGAATACGTTATCACCAACAATTGGCTTGTTAGAAGGGATTCTGATACCTGAAAATGTTTCTACCAGCTTACTAACTGTATAAATTGCTTCTTCATTAATATTGATCTCAAATTCAGGCATAAAATCATTGATCGCTGCTACAGCGCTAGCCATAGAAGCATTGCCAGCCCGCTCTCCCATACCATTTACGGTTAAATGTAGTCCGTCGGCTCCAGCTTTTATCCCCTCGAGAATATTAGCATTTGCAAGGTCGTAATCGTTGTGAGCATGAAAATCGAAATGAATTTTGGGATACCTTATTTTGATTTGTTTAATGAATTCAAATGTTTCATTGGGAGTCAAAACGCCGAGGGTATCAGGTAACATAATCCTTTTTACCGGTTGGTTTGAGAGAAAATCAAGATATTGAAATACATATTCCGGAGAGTTGCGCATACCATTACTCCAGTCTTCAAGGTAAACATTGCTTGAAATGCCGTGTTTTGATGCTAATGTAAAGAGTTCAGCTATTTCAGCAAAATGCTGTTCAGGAGTCTTTTTTAGCTGATGCTTGAGGTGGTTTAAAGATCCTTTTGTTAAAAGGTTTTGAACTTTAACCCCTGCTTTAGACATCCATTCAATTGAAACTCCCTGATCTACAAATGAAAGTACTTCAATTTTTTCGGCATGACCATGTTTTAAGGCCCAATCCATTATGGCTTTTACTGATGTAAACTCGCCCTCCGACACCCTTGCAGAAGCTACTTCAACCCGATCTACCCTGAGTTCTTCGAGCAGGAGTTGAGTGATCGTGAGTTTTTCTGAAAGAGAAAACGACACTCCTGAGGTTTGTTCACCATCGCGGAGTGTTGTATCCATTATTTCTATTTTCTTCTTTCCCATTGGAATGGTTTTGTTTATATCGGCAGACTAGATGCGAACTGTTGTATTTCCGGCTTAATGTTTACTAGATAATCAATGTCATCAAAGCCATTGATCATATTGCTTTTTTTGTAAGAGCTGATATCAAACGATTCTCTTTCTCCGGAAGACAGTATGGTAATGGTTTGCTCTGGCAAATTGATTTCAATTTCTGTTTTAGGGTCTGCCTCAATAGCCTTGAAGATCTTATCAGCAAATTCTGGACTAACCTGTACCGGTAACACTCCGATATTAAGGCAGTTACCTTTAAAAATATCTGCAAAGAAGCTGGAAACCACACATCTGAACCCATAATCGTAAATTGCCCATGCAGCATGTTCCCTTGATGAACCAGAACCAAAATTTTTTCCTCCAACTAGAATTTTACCACTATAAATAGGGTTATTAAGTACAAATTCTGATTTCGGACTATCGTCTGAGTTGTATCTCCAGTCGCGGAAAAGGTTATCTCCAAATCCTACACGTTCTGTAGCTTTCAAAAAGCGGGCAGGAATAATCTGATCGGTATCTACATTCTCAATTGACAATGGAACTGCAGAACTTCTTAATATGTTGAATTTATCGTATGCCATTTTTATGTCTTTATGCGAAATTTCGCTGATTATTGAATTAATGTTCTCGGATCAGTAACTACTCCGGTTACTGCGGCAGCAGCTGCGACCAATGGACTTGCAAGCATAGTTCGGGAACCAGGCCCCTGACGCCCTTCGAAGTTTCTGTTCGAAGTACTTACAGCATATTTACCTGCTGGGATTTTATCATCATTCATAGCAAGACATGCAGAACAACCTGGCTGTCTTAAAGTAAATCCAGCTTGCTGGAAGATATCTAATAATCCTTCTTCCTGAATTTGTTTTTCAACTATATGTGATCCTGGAACAAGCCATGCGGTTACATTATCTGCCTTCTTTCTTCCTTTTACTATCGAAGCAAAAGCCCTGAAATCTTCAATTCTACCGTTGGTACAACTACCAATGAATACATAGTCAACCGGTTTTCCCATCATTGCTTCACCTTCCTGGAAACCCATGTAATTTAATGATTTGGCAAATGTTGCAGCCCCTCCTTCAACTTCTCCTGCTTTAGGAATTGCATTCGAAATGCCCATACCCATTCCAGGATTGGTTCCGTAAGTAATCATTGGTTCAATGGTAGAACCATCAAAGGTGTATTCCTTATCAAATATTGCATCCACATCTGTTTTCAGACTCTTGTAATAAGCGAGTGCTTTTTCCCATGCTTCGCCTTTCGGACTAAATTCACGGCCTTTCACGTAATTGATTGTTGTTTCATCTGGGGCAATCATACCGCCACGAGCACCCATTTCGATACTCAGGTTACACACAGTCATTCGGCCTTCCATACTCATGTTTTCGAAAACATCGCCTGCATATTCTACAAAATAACCAGTAGCTCCCGATGTACTCAATTGTGATATGATAAATAATGCTACGTCTTTTGGCGTTACACCTAATCCCAATTTGCCATTGATATTGATTCTCATTTTCATTGGCTTCGGCTGCATAATACACTGAGTAGTAAGTACCATCTCAACCTCTGATGTTCCGATTCCAAAAGCGATTGCACCGAAAGCGCCATGAGTTGAAGTATGTGAATCACCGCAAACAATGGTCGCCCCAGGTTGTGTGATTCCATACTCAGGACCCACAACATGTACAATGCCATTTTTCTGATGGCCTAAACCCCAGTAACTGATGCCATGTTCTTTTGAATTAGATTCAAGGGCTTTTAACTGATTGGCC
The DNA here is from genome assembly GCA_030831705.1 of Daejeonella sp. Classification (GTDB taxonomy): domain Bacteria; phylum Bacteroidota; class Bacteroidia; order Sphingobacteriales; family Sphingobacteriaceae; genus Daejeonella. Next base: position 4,963 of record JAURKO010000048.1, on the reverse strand, counting down.
GAAAGAGGATCTGCAACAGGTAAATGCTGATTGATAGTTGGGGTATTGTGATCTGCAGTAGCAAATGTACGTTCTGGATATAATACCTTGAGCCCTCTGCTTTTCAGGCCAAGAAAGGCTACCGGACTTGTAACTTCATGAACCATATGACGGTCAATAAATAACACATCAGGCCCACCTTCAATCTTACGGACTACGTGAGAATCCCAAACTTTGTCAAACAATGTATTGCTCATATTTTTTAGTATTTAGTACTTCTACTTAGTATTTAGTACTCAGTATTTAGATATTAACCGATTTAAAACTTAAAACTTAAAACTTATAACTTATAACTTATAACTTAAAACTTATTACTTAAAACTTATTACTCCTATACAAACTTATTCAGCGCATCCAGATAAGCATTCGCAGAAGCGCGGACAATATCTGTGCTGAAACCATAGCCCTTGTAGGATTTACCTTCATTGATAACCAGCATATCTACTTTACTTACATCATCGCTGCCACTATGTATTGCATGAATATTAAATTCTTTGATATTGAAGCTTTTACCAATTATTTTTTCAATTGCTTTGATGGTGGCATCTACCGGTCCGTTTCCTGTTGAAGTTGCTTCATGAACTCCCCCTTTGAAGAATAATTTTATAGTTGCCTCCGGACTAGCCTGATCGCCGCAACTTACAATTAAGCTCTTAATAGAGAGACCATTTTTGTAATTGGATTCTGCTTTATCGCCCATGAGCAGTAAAATATCGTCATCCCTGATTTCTTTTTTACCATCAGCCATGGTGAGGAATTTATCATAAACCTGATCTAGATCTATACGCTCAATAGTGTAACCTAATCGTTCTAAATGATGGTTTAAAGCATGCCTTCCACTGCGTGCTGTTAGTATGATTTCAGATTGATCAATGCCCACATCTTCGGGATTGATAATTTCATAGGTTTCACGATGTTTTAGTACGCCATCCTGGTGAATTCCTGAACTATGAGCAAACGCGTTCTTCCCAACAATGGCTTTATTCGGTTGAACAGGCATGCGCATCATTCTGCTTACCATTCCACTAAGCTCATATAAATGTTTGCTATTTACCCGATGGGTAAAATGAAGATTTTTATGAGTCTTTAGAATCATTACAATTTCTTCCAATGCAGTATTTCCGGCACGTTCACCAATCCCATTTATTGTACATTCGACCTGCCTGGCTCCATTTTGAATACCTGCAATGCTATTGGCAGTAGCTAATCCAAGGTCATTATGACAATGAACTGAAATGATAGCCCGGTCAATGTTTGTTACGTTCTCTTTCAAAAAGCGGATTTTTTCACCGTATTGTTCCGGAAGGCAATACCCATTCGTATCTGGTATGTTTACTACTGTGGCTCCGGCGGCAATAACCGCTTCGATCATTTTAGCCAGAAATACATTGTCTGCTCTTCCAGCATCTTCTGCATAAAACTCAATATCTTCTACAAAGCTTTTGGCATATTTAACAGCTTCAATCGCACGCTCGAGCACTGCCTCTCTAGTGCTATTGAATTTATATTTTATGTGATTGTCTGATGCACCGATACCTGTATGAATCCTTGGTCGTTTAGCAAACTTTAAAGCTTCAGCCGCAACATCAATATCTCCTTTATTTGCACGGGTCAAGGCACAAATTACAGGTTCACGAACAGCCTTAGAGAGCTCAACCACACTTTGAAAATCACCCGGACTTGAGATAGGGAAGCCCGCTTCAATGATATCTACCCCGAGTTTTTCAAGGGCTTTACCTATTTCGATTTTTTCAACAGTTGATAACTGGCATCCTGGTACCTGTTCGCCATCCCTTAAGGTGGTGTCAAAAATATAGATGCGGTTTGGGTCGTGTAACATATTTTTATCTTTGACAGCGTATTTTCTCTATTTTTTGCCTGAATTCAGCGGCTCTGATTTTTAATTAGAAATTTTAAGCTCAATCGAATAGTTTATAAATTTTTGAACTTTCATATTCTTTAATTCCTTGTGTATGGCTTAGTAAATAATCGGTATCGTTATAGCCTGAAATTATTGCTGCGCCATCATGGCTGATCATTTCTGATCTTTCGTTCAAGGGTTTAGAATGGATTATTCGTGAAAGACCAATCTCGTAATTTCCAGGCCCAATATCTTCGGCATCAAATTCAAGAACCTCATCAAAAACGCAGGCTTCATCAGAATAAAGATTTCGCCAAAAGGAAAGAGTCTCTTCTTCATTTTCCACCATCATTCCATTTTTACGAAGGAATTCAAAAGTTTTATCATCTGGCGCGATAAATCCACCGATTGCACCAATCTCCCTGCTCATATTGCAGATAGCCATACGCCCATCCATATCCAGATTCAGAATAGTATCTCCTGAATACTCTATAAAATGTCCTTTTGCTTCCTCAGCGGATATTTCAGACAACAGAAAATGATTTATATCCTTTACACCAAGTCCTTTGCCTAATTTTCCATTTACTTCAACCTTCATCCGCTTAGGCTTTAACATTAGTAAGCATTGTGTTGCTAAAACTTGTTCTACCTGTAATGCATTGATATTGATGGATAACACTCCGAAAGCACCCAAATCGTCAGTATGATTTGCATCAAATACCAGGGTTTGTCCTGGATAAGCAATCAGAGTTTCCGACTGATCAACAAAATTTTGACTAAACTTTTCCAAGCCGAAATCACTACAATTTCTGTTGTATAGGTCGAGTTGAAATTGTGATAAATCTGATATTGGTAAATATTGGCTATAAGCTGGATCCTTCAGTAACAGTGTTTGTGCAGGTCTGAAAATAGAGATATTCCGTTTTCGTAAACCTTCAAAAGCCTGGGCACTTGTTATCTTATTGATGAGATGTACATCAATATACAGCGTGTCCGGAAATCCGGCATTTCTGCTGATAACATGTTTATTCCAGATTTTATCAAACAGGGTCTCTGCCATTGGAGTTGTAGGTTATAAGTTGTAGGTTTTAAGTTTTTGCTCGGGGGCTGTTTACTTATAACCTACAACTCAGTACTTATAACTTATTACTTCTCAGGTTGATTTTCAGGTCGTAAACTTCTTACTGCCTGTCCTGCTTGCCAAATTTCACTGTCATGTAAAGTTTTAAGCTCTGCTTCAAGTTTTACACGGTAGTCAGGCTGACTATTTAATTTAATAGTACGTTCAGCTTCCTTTCCTGATGCCACACTTTCGTACAACTCATCAAATACAGGTTGCGTTGCATCACGGAAACGTCCTTTCCAGTCTAATGCGCCACGTTGCGCCGTTGTAGAACAATTAGCATACATCCAGTCCATACCGTTTTCTGCTACCAGAGGCATCAAACTTTGTGTAAGTTCTTCAACAGTTTCATTGAAGGCTTCAGAAGGAGAGTGTCCATTTCTGCGTAAGGTATTGTATTGTGCTTCGAATATACCAGCGATTGCTCCCATCAAAGTGCCACGCTCACCGGTTAAATCTGAATAAACCTCTTTACGGAAATCGGTTTCGAAAAGATATCCTGATCCAACACCAATTCCTAATGCAATTGCACGTGTTCTGCCTTTTCCGGTAGAATCCTGATGGATAGCGAAAGATGAATTTAAACCTTTACCTGCCAAGAAAAGTCGGCGTAATGAGGTGCCCGATCCTTTGGGTGCCACTAGAATTACATCCACATCCGCAGGAGGGATAATCCCTGTTTGTTCTTTATAGGTTATTCCAAAACCATGGGAAAAATAAAGTGCTTTTCCGGGAGTCAGGTATTTTTTGATCGTTGGCCAAAGCGCAATCTGTCCGGCATCTGATAGCAGATATTGGATGATAGTGCCTTTTTCTGCAGCTTCTTCAATTTCAAACAAAGTTTCGCCGGGAACCCATCCATCAGCAATAGCTTTATCCCAAGTTTTGGAGTCTTTCCGCTGTCCAATAATCACTCTAATGCCATTGTCACGCAGATTTAATGCTTGTCCCGGACCTTGAACACCATAACCGATAATTGCTACAGTTTCATCCTTGAGAATTTCACGAGCCTTGTCTAAAGGGAATTCTTCGCGGGTTACTACCTCTTCTGTAACTCCACCGAAATTGATCTTTGCCATATTGTTTTGTTTTTACTTTTGTTTTTTATTTAATAACTTTTTTATAATCGTCGATTTTTTGAACTTACATAGTGAATATCCGCTGACCTTTGTTGAGGTATTCATTTTCAACAACCTCGTCGCCAGGTTCTGCTTTTTCAAACTCACGTAATTTGCGGTTAAAGCCATCACTATTTTTAATTATAGCTACACGTGCACTTCGAACAAATTCAATGAGTCCGAATGGCTGTAGAATCTTGATGAGTGCATCCGTTTCTTCCCGATGACCAGTAGTTTCAAATACTGTATAATCCTTACGTATGACAACTGCTCTGGCACCGTTTTCACGAAGTAAACGTTCCACACTTGCTTTCTCTGCAATAATATCCGTTGGCACTTTATATAGCGCCATTTCTTGCCAAATAATATCCTCGTTGGTATTGTAGTAAACTTTTAGTACTTCGACCTGTTTTTCAATCTGCCGGGAAAGTTTTCTAACTACATCTTCTGTTTCCTGAACTAAAATATTGAAGCGGTGAATACTATCAATTTCAGAGGGCGAGGTATTCAAGCTATGAATATTTATTTTACGGCGTGTAAAGATGATCGCAATCCGGTTAAGGAGCCCAATCTGATTCTCAGTATAAACAGTAATGGTAAATTCCTGTTTACCTTCCGGTTTTTCTATATCGTTTTGATTGCTCATAATTTCTGTTTTTTTCAGATCAGTTCGTTTGCTGATTATTATTTCAATCTAATTTCACTAACACTGCATCCCTGAGGTACCATCGGGAATACGTTATTCTCTTTGGTGACCATCACTTCAAGTAGAAATGAGCCCTTATGTTCAAGCATTTCTTTTAATGAAGATGAAACATCTTC
>JAURKO010000047.1 GCA_030831705.1 Daejeonella sp. | reverse complement strand
TTTAGTTTTTTTAATGTTTCTGTTTTGAATCCATAGATTCCGATGTGCTTGTAAAATGTATACTGTTCAATCCAGTTCTCTTTTGCTTTACCTCTAATAAATGGAATTGCAGTCCTACTAAAAAGTATAGCCTCATTATTTTTATTGAGTATTACTTTTGGAGTATTCTCATTAAATAGTTCTTCATTTGAACTGATTTTCTTTACAAGTGTTGCTATTGAAGCATTAGGATTTTCAAAGCATTTACACAAAAGATCAATTTGATCCGGATTGATCATGGGTTCATCTCCCTGAATATTAATTAGAATATCAAACTCGGGATAATTATTTGCTACTTCAGCACACCTATCGGTACCGCTTTGGTGATTGATTGATGTTAAGGTAACATTACCTCCAAATAATTTTACATGATCTGCAATTCGCTGATCATCAGTAGCTACTATTAATTTACTTATTGAAGTTGATTTTGAGCACTGCTCATAAACCCGTTGTATCATGCTTTTACCGCCAATATCAACTAGAGGCTTGCCGGGAAAGCGGCTGGAATCATAGCGGGCCGGAATAACTCCAATTACATTCATTGGTAATAAAATAGGTTCCAGCGGTTTAAAATAGTCCGTGAATCTCTCGCTCTATACTGTTTATTACAAAACCCAGATCCTCAGGTTTATTGGCAAAATCAAGTTTATCTTTATCCAGAATCAGTAATTTGCCCTGAGTATAAGAGTCAATCCACTTTTTATATTTTTCGTTTAATTTGGAGAGGTAATCAAGTCTTATTCCCGCCTCATATTCCCTGCCTCTGCGCTGAATATTATTGACCAAAGTGGGTACAGAGGCTTTCAGATAGATTAATAGATCGGGAGGTTTTATAAAAGAGGTGATATTATCAAAAATTGAACGGTAATTTTCATAATCTCTGGATGTCATTAATCCCATATCATGCAGGTTTTCAGCGAAAATATAGGCATCCTCGTATATAGTTCGGTCCTGAATGATATTACGATTTTCAGTTTGCAGTTCAAGAATTTGTTGAAATCGACTATTCAAAAAATAGATCTGCAGATTAAAACTCCAGCGCTTCATATCACTGTAAAAATCTTCCAGATAAGGGTTGTTTTCCACTGCTTCAAATTGAGCCTCATAACTCAAATGTTTTGCAAGTAATTCTGTCAGAGTAGTTTTTCCTGCTCCTATATTTCCAACGATAGCTATGTGCATATAAATTTTGGTAATTGTAAAGTGATGTTCACCAAGCGTGTCTCAAAATACAAATAGTTTTTTAATCAAGCTAAAATTAAAAACTTTTAAATCCTATAATCTGTCGAACTTCACGGATTGTTTTAGAAGCACTTTCACGAGCCTTGATTGCTCCAAATCTTGCCACTTCTCTTAGATAAGTCTCATCACTTGCAATTTCTTTGATTCTTTCACGTATAGGTGCCATAGAAACGATCATATCTTCTGCTAATTGCTTTTTGAAATCTCCGTATCGTATTGCACATGTATTGTAAAGTGAGTCAAAATGATCATAAGTATCAGTAGGTGATACAATTTTCATTAAATCAAACAGATTTTGTATTGGTTCTGGTTTTTGCTGATTTTCTTCGTTTGGTCCTTCATCACTTACGGCCCGCATTACTTTTTTACGGATAATTTCAGGCTCATCAGATAAATAAACAGCATTTGCTTCACCTTCAGATTTGCCCATTTTGCCCTTTCCATCAAGACCGGGTACTTTTACCAGCTTTTCAGTAAAATTAAAAGCAAAAGGTTCAGGGAAATATTCTGTTTTATATAGTCTGTTAAATCGATTGCCGAAAGTTCTGGACATTTCAAGATGCTGTTCCTGGTCTTTTCCTACCGGAACCTTGGTCGCTTTATGGATAAGAATATCTGCAGCCATAAGAACAGGATAGGTTAATAAACCAGCATTGACATTATCCGGTTGTGCGCGAACCTTATCTTTGAATGAGGTACTTCTTTCCAGTTCCCCCATGTAGGCATTCATATTCAGATAAAGGTATAATTCTGCAATTTCAGGCACATCAGATTGAACATAAATGGTTGCTTTGTCTGGATCAATACCTGCAGCCAGATATTCTACCAGCACCTGCTTTACATTACTGTGTAAGTCTGCGGGAGTAGGGTGGGTAGTTAATGAATGATAATCTGCAATAAAAAAATAGCAATTATATTCATTCTGCATTTGAACAAAGTTCTTTACAGCGCCATAGAAATTACCTAAATGCAGTTTGCCGGTACTGCGGATACCACTTACAACAGTTTCCATATGCTGCGAAATTAAGGATTTTTTCTGAACTAAGACTGACCAGGTGCAAAACCCTGTATAGTCTTGAAAGATCAAATGAATTTTCTATTTTTGAACTAATGAAAAGGCTTTTAAAAAGTATCCATCTTTATTATTTTCAGATTACACTCGCACTGATTTTTTCAACTCTTTATCCTGCAATATTCTTTTTTTCGCGTAATCCTGTCAAATTTCATGCAATGAACAGATTGAGATTGTATTTCAGTTATTTGAGCTCTTTAATTTCAGGTTTCAATTTCCGCTATAGCTTTGAAGAAAAAATTGACTGGACAAAAAATTACATTATTTGCGCTAATCATACCTCTAATCTTGACATAACAGCCATCATTCTTCTTGCCAAACGTAACTATGTATTTTTGGGCAAAGACGAATTGCTGAAGAACTTTATTACTGGCATTTATTTCCGGACTATTGATATCCCATTAAAGCGGGATAGTATGATGTCGGCTTTCAAAGCATTTAAAAAGGCCGGTGAAAACTTAAAGGCCGGTAAGCACCTTGTTATTTTTCCGGAAGGTATGATTAGTGAAGCTTATCCGCCGGTACTACAGCCTTTCAAGAATGGTCCATTCAGACTAGCAATTGAAAATGGGGTACCTATTTTGCCTGTCACTATTACAAATAATTGGAATTTGATGTGGGATGATGGTAAGAAGTATGGAAGTGCCCCAGGTAATTGCGATATTTGTGTTCATGCCCCTATCTATACAAATGAAATGACAGAAACAGATGCTGATGTTTTAAAAGAGAGAGTGTATCAAATTATTAACGACTCTCTTGAGAAGCATCAAAATCGATAAAATATTTTTACTAAACCCCTTTTAGTCCTTATTAAATAAATAGAAGTATGATTGTGAATCTAGAAATGATCGAAAAGGTTGCTCATTTAGCAAGGCTTGAAGTAAAGGACGAAGAAAAGCAAGGCTTGTTAAATGACATGAATAATATTCTGACATTCATGGCTAAACTTAATGAGGTTGATACTGCAGGTATAGATCCCTTGATTTATATGAGTGATGAAGTTAATGTTCTTCGAGAAGACCTTGTAATACAAGAAATGAGTAGGGAAGAAGGATTGAAAAATGCCCCAAAACAGGATGGAAAATTCTTTAGGGTGGCAAAAGTGATTAATAAACCTTAATTTAAAAGAAGCTGTAACAATTTCTTTATCTCGGCAGTCTAATATCAAAAAAAAATGGCCAAAGATCCTCTTATTACTTTATTAGATATCGGAAGGAAATATGTAATCGGTGCTGAAACTATTCACGCACTTAAGTCCGTAAGTTTAACCATTGAGAAGGGTGAATTCGTAGCCTTGATGGGCCCTTCAGGTTCGGGTAAATCTACTTTAATGAACATTTTGGGATGTCTGGATACTCCAACAAAAGGCACCTACATATTAAATGGGAATCAGGTTAGTGAGATGAGCGACAGTGAACTCGCTGAAATAAGAAATAAAGAGATTGGTTTTGTTTTTCAAACCTTTAATTTATTGCCTCGTTCATCCTCTCTAGAGAATGTAGCTCTGCCATTGGTATATGCAGGCATTGGACGTGTTCAGCGTGAAGATCGTGCTCAAAAGACACTGGAAAGTGTAGGGTTAGGAAACAGGGTTCATCACAAGCCAAACGAACTTTCAGGTGGACAACGTCAGCGTGTGGCAGTTGCTCGTGCATTGGTCAATAATCCCTCAATAATTCTGGCTGATGAGCCAACTGGTAACCTCGATACCAAGACCTCGGTAGAAATTATGGGTTTACTGGAAGAGATTCACTCTAAAGGAAATACAATTATACTTGTAACTCACGAAGAAGATATTGCACAGCATGCCCACCGGATTGTACGGATGCGGGATGGATTGATTGAGAAGGATTACTTGAATACCAATATTAAATCTGTATCTCCACGTTTGGCTGATATGAATGATAAAGGATCTGATTTTGAGAAGATAGAATAGGAGTTGTAAGTTATAAGTTGTAAGTTATAAGTTATAAGTTATAAGTTGTAAGTTATAATTATAAGTCAAAACAAGATTGATTATAAGCCGATAATCATCAGAAAATAGTACCTGGATAATTCTTAATATAGCTTTATTGTGACAATAGAGTAGCTTATATTAGCTCCTTCTATAATTGATTAAACCTAAATGAAAATTTATACTAAAACCGGCGACGAGGGACTTACATCATTAATTGGTGGCACCCGGGTTCCCAAATATGACCTGAGGATTGAAAGTTACGGTACTGTAGATGAGCTTAATTCATATATAGGCATGATCAGGGATCACGATATTAATTCCGCCCATAAGGATATATTGAAAGAAATACAGGACAGATTATTTACAATTGGAGCTTCCCTTGCCTCCGACCCAGATAAATCAAGGATGAAGATCCCCGACCTTCATTTATCAGATATTAGCTTGCTGGAAGATGAGATTGATGAAATGAATAAAACACTTCCTGAACTAAAGCACTTTATTTTACCAGGAGGTAGTCCGGCTGTTTCATTCTGTCATATTTCTAGATGCGTATGCAGAAGGGCAGAACGGATAATTGTACATCTTAAATCGGAAAGTTTTGTTGATGATAAAGTTATCGTTTATTTGAACAGGCTTAGTGATTACCTTTTTGTACTCGGCAGAAAGTTATGTTTTGACATCAATATGCCTGAAAATCAATGGCTTCCTAGAGTATAAAACACATGTTATAAATTAATTGATATTCTTATTTTAATTGTTATATTTTTGCAAAAATTAGTATAAATCAAATTCTAAGAAATATGTATTGGACATTAGAATTAGCATCTCATTTAGAAGATGCACCATGGCCGGCAACTAAAGATGAACTTATTGATTACGCAATTCGTTCAGGGGCCCCTGTTGAGGTTATAGAAAATCTTCAGGCCCTTGAAGACGATGGAGAGCCCTATGAGAATATTGAAGAAATTTGGCCGGATTATCCAACTAAAGATGATTTCTTCTTTAATGAGGATGAATATTAAACAAAAAAGCCCTGATTTACAGGGCTTTTTTGTTTTTCAACAACAATAACCATACTAATTTTGCGTTAGGATTTGGTAACTTCTGGTTCAGTGAAATGAACCATTCACTAAATCTTAAAACTATGGGAAATTTACTTTATCTGATTGCTGTTATTTTGATTGTCCTTTGGATATTCGGCGCATTTATCTCTCCTTTTGGAGGTAATCTTATACATGCACTTTTGGTAATAGCAATTGTTGCGATTTTACTACGGGTAATCAGGGGAGGATCTATATAATCAACCATTAAAATGTGCCCGTTTTGACGAGAATGGGTGCAAATTAAAATCAGGGATCTAAATAGATCTCCGCTAATCTGATATCTTCTGGAAAGGTGATCTTAAAATTTCTGGTTTCTCCATCAATCAGGTTAATTTTTATTCCTAATTTTTCTGCAACAGAGGCGTCATCAGTAAATTCATTTCTATATTCTTGAGTATACGCTTTTTTTAATATTTCAGAACTAAAGGTTTGGGGAGTTTGAATAAGGTAAATCTCCTCTCTATCAAGAGGAATAGTGTGAGTACCTGTATTCTGTCTGACTGAATCCCGGCTTTTTATAGCTGCCACAGCATTACCTGATCGCTCTGCTTCTTCGAATGTGCGGTCAATGAGTTGTTTACTTAATAGTGGTCTTACTGCATCATGAATGGCAACAATAGCTTTTGTTTTGATTGCTTTTATTCCATTTTTTACGGAATCAAATCGTTGAGTACCGCCTTTAACAAGTTTATGTGGGATAGAAAAATTGTGGAGCAAGCAAAGATTTTCCCAATACTGATGGAAATCGACATTTAGCACAACGATGATTTCTGGGTTATAATCAGATTTGTCGAAAGCCTCTATTGTATGCATCAAAACGGGGCGACCCCTGAGCAGCATAAACTGTTTTGGGACTTCTGAAAGCATTCTGGAGCCAGAACCTCCGCCAACAATGATTGCAAAGTATTTCAAATCTCAATATGCTAAAACCATCTCTTATCAAATTACAACGAAAAGAGTTGGAAATGTGGATATGTTCTATGGTATTAATGCAAATTAAATGATCAACATGGCGTCTCCATAGCTATAGAAACGATATTTTTCTTTAACAGCAACTTCATAAGCCTTCATCACGTTTTCATAACCACCAAATGCGGCTACCATCATTAGTAACGTTGATTCAGGAGTATGAAAGTTAGTAACCATACAATTGGCAATGCTAAAATCATAGGGTGGAAAAATGAATTTACTGGTCCAGTCGTTGGCAGCTTTTAACTCTCTACCAGCTGAAACAGCAGATTCTATTGAGCGCATTGAGGTGGTTCCAATAGCGCATACCTTGCGTTTATTTAATATTGCTCTATTTACAAGGTCAGCATCTTTTTGGGTAATTATGAATTGTTCAGAATCCATTTTATGTTTTGTCAAATCTTCAACCTCAACAGATCTAAATGTTCCTAAACCGACATGAAGAGTAATTTCTGCAAAATCTATTCCTTTTAACTCCAGACGCTTCATTAATTCGCGGCTAAAATGCAGACCTGCCGTAGGAGCCGCAACTGCACCTTCGTTTTTTGCAAAAATAGTCTGGTAACGTTCTTTATCCTCAGCAGTTGCCTTACGCTTGATGTATTTTGGAAGTGGGGTTTCACCCAGAATTTCAATATTTCTACGAAACTCCTCATCAGTGCCATCAAAAAGAAAACGAATGGTCCTTCCGCGTGAAGTAGTATTATCAACAACTTCCGCCACAAGCAGGTCGTCATCTCCAAAATAAAGTTTATTACCTACTCTGATCTTGCGGGCAGGATCTACTAAAACATCCCAAAGGCGCAATTCACGGTTTAACTCGCGAAGAAGAAAAACTTCTATTGTGGCACCGGTCTTTTCTTTATTTCCATAAAGTCGCGCCGGAAACACCTTTGTATTATTTATAATCATCACATCCTTCTCTTCAAAATACCCTAAAATATCTTTAAATATTTTGTGTTCAATTGCTCCGGTTTTTCTGTCTAATACCATTAGTCTTGCTTCATCACGAGTTTGAGCAGGGTTATGGGCGATCAAGGAGTCAGGTAAATCAAATTTGAACTGAGATAATTTCATAATGATGTTTAAAAGATTTAAGGGCGCAAATTTAGCTAAATAAAAGTACAAATTTAATGCCTAGTTTGCAGATTTTTGCATGATATAGCATTATATGTTTAAATAATAACAAAGCTGTAACGTTTTTAATTAAATTTGGTCTAAACTGATATATGATATTTCTCAAACTTTTAAAGGAGAGCTTCCTCTTTGCATATGAGGCGCTACGACAGAATAAGCTCAGAACCATCCTGTCATTGTTGGGAATAACGATCGGCATAATGACTATTGTTGGCGTTTTTTCTGCTGTAGATACACTCAGAAATAATATTCAAAGTAGCGTCGAAAAGTTAGGAAGTAATACAATTTACATTCAAAAATGGCCATGGGTTGGTGGTCCCGATTTTCCCTGGTGGAAATATATCAGCAGACCTCAGCCAAGCTTGCGTGATTATGATAAGCTTAATGAGCGTTTAATGAATGCAGAAGGTATTTCGTACGAGGTTAGTATAGGAAATCGTACCATAAAGTACAAGAATAATAGTATTGAGGGTGCTCAGATTTCGGCAGTATCACATGATTATTATAAAGTCTGGAAATTTGATTTTGAATCCGGAAGATATTTTACTGATGCAGAGTCTAAAAGTGGCAGACCAATTGCGATTATCGGTTATTCTATTGCTGATGGCTTATTTCCTAATCAGGATCCAATAGGTAAGGTCATAACGGTATTTGGCAGAAAAGTGACTATTATCGGAGTATTTACAGAGGAAGGTGAAGATATGTTGGGTATTTCTGCAGATAAGACCGTAGTTATTCCATTGAATTTTGCAAAGGGTGTTATAAAAGTGGAAGATGAACGTTATGGTCCACAAATCACAATTAAGGGCAGGGAAAACATTTCTGTTAATGAGCTTGAAAGTGAATTAAAAGGTACGATGCGCTCTATACACCGACTTTCACCTGCGGATGATGACGATTTTTCACTTAATAAAACTACAGTCCTTACCGCTCAACTAGATCAACTTTTTGGAATTATTGATTTTGCAGGAGCATTTATTGGAGGATTTTCAATTCTGGTGGGAGGGTTTGGTATTGCTAATATCATGTTTGTTTCTGTTAAAGAGCGAACCAATATTATTGGAATTCAGAAATCCCTGGGGGCTAAGAATTATTTCATTATGCTTCAGTTCCTGATCGAATCTGTGCTTTTATGTTTAATGGGAGGCTTTATTGGACTAATCATTGTTTTCATCCTAGCATTCGTGTCCAAAACCTTTTTTGATCTGAATATTGTAGTTGATATCAGTAAGGTTATTCTGACTATTATACTCTCAACAGCTATCGGCTTAATTTCTGGCTTTATTCCGGCATTTAATGCGTCAAGGCTTGACCCGGTGGAGGCAATTAGGAGTAAGTAGGGTTTTTCTGTTACCTGTTATCTGTTACCAGCTACCTGTAATCTGAAGTCTGAGGTCTGATGTCTGAGGACAGATATCTAATCTGATTTAAGTGATGAAGTTTGTTAAGGAACATCTTGTTGTTCCAGCTAACTGACAACAGCCAACTGACAACACAAACTACAGTTTGCTGCTTTCTTCCAGTAATCTTGTTTTGTTTATTGGTACCACCCCAACATACTCACAAACCAATCCTCCAGCCAGGTTGGCTATTTCTGAGGCTTTAAATTCATCCATTCCGGCGGCAAGACACAGCGCTGCTGTTGCAATTACCGTATCCCCGGCACCTGAAACATCAGCAATATCACGCTTATGAGCCGGAATATGGCGCTTGCCTAATTCAGATTGAATAAAAACCCCATGTTCTGAGAGTGTGAGCATCACTGCACGTGCGCCAAGTTGAGTTTTTAATTTGCTGATTGCATTTTCTACCTCCTCTTTTATTCTTGGATTGATGATTATCTTTAAACCATCCTGTAGTTCTTTTAAATTCGGTTTAAAAAGATGGACACCTTTATAGGAATGAAAATTTCGTTTTTTAGGATCTACAACCGTAATTATTCCTGCTTCATCTGCTAATTTTACTACTTGACTGATTAAATTCTCAGTAATCAAACCCTTATCATAGTCCTGAAAAATAATGGCATCAATTTTTTGGTCAGCAAGCGTTTTTTTGATCATTCCAATGATCAATTCGGTTTCATTTTTCGAGATGTTTTCATCAGTTTCTGCATCGACCCGAACTATCTGTTTATTATGCGCTATGATTCTGGTTTTAACGGTTGTAGGACGATCTTTAATCTTCAATATCCCCAACTCCGAAAGATTTTGATTTCTAAGAAGTGACAAGAATTCTTCTCCAGCTTTATCTTCTCCAATAATGGCACAAATGAAGGGCTTAGCTCCTAATGACTGAACATTTAGAGCAACGTTTGCAGCTCCTCCCAGACGGTTTTCTGTTTTATTTACTTTAACTACGGGAACTGGCGCTTCAGGTGAAACACGTTCTATCTTCCCCCAGATATAGCTATCCATCATCACATCTCCAATGATCATAATATTCAATGAGTTGAACTTTTCGAAGATATCTGTCATCGGGACTGAGGGATATAAAACCGGGTGCTTTACCCGGTTTTTAAGCAAAATATTATTTTAAAGCTCCTAAAGCGGCTTTTATGCGTTTCATTGCTTCAATAAGCTTTTCGTTGGCGGCAGCATATGAAAGTCGGATAGAGTTTGGATCCCCAAAAGAATCACCGCTAACTGTTGCAACATGTCCGGTGTTTAACAGATAAAGTGAAAGATCTTCAGCATTTTTAATTATAGCTCCATCAGGTGTGGTTTTACCGAAGAATGAACTGACTTCTGGGAAGAAATAAAATGCGCCTCCAGGTAGGTTAACTTTCAAGCCAGGAATATCTTTCAATAAACCATAAACAAGATCACGACGTTCTTTAAACACAGCTCTCATTTCATGGATGGTATCTAGTCCGCCCGCATACGCCGCAATACCTGCTTTTTGTGTAATTGAACAGGTACCTGACGTGATTTGGCTTTG
The DNA here is from genome assembly GCA_030831705.1 of Daejeonella sp. GTDB lineage: Bacteria > Bacteroidota > Bacteroidia > Sphingobacteriales > Sphingobacteriaceae > Daejeonella. The sequence goes on along the minus strand of JAURKO010000047.1, from coordinate 3,903 downwards.
AAGTTTATCACATGCATTAGCAAGCTCTTTATTACTTACTGAATAACCGATTCTCCAACCCGTCATTGCATAGGCTTTAGATAGTCCGTTGATAATGATTACACGATCCTTTATGGATGAAAATTGTGCGATAGATTCATGCGCATTCAGGAAATTGATATGCTCATAAATCTCATCAGATATGATATATATATTAGGATACTTTTCAAAAACCTTCACTAAACCAGCAAGTTCCTCACGGGTGTAAACACTGCCCGTTGGATTGTTTGGTGAAGAAAACATAAATAATTTTGTCTTAGGAGTAATTGCTGCCTCAAGTTCTTCAGGAGTAATCTTGAAGTCGCTTTCCAGAGTTGTATTAATAAATACAGATTCACCTTCCGCAAGCTTTACAAGCTCAGAATAGGATACCCAATATGGAGTGGGTATAATCACCTCTTCGCCCGGATTCACAACACATAGAATTGCATTGGCAAGTGATTGTTTGGCACCTGTTGATACTACAATCTGGTCAAAATCATAATCCAGGTTATTTTCACGCTTAAGTTTTGCTGCAATTTCCTTACGTAGTTCAGGATAACCTGCAACAGGAGTATAATAAGAAAAGTTCTTGTCAATCGCTTCTTTAGCTGCTTCTTTAACAAAATCAGGTGTGTAAAAGTCGGTTTCTCCTAAACTTAAACTGATTACATCTACTCCTTTTGCTGCTAATTCCCGGCCCATTTTAGCCATTTTAATAGTGGCAGACTCGGATAAATTGTTTATTCTGTTTGATAATGTGCTCATAATTACGGCAAATATAGGAACATGCCAGTCCAATGCAAAAATTAAAGATAAATGACGCTTATATTTCGATTATTTTATTAATTGCTCTGTTCTTATACATAAATTTACGCTTTAAAAGGATCTGGTTTGCAAACTCAAAAGAAAGTTATAATAATATCACTTGTCGTTGGTGTTTTACTGATGCTTGCCAAGTTTACAGCGTATTTTATTACTTCATCAAATTCAATCCTGACTGATGCAGCTGAAAGTATCGTCAATATTTTAGCTGGTCTCTTTGCTTTTTACAGCATCTATGTGGCAGCTCGGCCCCGTGATTCAAATCATCCCTATGGGCATGGTAAAGTCGAATTCTTTTCTGTATTCATTGAAGGAAGCTTGATCGTAATTGCCGGGATATTGATCAGTTTTAAATCAGCTTACAATCTTTTTTTTCCTCATGAGATCAGAGATCTTATGGATGGTACACTTATTATAGCGGCAGCAGGAATTATCAATTATGGCTTAGGCTATTACCTTATATCTCAAAGTAAGAAGTTTAATTCATTGACATTGTATGCTGATGGGAAGCATTTGCAGACTGATGCTTATACGAGTGTTGGGATAGTAGCCGGCTTGATTCTGATTTATGTTACCGGATTGTCATACCTTGATAGTATTCTTTCCATACTTGTGGGAATTTACATTATCTACAGTGGGTATAAGCTGGTTCGAAAATCCGTTTCAGGCTTAATGGATGAGTCTGATTTTGATGCTGCTGATCAGATTATAGCTATTCTTAATGAGCATCGCAAAGAATCATGGATTGACATGCATAACCTTCGCACCCAGCGTTATGGTCCTGATTTGCACATCGATTGTCACATTACCCTCCCTTATTATTATAACCTGAGTAAAGTCCATGAAGAGGTATCTGAAGTGGATAGCCTCGTTAATCATAAAGCAAATTCCACTATGGAATTTTTTATACATGCTGATCCATGTATGCCTGAATGTTGTCATTATTGCAGAATGTCTGCCTGTGCCGTTAGGACTGAAAATAAACGTGTGGATATACTCTGGACTACAGAGAATGTAACAAAAAATCAAAAACATTTTACTTAAGATGTATAATTTCAATGTTCGGGTTTATGGTTTGCTGATCAATGATCAGAAACAGATATTATTGAGTGATGAAGAGGAATATGGATTTAGGTTCTGTAAGTTTCCTGGTGGTGGACTAGAATATGGTGAAGGACTTATCGAAGGTTTGAGAAGAGAATTTATTGAAGAGTGTAATGTAGATGTGGATGTAATCGAACATTTTTATACAACCGATTTTTTTATTCAGTCGGCGTTTAATGATAGTCAAGTGATCAGTGTATATTACCTGGTTAGTCCTAAAACAGATTTAAATCTAAATTTTAAAGATTTACCTTATGATTTTGATACAGAAGGAGATATTTTACAAGCTTTTAGATGGAAGGATCTGAATGAAATTACGGTTCAAGATGTTACTTTTCCGACCGACCAGCGAGTTGTTGATTTATTGAAAGAAAAATGGATAAAAAATCTTTAGCTGAACGCGACAGGGAGCTGATCTGGCATCCTTACACTCAAATGCAAAATGCTGCAAGTCCTATACCAATTGTAAGAGGAGAGGGTGTTTATCTTATAGCTGAAGATGGAAAAAAATACATTGATGCAATTTCTTCCTGGTGGGTTAATATTCATGGACATTCACATCCGCACATCGCAGAAAGGGTTGCAGAGCAGCTCAGGCAACTCGAACATGTGATCTTTGCCGGATTTACACATCCAGGGGCGGTTGTACTAGCTGAGCGACTGATTGAGGTTCTTCCTTCAGGTCAGTCCAAGTTCTTTTATTCAGACAATGGATCAACAGCTGTTGAAGTTGCTCTGAAAATGTGCCTTCAATATTGGAGTAATAATGGAGATCCGAGAAGTAAAATTTTGGCATTCAATAATTCTTATCATGGCGATACATTTGGAGCAATGGCAGTTAGTGCAAGAAGTGCCTTCACGCAGCCGTTCGAAAAATTATTATTTGAGGTTGAATTTATTGACCTTCCTGATGCCGGAAATATTGAAGATCTCAAAAATCATATTTCCTCGCTTTCATCGGATCTTTCAGCTTTTATTTTTGAACCCCTTGTACAAGGTGCAGGAGGAATGCAGATGTATGATGCCAACTACCTGAATGAACTAATTTCACACTGCAAGAAAAATAGAATTTTAACGATTGCTGATGAAGTTATGACAGGTTTTGGAAGAACAGGAAGGTTGTTCGCTTCTGATCATCTCTCTGAGCAACCTGATCTGATGTGTTTTTCAAAAGGTTTGACTGGTGGTACTATGGCATTAGGATTAACTACCTGTACTTTAGATATATACGATGCCTTTCTCTCAGATGATAAATTGAAGACATTGTTTCACGGGCATTCTTTTACCGCTAATCCGGTTGCCTGTTCTGCAGCTCTTGCCAGTCTGGATATCATGCTTAAAAGTGAAACATTAGCAAGTATTGAGTTAATTACCAAATGCCATTTTGAATTCATGCATAAAATTAAAGATCATCCAAGGCTAAAAAACATCAGGCAAACCGGAACGATCCTGGCTATGGAATGGCATACTCCTAACAAGACTTCCTATTTTAATAACTTAAGAGATGATCTCTACAATTTCTTTCTGGATCAGGGAATCCTTTTACGCCCCCTTGGTAATATTTTATATATAATGCCTCCTTATTGTATCAGTGCCGAAGAACTCAATTATGTTTATTTGAAAATAGAAGAAGCGCTGGAACAATTTTGATTTGTTCTAGGGTATTATTTTGCCGAAATGAATTTTCAAACAAATTTTTCAAGGCAGGTTATTAGATTAAGGTGAGTTCGATATTAAGCTATCTAACTAACGTGAGTTCGAAATAAAATCTTCCTTGGTTAAGTTTAGACTGAAGTTTTTATCTTCTCTAAGAAAGCAGGGTCTGTTTCTCTTCGCTTATACCAGTCCCGTGTTCTGCCCTATTTTTTTGCGGGAAATTGTATTTTATCATGAGATTCTTATTGCAAAAAAGATAGAGCTGCCACTCGGGTTTATTTAACAAGACCTATGGTCCTA
>JAURKO010000046.1 GCA_030831705.1 Daejeonella sp. | reverse complement strand
TGAGCGGTATAAATTCACCTGTGTTTGATGTTTCATGGTTCTTGGTACGGTGAGAACACCGACCAAAGGGGAAAAAGACTACGATTTCTTGCCGGAAATACTCCATAGGAAAGGACTGAACTAAGCTATAAAACACAGGTATTGTTTTCAAAAATCAAATAATACTAGCCTAAAGCCTTATGAGATTAATTTAAATGGCATTTTTAATCTGCCTTATATCGAACTCAGGTTAATTACTTGACATCGGTCACATTAACTTCAAAATCCAGACAAGAGAATGGAGGGATAGCAGGCGAACTTCCATTCATGCCATAGCCAAGTGTTGAGGGGATGATCAGGCGCACATTGCCGCCCTGATTAATCAACGGAATTCCCTCTTGCCAGCCTTTGATAACCGATTTAAGACTAAAAGTTGCCTCACTACCTGGAAGGGCACGATCAAATATAGTTCCATTCAAAAGTTTACCTTTGTAATTAGCAACTACCGTTGAGTCGACTGTTATCGGACTTCCAGCTCCCTGCTGGCCAATTTTATAATAAATTCCATTAGTAGTTTTCTTGAAACCTGTCATAGCATTCTTTTCCAGGTATTTAACTATGGTAAAATCATCATATTGAGCAATTTTTGTTCTTTCTATTACTCTAACCACGATGTCCAGAGAGGTATTGCCCGGAATTTCTACACTGCCATTCCTTCCAAAAGCCAGACGAGAAGGAACAATCATGCGGATTGTTCCATTAGATTTTTTTAAAATCTCTTTTATTCCAGTCCGGACTGACTCCGGATTAAAATATCCAAGAAAATTGTAATACCTGTTACCATTGGCAAACGTATCTACAGATGCATATTTACCATCTATTGAACGTATTGTTAATAATATAGGTGTTTGATCGGAATATTGCAGATCAGTACCATTACCCGGACTAACGATCTGATAATACATGCCGGTACCATTGTATTCTTGAACTGAAAGATTATTTTTCTGTATGTAGTCCTTTACATTACGATCATCAATAACCTCAATAGTCTCGTATTCCTTTACGCAAGAAACAAGTATTCCAGACAAGAAAATGATAGTAAAGAGGTATTTAAAAAATTGCATCATCATGTATTTTAGTTTTGAGCATCCACCAGTTCGATATCAAAATCGAGTACCGAATTCGGAGGAATTGCCCCGGAACCTTGCGGACCATAGGCGTAACCTGAAGGAATAAATAATCTGATCTTACCGCCTTTTTGAATTAATGGAACACCAATTTGCCAACCCACAATTACTTGTCCAAGTCTAAAAGAAAGTGGCTGGGTGGTAGACTTATCAAAAACCTGTCCTGAAAATAATCTTCCTGTATAATGTACTTTAACCGTAGTATTTGCTGTATAGGTTATATTCCCTGAACCCGACTGTAATATCTGATAATAAACCCCACTGGAATGCTTTGAAGCAGATATTTTATTATCAGCGATGAACTTAACAATAGTAGCGTCATCCTTTCCAGCCTGAACAGTTGGATCAACATATTCATCTTTTAGACATGAGCTCATTGAAAGCATCACGACAATGGAGAATAGGTAAAATTTAATCTTCATAAGTCTGCAAATTTATCCTTTTAAATGTTAAAAAGTAAGGATTAACATTTTTTAACAAAATAATTAAGATTATCTGATATAAATTAAGTCAGTAATACCTCAGATACTAGTTTTTTCTGAATTAATTAAACAGCAACATCAACATGTGGATACCAGGTATCTGTCCTTACATTTGCACCCAGATCGTGAAGCATATTATACAATCCAAAATTCGTTCGGTTTACGTAAATAAAATGTTTGACCCCACGAGCCTGTTTGAATTCGGGCATTTTTGATATTTTTTCACCGTAAGAATAAAGCTTGTCAAAAAAATCCGTCTTACTAAAATCAAAGGTGCTTGACATATACGGTTGAGCAAATAGCTCAATCATTTCTTTATAAAGCCTGTAAAAAAACTCGATTTGTGCAGCATCATCATTCTCGCGGATCATTTCTAAAGATCTGAATGCCTTGATCGTTCTAGCTTTATCTTTTAACATATCAGTAGATGTCAGCGAAAAGAAAGGATAATAGAAATCTTCGGGCATTTCTTTGATACATCCAAAATCAATAATCCCAAGTTTACCTTCAGGTGTGATTAGAAAATTTCCAGGATGTGGATCCGCATGTACAGCTCTTAATTCATGTTGTTGAAAATTATAAAAATCCCAAAGCGCCTGGCCGATCTTATCCCTGAGTTCTTGTGATGGATTAGTCCGCATAAATTCTTTCATATGCTGACCTTCCAGCCAATCCATCGTAATGATTCTTTTAGAAGAAAGCTCTGGATAATACGTAGGAAAAACTACATTATCAATAGTTTTGCAAGCTTCAGAAAACTCAATCGATCGCCTGATTTCTAGATTGTAATCTGTCTCTTCAAGAAGCCTGTCTTCTACCTCAGTCATATAGACTTCAAGCTCCTTCTGACTCATTCCTAATAATCGAAATGCAAATGGCTTTACCATTTTCAAGTCGGAAGAAATACTATCCCCAACACCGGGATATTGAATTTTGACCGCTAACTTTTTACCATTCAATCTGGCTTGATGAACCTGCCCGATTGAAGCTGCGTTAGTAGATTTTATATTAAATTCATCAAAAATATCTGAAGGGGTTTTACCAAAATACTTGGTGAAAGTTCTGACTATCAGCGGTCCGGATAATGGCGGGGCATTGTATTGAGAAAGTGAAAACTGATCAACATATGCCTTTGGCAATATATTTTTATCCATACTCAGCATTTGAGCTACCTTAAGGGCACTTCCCTTTAACTCGCTTAAAGAGGTATAGATATCAGTTGCGTTATCAAGATTTAACTCGTCCTTTGTTAATGAAGGATTAAATAGCTTTTTGGAATAGTGTTTAATATAATTTCCTCCAACCTTGAAACCTGTTTTCACAAATTTTGCTGAACGCTCTGTTTTTGAGGTTGGAATACTGTCTTGTTCTTTCATTTATTTAACAAAGTACTTGTGATGATTATGGCTTTTAAAACTTAACATTAGGTTTCATGCCGCCATTATTCATCATGAACTTCCCATAATCAAACAGACTATCTAATGGAGATTTACCGAAAAGATCGAATGTAACATTGATTCCTTTTTCAATGGCTTCGTCAGTTTTTTCAAATCCGGCGCTACTATCTTTAGCCCAGAAATTTACAATAACCCCAAACTGAACCCACAGGGCATCTTTATATCTAGATGTCAAAAATCGCCTGTCTGCCAACTCTCCTGACTCAACACCCTGATCAACTAGTCCGGAAGCAAAGGATTCAAAAAGATTTTTAACTCCTTTTAAAATTGAAGGGGTTCCAATTGTTTGTCCGGATTGTTTTAAGCTGTATAGAACAAAGCTTCTTTTGCTTTTTAGTAATTCGATAAGCGCGTAAAAAAATGCGAGCGTTTTCTCACGGGAAGAATATTGATCCCAGATTTCCTGATTTTGTACTTCAGTCAGGGCCTTTTGACAAAGGCCAGTCCAGATCGACTCTTCTATCCCATCAAAAGAACCGAAGAAATTATAAAACTCCTCTTCAGTCAGATTATTATCTTTTGCAAATACATAAACAGATGCAGGTTTTGTACCCTTGGTTAAGACATAATCTATATATGCACTTTGTATTTCTTCAGCTGTATTCATAGCATCATTAAATTTGAAATATTAATTTTTTTAAGACTTTTTTCTGGTTTTGTCTTGATCAGATACAGGCAGAGGAATATAGATCAACTGCTTTTTATTAGATTCCTGAGGATTAAGATCAGGTAGAAAATCCTGAAGCTTCTCCTTCAGGGCCTTTAATTTGTCAATAAATCCGGACATTTCAAGAATTGCTATAGTTATAAAATAGGTTAATTGTATAAATCATTTAAATAATCGTGGTTGTAAGCATACAAGATACGTTAATCACCTACAAAGAGTTTGCCATAAATTCTTTCTAACGTTTGTAATTTGTCATTTTTTAAATAAAATTAAAAAAAACAGAGTTTCCTTATTCCGGTCAGATCAATTTGATTTAAAATTTTGTCACTGAAGCACTCCGTTAATAGCAGTACTTGTTTGCATCAATCAATTGTTTAGCCACACGTTGTCTGGTTTCTTTAATATTAAAAGGTTCTAATTTGGTAAAACGTCTTAATCCTACCAGCATCATTCTTAATTCATCACCCTCAGCAAATGAATATAGGGCTTCCTTACCGGCAACAGAAACTTTATCTACAGTTTGATACAGATAGATTCGCATCATATCTAGCTGTCCGGTGCATGCTTCTTCACCCCTTAATTTAACTAGCTTTTCAACTCTTAAAATAGTTGATTCAGCAAGGTAAATGTATCCTATGATGTCAGCAATATTCATCAGAATTTCCTGCTCTTTTGACAGAGTCATCATCAATTTTTGAACTGAAGCACCAGCTATCATTAATCCGGCTTTTTTAAGATTGGATAAAATTCGCTTTTCTGAAGCAAAAAGAGAATTATCTTCCTCGCCAAAATCAGGAATAGACATTAATTCAGCAGCTACCGCTTGTGCGGGAGTCATTAAATCCAGCTCTCCTTTCATGGCACGTTTCAACAACATATCCAGAATGAGCATTCTGTTGATTTCATTGGTACCTTCAAATATTCTGTTGATACGGCTGTCGCGATATGCTCGTTCCATTGGTGCTTCTGCAGAATAACCCATTCCGCCATAAATCTGCAGACCTTCATCCACAATGTAATCCAATACTTCTGAACCCCAGATCTTAATAATTGCGCACTCCACAGCGAATTGCTCTGTAGATTTCAACTTTGCCTGAGAAGGCTCCATTCCCCCTGCTACCAACGCATCATACGCGTCATCAATATTCTGACCGGCGCGGTAAGAGGCACTTTCGAGCGCAAAATTACGTGTAGCCATTTCTGCAAGTTTATAGCGAATAGCACCGAACTTGGAAATTGGTAAATTGAACTGAACACGTTCATTAGAATAGTTTATTGCCTGATTCAAAACCTTACGCGAAGAGCCGATGGCTGCAACACCTAATTTAATCCGTCCGATATTGAGAATATTTACGGCTATTTTAAAGCCATTTTCACGCTCGGAAAGCATATTGGCAACAGGAACGGGACAATCGTTAAAAAACACCTGTCTGGTAGATGAACCTTTAATACCCAATTTATGCTCTTCAGGGTTCATAGTAATTCCACCAAAATCCTTTTCAACAATAAATGCAGATAGGTTTTTATCCTCCCCAATTTTTGCAAAAACAATAAAAATATCAGCAAAACCGCCATTTGTGATCCACATCTTCTGACCGGTAATCAGGTAGTGGGTGCCATCTGTATTCAGGACAGCTTTGGTCCTGCCAGAATTTGCATCAGACCCTGAATTAGGCTCCGTAAGGCAATAGGAAGCTTTCCATTCGCCGGTTGCAAGTTTTGGGATGTATTTATCTTTCTGTTCTTTGTTTCCATAATAAAGAATAGGCAGGGTACCTATTCCTGTATGTGCTGAAAGTGCTACTGCAAAAGAACATCCTGCTCCAACTGAATCTGCAACCAACATTGAAGTATTGAAGTTCTTACCAAAACCTCCATATTCTTCCGGAATGGAAACAGCGAGTAAGCCAAGTTCACCAGCCTTATCCATCAGATTGACCATTAAGCCTTCTTCCTGATTATCGATTCTATCGAGATTGGGGAATACCTCAGCTTCCAAAAAATCCTCACAGGTTTTTTTGATCATCAACTGCTCTTCGTCAAATTCTTCAGGAATAAAAATATCCTCACATAACGTTTCGCGAATGATAAACTCTCCGCCTTTGATTGTTCTGGTTTTTATTGTTTCCATGTTATTGAATTTATTGATTCAAGAACCAAGAGCCAAGAGTCAAGACTGATTCGTGGTTTTTTATGGATTCAAGAACTAAGAGCCAAGAGTCAAGACTGATTCTGGTTTTTTTTGTGGATTCAAGAACCAAGAGCCAAGAGTCAAGACTGATTCT
>JAURKO010000045.1 GCA_030831705.1 Daejeonella sp. | reverse complement strand
GAAAAATATAGACTGGCATGGCTGGAAGATATGGTTCCATGGCAATATACTGAGCAATGGAAAACAATTTCTGCTGCTCTTGAAACTCCAACTCTTACAGGAGAAGATATTTATTTACTGCAAAACTTTAAGCCACTTATACATGAAAGAGCAGTTGATATCGTTCACCCTGATTTAGCTACTTCCGGAGGTTTGCTTGAAACTAAGAGGATAGGTGATTATGCTGAGGAATTTGGAATTGCTATGGCTATGCACCAGGCAGGTACACCTGTTTCATTTATGGCAAATGTACATTGTGCAGCTGCGACTCAAAATTTCCTTTCATTAGAGCATCATTCTGTAGACCTGCCTTGGTGGGAAGATCTGGTGAAAACCACAGATGGAAGAAAGATGATTGAAAAAGGATATGCCAATGTTCCGCTTACTGCTCCTGGATTAGGCATTGAACTGAATGAAGATGTCTTAAAACAACATTTAAAACCTACTGACAAGAGCTATTTTGCTCCTACCACAGAATGGGATGATAAACGTTCACATGACAGAACATACAGTTAAGTAAATTATAACCGAAAGTTCAATGATTCAATTTGGACTTTCGGTTATATTTAGCATTGACAAAATCAATCAATAAGATTTAATCATGACTGATAATCGCAGAGATTTCCTTAAAAAAAGTGCTTCAATTGCAGCGGCACTTTCGGTTGGAAGTTTAAATACCGCTATCTCGAAACCGCTTCTACAAAACGATGTGGCTAATTCGGAATTAAACTCACTTGCGAAAGATGCAGGCATGGAAATGAGTAATGCTTATTTTTCAGGAATGGAGGCAAATAAGCACCTGATTGAACTTGCAAAACAGATGGGTGCTTATGGTGCAATTGCAGGTATTGATATGCGATTAACAAAGTCTGCAAATGCAAATCCATGGGATTATAATGCAATCATGGAGGTGAGGGAATCCTGGAAAAAGGTCGGACTTAATTATAACACTGTAGAAGGCCCCCCTTCCTTGGGTGAAAAAACCAAGCTAGGCCTTGAAGGTAGAGATGAAGAAATATCGAATTTCATAACCTTCATGAAAAATCTCAAGCGCTCGGGTGTTGATATCATCTGTTATAATTGGATGCCGGTAATCAGTTGGGCCCGAACGCAAATGGACCGCCCTAGTCGGGGTGGAGCACTTGTTACTGCTTTTGATTATGATGAGATAAAAAACCGGCCACTTACAAAGTATGGGGTAGTTTCTCCTGAAAGTATGTGGAAGAACCTGGAATATTTCCTTAAGGCGGTTGTACCGGAGGCAGAAAAAATTGAAATGAAACTGGCATTACACCCGGATGATCCTCAGGTCAATAGTATTCAGGGAATTCCTAGAATTATGAATTCGGTTGAAAATTTTGACAGAATGTTAAAAATTATGCCGAGTGATTTTAATGGAGTTACTCTTTGTCAGGGTAATTTTTCTCTGATGGGTGCCGATATCCCTAAATTAGTTAGAAGATGGGGTAAAGCAGGTAAAATTCATTTTGTTCATTTCAGAAATGTTCAGGATCTAAGTGGTGTGATACCTAGCACAAAATTTACTGAAACGTTCCATGATGAAGGCCAGATTGATATGTATGCTGCCATGAAGGCATATTACGATATAGGATTTAAAGGTCCAATTCGCGCTGATCATGTTCCAACTATGGCTGGTGAAGAGAATACCAGACCAGGATATATGACTCTGGGAAATCTTTTTGCTATAGGGTATATGAGGGGTTTGGCTGAAGCAGTGGCAAAAGAAAAAAGAGTATAAATAAGCGTGAGTTCGATATTAAACTATCTAAATTTCAATATCTAACCACATAGATTGACTTATACTATGCTTTAAAGGGCACACAGATTGTAAATCACATAGGTTGAAGCGAAGCTTCAAGGCTATCTGTATCTAAAATGAAGGTTTATGGCTATAAAATGCTATGTTTCTATGTGGTTTTTAAATATTATGTCGAGTTCACGTTAAATTATTAATCAAATCAATATTTTATTTAATTTTTAAAAAATAACTAAATTCTAAATCATGAAAAAAATAACAATCCTTTCAATTCTACTTGTCTGCAGCAGTTTTTTATCCAATGCTCAGCGAATTGGTTCAACACCTGAATATGTGCAACAGATGACTTCACAATGGAAAGGTGAGCGTTCGGCAGATGGTCGTCCTTTAGTTTCTGAGTTCGTACTTGAGCGTTTACAATATAATACACTTGAACAGATATGGGGTTATTTGAATAATAAGGGCTATCGTAATCAGGTAGAAAAGAACTGGACTATACTTAAATCAGGAAAAACAATGGTTGGTCGGGTAGTTACCGCACAGTTTATGCCCTCAAGACCAGATTTAGATACACTGGTAAGAGTACAAGGTCGTAAAGAAGGACGTTCACAGCGTGGTGGAATTAATATTTGGCCTATTGATATCTTGACTAAAGGAGATGTTTATGTAGCTGATGGTTTTGGTAAAGTGAAAGATGGTACCCTTATTGGATCAAGTCTGGGAAATTCAGTATATGCGAAAACAGGTAATGGAGTAGTCTTTAATGGATCAATCAGAGATATGCAGGAACTTCGGGATACTGAAGGATTTAATGCATGGGTGAAAGGACATGATCCTTCTTACATCAAGGACATGACCCCAACTTCGATCAATGCGCCAATCCGTGTGGGTGAGGTTACTGTTTTTCCGGGAGATATACTTTTTGCAAATGATTATGGAGTTGTATTTATTCCTGCTCACCTTGTTGAAGATCTGGTTAAGGCAAATGAACTTACCGGACTTCGGGATGAGTTCGAACGTTTATTGCTAAAGCAGGGTAAATATCTTTCAGGTGAGATTCATGGAGACTGGAATGACACCATAAAAAGTGAGTTCAGGGCTTGGTTGGCTAAATATCCAAGGAAAACTATGTACACACCAGAACAACTTGATACCTATTTGGGTAAAAAACATTAATAATTTATTAATTTGAAAGATATTCGTTATGAAAAATACTTTAAAACAAATCATTGCCCAGCATAAGGAAGAAGAAAAGGCCTATGCTGCTTCAAGGCAGGCTGAAATCAACAATCCCGAAACAGGCACCAACAGAAGAAATTTTCTTAAGAAAACAGCTTTAGGTGGTATTGCACTAGGTGGATTAATGAGTCTATCCGTCGAGGATACTATTGCTCATACCACACAAAATGTAAAAAGATCCTCCAATCCTTCAGATCTGAAGATTACCGATATGCGTTATTGCCTCACAAATGTTATGGGAGGAACAGCAATCATCAAAATATATACCAATCAAGGTATTCACGGACTAGGAGAGGTTAGAGATGCTGCAGATGTGAGATACGCGCTGATGTTGAAGAGCCGTATTCTGGGAAGGAATCCATGTAATGTGGAAATGATCTTTAAAATAATTAAACAATTTGGTGGACCTTCTCGTCAGGCCGGTGGTGTTTGTGCTGTAGAAATGGCTTTATGGGATCTTTGTGGTAAAGCCTATGGCGTTCCAGCTTGGCAGTTATTAGGTGGAAGATATCGAGATAAGGTTAGGCTATATGCCGATACCCCAGAAGCTTCTAGTCCGGCAGAACAACAAAAACTCATTAATTACAGAATCAAAGAGCAAGGGTATACTTGGTTGAAGATGGATATTTCGATCAGCGAATTAAAAGGGAAACCTAATACGGTGGTGAATTCAAAATTCTGGGAGAATGATAAAGGAGATCTGGCACAATGGGGTGACCAAGGAAATCCTATGTCTTATGGTAATACTCAACATCCATTTACACAAATTCAAATTACTGAGAAGGGTTTAGAGGATTTGGCTGAAAATGTAAATGCTATTCGAAATATGGTTGGTTATGAACTTCCTATTTCTACTGATCATTAT
>JAURKO010000044.1 GCA_030831705.1 Daejeonella sp. | reverse complement strand
GCAGATAAAGGATCCGTGCTATACTGGGTTGAAGCACTTGACAATGGCAATCCTGCGCAACAGGCCACTATTCGCGATGTTGTTTATACTCAGGAGGCTCCATTCAATCAATACCCGCTTAAACTTGCGGATTGCTATTTCCGTTTCAATTCGATTGTATGGGGTGATGACAAAGTAGCAATACTCACCGAACGCTGGTGGAAGACCCGTTTTGAGCGGAGATCATTCATTAAGCCTTCAAATGTAAACTTCAGAGTTAATCTCTATGATCGCTATTTTGAAGATGCTTATAATGATCCCGGAGTACTAATAACCCGGAAAAATGAGTTTAACAAAAATGTTCTTCTGACCGAATTTAATCCTTTGAAAAGAATTAGTGATCCAGATAATATACATATTTTCACACTAAGTGATGGAGGCTCACCTGAAGGGGATCGCCCGTTCATAAAAAAATTCAATATCAAAACTAAGATAATGGATACCCTATTCAGGTCTAATGCTCCATATTATGAGCGGCCGGTATTCTTCAATAATGGAAAATATATAATCACGAGCAGGGAATCTGTTGATTCGGTTCAAAATTATTTCAAATTTAATCTTGTAGACAAAAGCTATTCAAGGTTAACAAATTTTTCTGATCCATATCCAGAACTTAAGGGAGTTAAGAAGCAGCAATTAAGCTATAAAAGATTAGATGGAATTAACCTGAGCGGAACACTTTATTTGCCTGCAGGTTTTAAAAAAGGTGAACCGCCTCTTCCTGTACTTATATGGGCCTACCCTAGAGAATTCAAAACTGCATCCGCAGCTGGTCAAACCAGGGGTTCGGCTTATAAATTCAGCATAATAAGTAAAGCTTCTCCAATTTATTGGGTAAGCCGCGGATACGCTGTTCTTGATAATGCAGATATGCCTATAGTTGGTGAAAGTAATACCGAGCCCAATGACACCTTTGTAGAGCAGATCAGATACAATGCAGAAGCTGCAATTAATCATCTTGTTGACATGGGGGTTGCCGACCGGAAACGAATTGCCATTGGTGGGCACTCATATGGTGCATTCATGACAGCAAATCTTTTAGCCCATACTGATTTGTTTGCAGCTGGAATTGCCCGAAGCGGAGCTTACAACCGGAGTCTGACTCCTTTTGGTTTTCAGGCCGAAGAGCGAACTTTCTGGCAGGCACCTGTAGTTTATAATAAGATGTCGCCTTTTGCCCATGCCGATAAGATTAAAACTCCGATTTTGCTTATTCATGGACAGGCAGATAATAATACAGGGACATTTCCGATGCAAAGTGAACGTTTTTATACGGCATTGAAAGGCCATGGTGCTACTGCCCGACTGGTACTGCTGCCTGCAGAGTCACATGCTTATCAGGCTAAAGAATCATTAATGCATATGCTATGGGAAATGGACAGATGGCTTGAGAAATATGTAAAGAATAAATAATTCACATCTTCATTTAGACATGTGAATTGCACTCCTTGCAGACTGAACCCGGCTCAAAAACATTCGTACCTACCACCTTAAAAACCCCCAGATAAGATAATATGGACAGATAAATATTTTATCTTTGTACATTCAGAATTTAAATCAGTGAATCAAATTTACATCTAAATAATAGCATGAAACCTACTTTAGTAATCCTTGCAGCAGGAATGGCAAGCAGATATGGCAGTATGAAACAAACCGATGGATTCGGACCCAATGGCGAGACCATCATTGAATACTCTATTTATGACGCAATAAAAGCAGGTTTTGGGAAGGTAATATTTGTAATAAAAGAAGAGTTTGCAGAAAATTTCAAAGGCATCTTTGAGCCCAAATTAAAAGGAAAGATTGAAACAGATTATGTATTCCAGACTTTTGACCTGAAGCCTTTTGGTATCGATATTGAAATACAACGTTCAAAACCATGGGGAACAGCGCATGCTGTTTTAGCAGCAAGAGATGCGGTAAAGGAACCTTTTTGCGTGATTAATGCCGATGATTTTTATGGACGTGAATCTTATCAAAAAATGTGTGACTTCCTGAATAATGGAGTTTCCGACACACAGTTTTCAATGATTGGATTTCAGATCGACAAGACCCTTTCCGAACATGGTCATGTTTCAAGAGGAGTATGTGAGGTAGATGAAAACGGTAACCTGGCCGAGATTCATGAGCGTATTAAAGTATACTTTAAACCTGATGAAGCAGGAAATAAAACGATCGTTTTTGAAGATGAAGGCAGAGAATACCCAATAAGATCAAACTCAAGGGTTTCTATGAACTTCTGGGGCTTTACTCCGAAAATATTTGAATTATCAGCCGGTATTTTCAAAGATTTTGCCCTAGCCAATACTGAAAATCCGAAAGCAGAATTTTTCATCCCGCTTGCTGCTGAAAAGCTTATCAGAAATGGTCAGGCAAGTTTCAAAGTTATTCCTACACAGAATCAATGGTTCGGAGTAACTTACGCAGAAGATAAGCCAATTGTTCAGGAGTGTATCGACAAACTGGTTGCTGCAGGGGAATATCCGCAAGACCTTTGGAATTAAAGATTTTTAATAAGCCAGACTATTCTCAAAATCAGTCTGGCTTATTGATATAGCAAATACTATTAAATTACCCTCACACCGAAAAATTCTGAGTATTTAGTTCAACATTTATCCATCGGTTTCATTCATTCTGTCAGGATTACAGTTAGGAATCTAAATCCCTTCTGAGTACTCAATACAAAGTATTTAATACCAAAAAAGGCTGCCTCCTTGCGGAAACAGCCTTTGTATTTGAGGACAAGACTCTTACTTCTTATCGTCTTCTTTTACTTCTTCAAAATCAACATCAGTTACATGATCACTTGCATCCTGAGAAGACTCACCCTGTGGAGCATCCTGACCTGCGCCGGCCTCTTGGGAAGCTTTGTACATCTCTTCTGACGCAGCATTCCAAGCTGTTTGAAGCTCTTCTTGAGCAGTATCAATCGATGCGAAATCTTTGGCAGCATGCGCATCTTTCAATTTCTTCAAACCCTCTTCAATAGGTGCTTTTTTATCATCAGCTAATTTATCACCGTATTCTTTAAGCTGCTTTTCGGTTGAGAAGATCAATGCATCAGCAGCGTTCAGTTTATCAACTTCTTCACGTGCTTTCTTATCAGCATCAGCATTTGCCTCAGCCTCATCTTTCATTTTCTTGATTTCTTCATCAGTCAAACCAGAGGAAGCTTCAATACGAATTTTCTGTTCTTTATTAGTTGCCTTATCCTTTGCAGCTACATGTAAGATACCGTTAGCATCAATATCAAAAGTTACCTCAATTTGTGGGATACCACGCGGTGAAGGTGGAATACCATCCAAGTGGAAACGTCCAATCGTCCTATTTTGATTAGCCATTGGGCGTTCACCTTGCAGGATATGAATCTCAACAGAAGGCTGATTATCAGAGGCTGTTGAGAATACTTCAGATTTCTTCGAAGGTATAGTTGTATTTGCCTCAATTAGTTTGGTCATTACGCCACCCATTGTTTCAATACCTAATGAAAGTGGGGTAACATCCAGCAGCAATACATCTTTAACCTCACCAGTTAATACACCACCTTGTATGGCTGCACCAATTGCAACAACCTCATCAGGATTTACACCTTTAGAAGGCTCTTTTCCAAAGAAAGCTTTAACTGCATCCTGAATCGCAGGTATACGGGTAGAACCACCTACTAAAATAATTTCATCAATATCTGAAGTGCTTAAGCCAGCGTTCTTCAATGCTTTTTTACAAGGATCTATGGTACGTTTGATCAGGCTATCTGCGAGTTGTTCAAATTTTGCACGAGTTAAAGACTTCACAAGGTGTTTAGGCATACCATCACCAGCCGAAATGTATGGAAGGTTGATCTCTGTCTGTGCAGTGCTTGATAATTCAATTTTAGCTTTCTCTGCTGCTTCTTTCAAACGTTGTAAGGCCATTGGATCTTTACGCAGATCTATGCCCTCATCGCTCTTAAATTCATCCGCCATCCAATCGATAATCACTGCATCAAAATCATCACCACCCAAGTGAGTATCACCATCGGTAGATTTTACTTCAAATACACCATCGCCTAATTCAAGGATAGAAACATCATGTGTACCACCACCACAATCGAAAACAGCGATCTTCATATCTTTATGAGCCTTATCCAGACCATAAGCAAGTGCTGCGGCAGTTGGTTCGTTGATTATACGAGATACTTTTAATCCCGCAATCTCCCCGGCTTCCTTAGTTGCCTGACGTTGAGCATCATTAAAATAGGCAGGAACAGTAATTACCGCTTCATTTACCTCATGACCCAGGAAATCTTCAGCAGTCTTCTTCATCTTCTGAAGGATCATAGCAGAAATCTCCTGCGGAGTATACAAACGATCGTCAATCTTTACACGTGGCGTATTATTATCGCCTTTTACTACCTGATATGGTACTCTTGTAATTTCATTTGTTACCTCACCAAAGCTATTACCCATAAATCTTTTGATCGAAGAAATAGTTTTAGTTGGATTTGTAATTGCCTGACGTTTTGCGGGATCACCTACCTTACGTTCACCATTATCTACGAATGCCACAATCGAAGGAGTAGTTCGCTTACCTTCACTATTTGGAATAACTACAGGCTCATTACCCTCCATTACCGATACGCATGAATTTGTAGTTCCTAAGTCTATACCAATTATCTTTGCCATATATTAATTCTTAATTTGTTACAGTTTATTATTCTGTGATTAACAAGCCTTGTGCCAAAGGATTCATAACCCTAATTGACAGTATTATAATCCCCCAAATGACTAAAAATCGGGTTTTGGCAAATGACAGGATGGCAGTAATCAATTGATAGTTGACAATTGATACCCGATAGCTATCGAGTTGAGATCTAATTGAGGTTCAATTGGTAATTATTGCTGGAGACGGTATTGGGTAATCCGTAATTGATAATTCGTAATTGATAATTCGTAATTCGTAATTGATAATCCGTAATTCGTAATTCGTAATTGATAATTCGTAATTGATAATTCGTAATTCGTAATTAAATTGATAATCCGTAATTCGTAATTAAATTGATAGTCCGTAATTAATCCAAACAAAAAAAAGGCTTGCATGTAACACGCAAGCCTTTTTTGTTAGAAGATAGAAATGTTATTCTTCTTTTTTCTCTTCAGAATCCGTGGCTGACTCATCTTCAGTTGCATCAACTTCCGGAGTTTCCTCAGCAGTTTCAACTTCAGCTACTGGAGCTACATCAGTATCAGCAGCTTCAACTTCCGCTACGGGAGTCTCAATAACCTCAGCAACAGGGATATCTATAACTTCTTCTGCAACTACTGCAGGAGCCACTTTAGCAGCAGGAACGTCAGCAGTTTTCTTTGCTTTTGAACCGCGACGGCGGGTTGTTTTCTTTTCAGCAGCTGCATCTCCGCTTGTGTAAATCTCATTATAATCTACCAGCTCGATTAAAGCCATTGATGCATTATCACCTAAACGATTACCCATTTTAAGAATACGGGTATAACCTCCCGGACGATTTGCCACTTTAGCAGCAATATCACGGAAAAGTATTGAAACTACTTCTTTGTTTTGTAAGTAACTAAATACTGTACGACGGGAATGAGTAGTGTCATCTTTAGATTTTGTAATGATTGGTTCAACATACACACGTAAAGCTTTTGCTTTTGCGAGTGTAGTAGTGATGCGCTTGTGTAAGATAAGCGAAGAAGCCATATTTGCCAGCATCGCTCTGCGGTGACTGTCAGTACGACTTAAATGGTTTACTTTTTTACCGTGTCTCATGATTTGTTAAATTGTGCACGTGCATACCGTCAATCAACCTTTCGGGATCGGGAATTATGCATTTCGCTTATAATTATTGTATTACTCTTCGTCTAATTTAAATTTTGAAAGATTCATTCCAAAGGATAATCCTTTAGATTTAACCAGATCTTGTATTTCAGTTAATGACTTTTTACCAAAGTTTCTAAACTTAAGCATGTCAGCTACGTCATATGAAACAAGGTCAGCTAGCGAACGGATGTCTGCAGCTTTAAGGCAATTTAATGCACGAACAGAAAGGTCAAGATCAACCAATTCCATTTTAAGGATTTTACGCATGTGCAAAATTTCCTCATCTACCTCTTTGGTCTCTTCCTTAGCCTGTGACTCAAGCATGATATTCTCATCAGAGAACAACATAAAGTGATGAATCAGGATCTTAGCTGCTTCTTTCAATGCATCCTCAGGATGAATAGAACCAT
>JAURKO010000043.1 GCA_030831705.1 Daejeonella sp. | reverse complement strand
TGATGAGATTAACGGACTTTATGTGAATGAGGTTCTGGCGGGCGGTGGTGCAGCTCAAGCAGGAATAAAAGAGGGAGATATTATCACCAAAGTTGATGGAAACCAGATTATATCTCCGTCTGATCTTCAGGAGCGTATTGGCCGTTTGGGTCCTGGTGATAAGGTACAGCTTTCGTATTTGAGAAATGGAAAGACACTAACAAGCGATGTGACTCTTAAAGGCGAAGAATCGGTTAAAACGGCAAGTAATTCATCGAGTGTGGTTACAAAAAATTTGGGGGCAAGCTTTGTGCCAGCATCTGAAGCTATCAAGAAGAAGTATAAAATTAGCTCAGGGGTATTGGTCACCAGTGTTAAAGCAGGTGGATTCTTTGATCAGCTTGATCTTGTTCAGGGTACAATCATTACCACCATTAATGGCCGTCCGATTAATAAAACTGATGACATTGAAAGCGCCATTACCGCCGGAAGAAATAATATGGCTACTGTAAATGCGATAAGTCCTGATGGAATGCAGATCAGATATCAGTTTCAGGTAAGATAAGCACAGCTGATTAATCTTAATGAAAGCCTTTCTAGTAATGTGGAAAGGCTTTCTTAGTTATTTACTGTTCAACCAAACATTCATTGCCAGCTGATTTGAAATAATGAAAGAATTCTCTCGTAATGAAATGGCCTTATTTGGCTGTTCGAATCGTGGAGATAAAATTTATGATCAATCAAGTAAAATTTAGATTGTTTCTAAATAGATAAAATCGCTTACTCCTTGCATTGGATTTACGTGATTTTTATCTTATAATGATAAATTTGTTTCCTGAATAATTAAAATAATAAGAACAAGGTAATGAGCAATCTCGCAAAAACGTTCTCATCCTCATTAGGGAGGAAGCTGGTGATGGCCTTAACAGGCTTATTCCTGTGTACTTTCCTGATTGTGCACTTAGTTGGGAACCTTCAGTTGTTTAAAGATGATGCAGGTCAGGCTTTTAATGCCTACGCCTATTTCATGACACATTTTACACCAATCAAGGTGGTTTCTTATCTGTTATACGCATCAATTATTGTCCATGCAATTTATGCTTTGATAATAAGTGCAGGTAATAAAAAGGCTCGTCCAATTGCCTATGCTGTGCAAGCTGGAAGTCAAAACAGTCCCTGGACTTCCCGAAATATGGGCATTTTAGGTACAATTTTACTAGTTTTCATTGTGGTTCATATGGGAGATTTTTGGTGGAAATACCATAATGATGAGTTGCCCTATGCCAAATACGAGATTAGTTTGGATAACCCAAATGACATTAACGTTTCAGAGCTACCCTATGATGCAGATCGTTTGGTACATTCGGAAGTAACCGACGTGCAGGCAGGTAAAAGAACTGTTATTTCCAAAGATCTTTATAAGATTGTAAACAATTCATTTCAAACATGGTGGTATGTTTTACTATACGTCATTGCTATGGCGGCACTTTCTTTCCATTTGATACATGGTTTTAGAAGTGCCTTCCAAACTATTGGCTGGAATAACAGTAGGTTTTTGCCATTGGTTCGTTTTATTGGAGTGTGGGTATTTGGGGTTTTAATTCCTCTTGCTTTCGCTGCAATGCCATTATATTTTTTCTTTAAATAGGATTACACAATACCCGGGAAATCGGGATTAAAATAAGTTTCTGAGATGAAATTAGATTCTAAAATACCAGAAGGTCCTTTAGCCGAAAAATGGTCTAAACATAAATTCAACCTGAAGCTGGTTAATCCGGCTAATAAAAGGAAATATACAGTTATAGTCGTAGGTACAGGCTTGGCAGGTTCTTCAGCAGCTGCATCACTCGCTGCACTTGGCTATAATGTAAAGGCTTTTTGCTATCAGGATAGCCCCCGTAGAGCACACTCGATTGCTGCACAGGGTGGTATAAATGCTGCAAAAAATTATCAGAACGATGGTGATAGTGTACATCGTTTGTTTTATGATACCATAAAAGGTGGTGATTACCGTTCCCGTGAGGCAAATGTTTATCGTCTGGCTGAAGTTTCTGTAAATATCATAGATCAGTGCGTGGCACAAGGTGTACCTTTTGCCAGAGAATACGGTGGTTTGCTTGACAATCGTTCATTTGGAGGTTCGCAGGTTTCTCGTACTTTTTACGCAAGAGGTCAAACCGGGCAGCAATTATTATTGGGAGCTTATTCCGCATTGAACCGTCAGATCAATTTAGGCAAAGTAAAAATGTTTACCCGTCATGAAATGATGGACATTGTAAAGATTGAAGGCGAAGCAAAAGGTATTGTCACCCGTGATCTCATAACTGGTGAAATCGAAACTCATGCTGCTCATGCTGTACTTTTATGTACAGGAGGTTACGGTAATGTATTTTACCTTTCAACTAATGCAATGGGTTGTAATGTAACAGCTGCATGGAAGGCACATAAACGTGGTGCATTTTTTGCAAATCCATGTTTTACTCAAATTCACCCTACTTGTATTCCGGTAACGGGAGATCATCAGTCGAAATTAACCCTGATGTCTGAATCATTACGTAATGATGGTCGGGTTTGGGCACCAAAGACAGCCGAATCTGCTCAGAAGCTTAGAAATGGAGAAATCAAAGCGACTGATTTGAAAGAAGAGGATCGTGACTACTTCCTTGAGCGTAAGTATCCTGCATTTGGTAATCTTGTCCCAAGAGATGTGGCATCTCGCAACGCCAAAGAAATTGTAGATGAAGGGCGTGGTGTGGGATCTTCAGGCATTGCTGTTTACCTTGATTTTGCTGAATCAATTCAACGCCTCGGAGAAGATGCAGTTCGTGCAAGGTATGGTAACCTTTTTGACATGTATCAGCAGATTACAGATGAGAATCCATATAAACAACCGATGAGGATCTACCCTGCAGTTCATTATACTATGGGAGGTCTTTGGGTTGATTATAACCTGCAAACTACAGTTAAGGGACTTTATTGTCTGGGCGAAGCCAACTTCTCAGACCATGGTGCCAACCGCTTGGGAGCATCCGCTTTAATGCAAGGACTTGCTGACGGATATTTTGTAATTCCTTATACTTTAGGAGATTACCTTGCTACAATCGGGCCAGATGCCGTTGATTTAAAAAACCCTGCATTTGAAGAAGCAAAAAAGAATGTTATTGATAGGGTAAATCAGTTGTTATCATTAAAAGGAACAAAAACGGTAACTGAATACCATCGTGAATTGGGTCATATCATGTGGGAATACTGCGGAATGGCCAGAGATAAAGAAGGTTTGATTAAGGCAAAAAATATGATCCGTGAACTTCGCGAAGATTTTTGGAAGAATGCCAGGGTTTCAGGTATTAGTAATGAGTTCAATCAGAGCCTTGAGAATGCTGGTCGCGTTGCCGATTTTCTTGAGCTTGGTGAATTAATGATTGATGATGCATTAGATAGAGAGGAATCATGCGGTGGCCATTTCCGTCTGGAGAGTCAGACAGAAGAAGGTGAGGCATTACGTGATGACAAAAATTACGCATATGCCGCGGCATGGGAATATAAAGGAGATAACCAGCCTGAGGTTTTGCATAAGGAAGAGATGGTTTTCGAGAATATTAAATTATCACAGAGAAGTTATAAATAGTACAAAGTACAGAGTACATAGTATTTAGAAATCCTAAAATTATGTACCGATCAAAATTATTTAGATCAGAGTCTAAGTACTATATACTACATACTAAATACTTAATAAAATGAGTAAAAATATGAATTTGACGTTAAAGGTTTGGCGTCAGAAAAATTCCGATACTAAGGGTAAATTTGTAACCTATCAGGCTGATCATGTATCTCCGGATATGTCATTCCTTGAAATGCTTGACGTTGTAAATGAAGATCTGACAAGGAAGGGCGATGACCCAATACATTTCGATCATGATTGTCGTGAGGGAATATGTGGATCCTGCTCGCTTCATATCAATGGAAGACCTCACGGTCCGAAGCAAGGTATTACCACCTGCCAATTACATATGCGCTCGTTTAATAACAATGATACTGTGGTAATTGAGCCATGGCGTGCTGAGGCGTTTCCTGTAATTAAGGATTTGGCTGTAGATCGTGGAGCATTCGATCGTATTCAGGCTGCCGGAGGTTTTGTTTCTGTTAATACGGGTGGAGTTCCTGACGCTAATGCAATCGCAATACCTAAAGTTATTGCCGATGAGGCATTTAACTCTGCAACTTGTATTGGATGTGGTGCTTGTGTGGCTGCATGTAAAAACGCTTCAGCGATGCTGTTTGTTTCAGCCAAAGTTTCTCAATTAGCATTATTGCCACAAGGTCAGCCAGAACGTTATCGTAGGGTTCAGGCTATGGTTGCACAAATGGATGCTGAAGGTTTTGGAAGTTGTACTAATACAGGTGCTTGTGAGGCTGAATGTCCAAAGGAGATTTCAATAACCAATATTGCCAGAATGAACCGCGATTATTTTACTGCTAAATTAATTAAGCAGGAAGAAGCATAAGCTATTCTAATAAAAAAAATGAGGCTCAAACGTAATTTCACGTTTGAGCCTCATTTTTTTTGTTAATTACGAATTACGGATTATCAATTACGAATTACGAATTATCAATTACGAATTACGAATTACGGATTATCAATTACGAATTGTCAATTACGAATTACAATTCGCAAAAAAATTGATTAATCTTTACTCAAATTTTTATGGCTTCTTTCTTTTTCTTAGGGATAGAAGGATATTGCCATTATTAGAGTAATTTTGAATTATTCTGAACTATTAAATTCTGAAATATGCGAATAAGTTTTCACGGTGCTGCGAGGAATGTAACCGGGAGTAAACATTTGATTTCTTTAGAAAACGGGACAAAAATTTTACTTGACTGTGGAATGTTTCAAGGTATGGGGGAAGAAACTGATCAGCTAAATGAGCATTTCGGATTTAATCCTTCAGAAATAGATTATCTTATTTTAAGCCATGCGCATATTGATCACAGTGGTTTGATCCCCAGGTTAATAGCCCAGGGATTTAAGGGAGATATTTTTTGTACCGCAGCAACCATGGATCTGACTAGAATTTTGCTTATGGATTCGGCAAGAATTCAGCAATCTGACTCAGATTATAGCAATAAACACAGAAAACGTAAAGGCTTGCCTTTGCTTAAGCCCTTGTATACAGAAGAAGATGCGATTCGCGCATTGCGTCAATTTAAGATATTAAGATATAACACGGAACATCAGATTAACGATGATATCTCCGTACTTCTAACAGATGTCGGACATATCATTGGTAGTGCGGCCGTACATCTTTCAATAAAGGAAAATGCTAAGCAAATCCGCTTAACATTCAGTGGAGATGTTGGCCGTTATGGAGATCTGATCCTCAAATCACCCGAGATCTTTCCTCAATCGGATTATATCCTTCTCGAGTCTACTTATGGGGATAGTTTACACGAAGACACAGAACCGGCAGAAAATTTACTGAAAGATATTATTTATCAGACCTGCATTTTAAGAGGTGGTAAAGTTATTATTCCGGCATTTAGTGTTGGTCGTACTCAGGAATTACTATATTCATTAAATCATCTTGAAGAAAGGGGGATACTTCCTGATGTTAAATATTATGTTGACAGTCCTCTTTCCATAAAAGCTACGAATGTAGTTAAAAGCCATCCTGAGAATTTTAATAAACACGTTCAAGAAGTCATGCTTCACGATGACGATCCATTTAGTTTTAAAAATCTGAGTTTTATACAGGAAACAAGGGATTCAATCGCTTTAAATACAGACCCAGAGCCTTGTGTAATCATTTCTGCATCAGGAATGGCTGAAGCTGGTAGGGTTAAACATCATATTAAAAATAGTATTGCAGATGAAAAGAATACGATCCTTTTGGTTGGTTATTGCGAACCAAATTCATTGGGAGGAAGATTAGCAGCCGGATATAATGTAGTTACTATTTTTGGACAAGAATTTCCGGTGAGGGCTGAAATAAGATCTGTACGTTCCATGAGTGCTCATGGTGACTATAATGATTTGATGCAGTTTATCGCCTGCCAGGATCCGTTAAAGGTTAAAAAGATATTTTTAGTACACGGTGAATATGATGTTCAACAAAATTTCGTAGAAAAAATCCAAGCCAGGGGTTACAGGAATATTGAAATCCCCGAAAGGCATCAGGAATTTATTCTGGATTAAACAACTTAAATTATTTAAAATTTTTAGAGAAATATCATGAAATATTTAATACTAAGTCTATTTATTTTTTCGGCATTTTTTGGCTATTCTCAAACTGTACTCATCAGACAAGATCAACAGATTAAACAGATGCTTGACGAGGTATCTGAAAATAATATAGAAATGATTGTTAGAAAACTGGTGACATTTGAAACAAGACACAGTCTGAGTGATACAACGAGTACTACTACTGGAATTGGTGCAGCTCGAAACTGGATTAAATCAGAGTTTGAAAAATATTCTAAAGCATCAGGAGGACGATTAAAGGTTGAATTTGACACGTTCACACAAGCAGCCGACGGTCGGAGAATTGCCAGTCCCACAGTTATGAAAAATGTGTTGGGAATTCTTCCGGGTACAGATCCGGCTGATAATCGTGTATTTATTGTTTCGGGCCATTATGATTCAAGGGCATCGGATGTTAACGATTCAAAAATCTTCGCTCCGGGCGCAAATGATGATGCTTCAGGAACAGCCGCTGCGATGGAGTTAGCACGTGTAATGAGTCAATATAAATTTAACTGTACCATAATTTTTGTAGCCATGGTTGCCGAGGAGCAAGGTCTTTATGGCGCAGTAAATCTTGCGAAAAGAGCAAAAGCCGAGAAATGGAATTTGGCCGGAATGATTACGAATGATATAATTGGAAATACTTATGGCATGGAAACTGGCATTAAGGATAATAATAGTGTACGAATATTTAGTGAGGGAGTATCAGTTGTTGAAAGTCCTGCAGAGGCTAGCCGAAGAGCCAGTACCGGAACTGAGAATGATGGTCAGGCACGTCAATTTGCCCGTTATATCAAGGAGATTTCTGAAAGATACGTGGATCAGTTAAATGTGAAACTTATTTATCGTCGTGACAGATATCTTAGAGGGGGTGATCATACTCCATTTTCGCAACTTGGATTTGCAGGCATAAGAATTACTGAAATGAATGAGGACTTTGACCGTCAGCATCAGGATGTTAGGAAAGAAAATGGCGTGGATTACGGAGACCTGCCTGATTTTGTAGATTATAAATACGCTCAGAAAGTAGCGAGAATGAATCTTGCTTCTCTGGCAAATCTTGCCCTTGCTCCACAAGAGCCTTTAAATGTGGGTATTGTCACTAGTGGCCTGACTAATAAAACGGTACTTAAATGGGAGAATCCCGTCGGTGAAACACCAGCTGGATATTATGTAGTTATGAGAGAGACTAGCAGTCCGGTTTGGGAGAAGAAATTCTATTTTACTGGTAACACAGCCAGTCTGAACTACTCAAAAGACAATTATTATTTTGGTGTTCAATCCGTAGATGCCGATGGACATGAAAGTTTGGTTGTAATCCCAAGGTCGGTTCGATGATTATTTAATACTCCGTTTTTGAATTACAAAATAGCCAAGAATAAATGTCAGAACTGCTACAATAAGGCTCACATAAATCTCCTTACTAAACAGGTCGAACTCCAGTAATTCATTCTTATTATTCAGAACTTGTATCATCATACTTTGTAATGCAAGCATCGGATGAGTATATGGAATTGTATAAGCATATTCCCAGCCTAAATTCGCAGTAATTATTCCGAAGACAGTAAGTACGAAACCTATTCCCATTGGCTTTAAAAAATCAGCCCAAAGCAGACCAAAAAGAAATTGTATGGATAAAATTCCGAGCGAGGCGAGAAAAAGTTTAAGATGTAGTTTGAAAAGGATACCTGAAATATCAAACTGATTGAATTTCAATTCTGGATTTAAAACATTCAACAATAAACCTGAAATAATAATAAAGCTGGCAAATAAGCTTAAGCAGAGCGCATTCAGAAATACAACATAAAGGTATTTTGCTGAGTAAATACTCCACTTTGGTATGGGAAGAGAAAAAAGGCTTTTCCACATCTCAGCCCGATGTTCAATATTATTGACGGAAAATGTCTGGAAAATAATCAGGATTGGAAGAATCAGACTACCCATTACCCCTAAAAATGCTCCACTGAACCTGAACCATTGCATTTTAGCAGATAGTGCTACTATTTTATCAGCATGATTGTAAAAGCCTGCTGTAATCAATACGCATAAAATCAGGGGAAGTAAGATTGCTGAAAAAAAAGCAAGAGTATTCTTGGTTTTATAGTATTCAGATTGTAGTGAAAGTAAAAACCCCTTCATTTTATATTTGAGTAATGGATAAGAATAAATTTTCCAGGTTTTGTTTACTGATACCCAAGTTGTAAACCTTGTGATCGTTTCTGACAAGCAGACTATTAATTTCTGCACTTTGATCTAAAGATTGGTAAGGAATGAGGATTTTATCTAGAGAGATCTCTGCCTGATGTCCGTGTCTACAAAGAAGTTCCATCGAACTGATAAGATCGTTGGTTTGAATTTCAAGCTGTTTCTTGCTTAGATTATTTAGCTCTTCAATTGTTCCCTGAAAAAGTAACTTTCCACGGTTTATTATTCCAATATGGCTAACCATTTTTTCTACTTCCGAAAGTAGGTGGCTTGAAATGAAAACGGTCTTCCCTCTTTCTTCCACCAGTTTTCGTATTAATTGCCTGATTTCAATTATTCCATTTGGATCCAGACCATTAGTTGGTTCATCCAGAATAAGTAATTTCGGATCATTAAGAAGTGCAAGGGCAATTCCAAGCCGCTGTTTCATTCCCAATGA
>JAURKO010000042.1 GCA_030831705.1 Daejeonella sp. | reverse complement strand
TTCAGGAGAAATTAAATCATCAGAAATCATACCATTCTTTGGATCAATACTGATTACCCAGTTTAGCCTCGATGTTTTAAAGGCATATTATGCAAATAAACTAAGGTACAGGATCAAGGAAAGGAATATTGCACGTTTAAACCGCATTGCCGGAGTCCTGATTTTGATTTTTGCAGTCAGATTAATTTATAATCTACTGACCGGGCACTCTCTAATTTAATTGAGAGTGGAGAATTGATAATTAATTCTGGAAAATTCAGGGAATCTGCTTTTATAGCTTTACACTTTTTGCTTTAGGCTTTCAGCTTTAACGAATTGCTTTCTGAACAAATAGATTAATAGGCTCGCTGATTCTTCCCCTCCATCCAATTCATAAAGGCTTTATTTACTACCTTATTACCTCCTGGTGTTGGATAATTCCCGGAGAAATACCAATCCCCAAGATGGGCCGGAATAGCCTTATGAAGATTGTCTAATGTCTGGTAAATAACCTTAACATCTGTCTTAAAATCCTTCGGAGTAATAATTTTGGCAATTCTATCAGAAATTTCCTGATCAGAAAATTGACTGTAGATTTCCTGTACAAAATTCACAGTTTGCATATTCCCAAGCTTCTCAGATGCAATACAATTCTGGTAAACCCTTTGAATGATATCTTCTCTACCAGTTTCCCTTAAAAGTGAAATTGCAGCTTCAAATGCTACGAACTCACCCATGCGTGACATATCAATTCCATAACAATCAGGATACCTGATCTGTGGGGCCGAAGAAACAACGATGATTCGTTTAGGACCTAATCTATCGAGTATTTTAAGAATACTTTGTTTTAAAGTTGTACCTCTGACTATAGAATCGTCTAGTACCACCAAATTGTCAGATCCTTTATTAATTAATCCATAAGTGGTATCATAAACATGCGCTACCATATCTTGGCGATCAGCATCCTGAGTTATAAACGTTCGAAGCTTTACATCTTTTATTGCAATTTTTTCAATCCTTGCAGACATATTCAGAACTTCTTCAAGTTCGCTATCTGAAATCTTTTCTGAACGATTTAATAGAATATCCTTTTGATAATCTCTGAGGTATTTATGAACCCCTTCAACCATTCCATAGAAAGCTACTTCAGCGGTATTAGGTATGTAAGAAAAAACAGTGTTTTTCAGATCATGGTTAATTTCGGTGAATATCTGCGGACAAAGAAATAATCCAAGCTGTTTTCGCTCACGATATATGTCTGCATCACTTCCTCTGGAAAAATAAATACGCTCAAAAGAACATGATTTTTGCACCTCTGGTTCGCGGAATAGCTCTTCGGTTACCTTGCCACTCTTTTTTATAATGAGTGCGTGTCCTGGCTTAATTTCCTTCACTAATTCAAGAGGAATATTAAAGGCTGTTTGTATAGCAGGGCGTTCAGAAGTAACAATTACAATTTCATCGTCATGATAATAAAAAGCAGGCCTGATTCCAACCGGATCACGCATTACAAAAGCATCTCCATGCCCCAAAATACCACTAATCGTATATCCACCATCCCAGGTTTTTGCTGAACGACGAAGGATCGATGTTACATCAATATGCTCAGCAATCTGATGACTGATCTCCTCATTAGAAAAACCTTCATTTTTATATTTATCAAACAATTCCTGATTTTCTGTATCTAGAAAGTGTCCAATCTTTTCTAGGACTGTTACCGTGTCGGTCCTTTCCTTTGGATGCTGTCCTAATTCAAATAATTGTTCAAGCAATTCATCAACATTTGTCATATTGAAATTGCCACTCACAACCAGATTTCTTGTCATCCAATTATTTTGTCGTAAAAAAGGATGACAACTTTCAATGCTATTTTTTCCATGGGTGCCGTAACGTAAATGCCCCATTAGCACCTCCCCGGTAAAACTTACATTATCTTTTAACCATTCACTATCTTGTAATAATTCAGGTGATTCATTATGGACATCAGCAAACTTCTTCTGAACATATTCGAATATCTCCGCAACGGCATTGGCCCCCATTGAACGATGACGACTTATATAACGCTTACCTGGCTGAACATCAAGTTTAATTGTGGCAATACCAGCACCGTCCTGACCTCGATTATGCTGCTTTTCCATAAGCAAATACAGTTTGTTGAGCCCATAAAGTGCTGTTCCATATTTTTGCTGATAATAAGATAAAGGTTTTAACAGACGGATAAGTGCAATACCACACTCATGTTTAATCGAATCACTCATAGTTGTTTCTGAGATTGCAAAAGTAGAAATTTAATACCTATTAAGCCAATGAAATCATTCGTAAATATTGAGTAAATTAAATATCATTTGGCAATTTACTTATATTAAATAATTTGCTCCAGGAGTGAAGGGAAAATTGTCAAAAGAAGCAGAAGAAATGCAAGAAAAACACCTAAGTAGACTTTTGGAGAATGAATAGAGAATTGGACCGGATTAGATGAATCTCTTAAAAATGCATTCATAGGTATTTTTAAATAATAAAATAACGAAACAACAGTACTTATTGATGCAATAATGATCATGATCAACAGCAATGTTGCGCCTGATGAGTTATAAGCTTGCAATGCGGAAGAAAACACCAAAAATTTGGCTGTAAACCCAACAGTTGGTGGCAAACCTGTCAGTGATAGCAGAACAATCAACAAACTGATCATTAATATGCTATTCTGCTTTCCAAAACCTTTTAATTCATCAATGTACTGCATCCCGGTTTTTTCCTCAATTTCATCAATCATTATAAATGCCGCCATATTCATGATCACATAAATTGTCATGTAAAATATGATTGCTTTAAAGCCTCCTGCCGAAAAAATAAATAAGGCCATCAGCATGAAACCAGTATGAGCAATTGAAGAATAGGCTAACATCCTTTTAATGTTGTTCTGCCAGATTGCCACAAAATTACCGAGCAACATGCTTAATATAGCCAGGCAAGCAAGAATAAAACTCCAATCCAGAATGCTTGTACTTAAGCCATCCGATCTCTGATCATAGAAAATTTTAAGAAAATTAATAAGAATAGCGAATCCTGCAATTTTAGGTGCAGTTGACAAGAATGCGGTGACGGGTGTAGGCGCTCCTTCATAAACATCAGGTGACCAGAAATGCAAGGGTACAAGTGATAATTTGAATCCGATTCCGATGAAAACCATCAAAAGGGCCAAACCTGAAGAAATGGGAGGTATACTTTTTAAGCCAGAAATAAACGAAGGGTCGTTTACGAAAAGGGTTCCGGTAAATCCATACAACAATGAAATTCCATATAACATGATAGCCGAACAAACTGCTCCAAACAAAGCATATTTCATGGCTGCTTCTGTCTGCCTCTTTCCTGCAGATAAATACCCTACCATCAAATAAGATCCCAGAGATACCATTTCCAACGACAGATAAACCATCAGCAAATTTACTGACATAGCCATTATGTTCAGGCCCAGATGAACTGCAAGAAGTATTGCAAACATATCCCCAAAACCTTTATCATGATTTTGAAATGCTTTGTTAAATCGAACAAAAAGCACAAACAATATACTGGTTAAAGAAAACAGAAGTTTAAATAATACAGACAAATGATTCAAAATAATCATTCCACCAAAAAGAGGCGTATTATCAATTTTCAGAAAACCAGCATTCAGATAAATTTGGACGATTAAAGTAATAAATACAATAATGAAACTTAACTGGGGAAAGCGCTTGCTAAAAAAAAGATCAGCTATAATTACGATAATAAACCCCATAATCAAACATAATTCGGCGCTTAAAAAGGGTAAACTCGACAAGGAGTCCCTGATAGACAATGGAATATATGGAATCAAGTCGTCCATTATCCTGTAATTAACTGAACCAATGCCAGTACTGAAGCATTCATTTTATTAAACAGCAGGGATGGGAATATCCCCAAAAGAAAAGTGAGTATTGCTAACGGTACTAATGCAAATTTCTCTCTAATAGTAACATCGACCAGCCGAGCCTTCCAGGATTCTCCCCCATTTAAGTAAAGCTGACCAAAGAACATACGTTGTAAAGTCCATAGAAAATAGGCAGCACTTAACAAAATTCCAACAGAGGCTCCAATTGCCATCCATCTTGGTAATAGACCATTGACATCCTCTGAAGTAAAAGCACCAATCAATGCAAAGGCTTCGGCCATGAATGCAGAAAACCCCGGTAAGCCCAGAGAAGCAAAAAAAGCAATCATTACAAAAAACGTAAATTGAGGCATCAATTCGGCCAAACCTCTGAAATTAGAAATTTCGCGATCATGGACCCTACTATAGATCATTCCTACCAGAAAGAAAAGCATAGCTGAGAGTGCACCATGGCTTATCATTTGCAGCATTGCACCGCTTATCCCTTCTGTAGTTGATGAAGCAATACCAAGCATGACGAAGCCCATATGTGAAATAGATGAATAGGCAATCAAACGCTTTAAATCAGCTTGAGCCAATGCATTTAAGGCTCCATAAAGGATTGAAATAAGGCCGATAAGACCAATCCACCAAGCAGATTGGGAAGCAGAATCAGGAAAGATACTGAAGCAAACTCTGAGAATACCATAACCTCCAACTTTAAGTAAGAGACCTGCCAGAATAATTGAAACAGGAGTTGGAGCCTCCACGTGAGCATCAGGCAACCAAGTATGTAGTGGTACTATAGGAACTTTGATAGCAAAAGCAATAAAAAGCACAAGAAAAGCGAGTAATCTGGCAGAAATCCCTAAAATACTTTGTCCAGCAGTTGCCGAAAAAACTGAATCCGAAATATAATTTTCCGGACTCATCATCAGAATCATATTAAAGGTGTGATTCCCAGTAGCAGGATTCAAAACCGAAAAGTACAGTCCGATTATGACAAGCAGCATGAAAACCGAGCCAAATAGCGTATAAAGGAAAAATTTAATAGCCGCATACTCCCTTCTAACTCCACCCCACATCCCTATTAGGAAATAAAGCGGCAAGAGCATCAACTCGTAAAAAATATAAAAAAGGAAAAAGTCAAGAGCACAAAAAACCCCCATTACGGCCGTATTAAGCAAGAGAAATAAGGAAAAATATGCTTTTAAATTAGTTTTAATTTCCCAGGATGCCAGAGTAGCAACAAACATCACCAATGCAGATAACATTAAAAAAGGCATGGATAAACCATCGATACCTAAGAAATAATCAATTTCAAGTTTGCCTATGCTCCCAAGATCAAGACGAATCCACGATAATTTTTCAACAAACTGAAACTCATTTTCTTTGCTTATTCCCCCAATGGATTGATTGAAATTGGTATAGATAAACAAACTCAACAAAAATTGAATCAAACTGACAGAGAGACTAATTTGCTTGAACCTATGATTAAAGCTAGAAGGAAGAACTAGAATCAGCAAGGCAGCTGCAATTGGCAGAAATATAAGTATTGATAGCAGATTCATATTGAGTATCCCATTTGCAAAATTGAGGAAAAAAATAGTTGAAATAATCTCATATCAGATAGCTTAATATAAAAAAAGATAGCACAAAAAGTAACATAGTTATTAGGTAATGTTGTAACCTGCCCGATTGAAAAGTTCTAAAAAACCGGCCTATGTATCCTGAAAAAACTCCTGTTGCATTCACCAAACCATCTACAACTTTTCTATCAAACCAGTGAGATATGGAAGATAAAAGTTGGGTTATAGTTGCTAAAGCGATCACTAAACCATCAATTACAACACGGTCAAATTGATAAATGATTTGGGCAAGCTTTTCAACTGATTTGACAAACATAAAATCATAAATCTCATTGAAAAACCATCCCCTAATTGAAATTTGATAAAGCCAGGAACCAACAGTCAATTTTGAACTTTTATCAAGAACATAGATTCTATATGCAAACATGATCAATAAAATTGACCCTAAATTTATAATCAAAGGAACTAGCCAGTGAAAGAATCTAGTTTCTTTGATTACAGATAACTGAAATCCTTTCCAAAGCCATGAGGATTCAAAAGAAACAGGATTTAAAGCAAAGACTATAAAAGTGCAAAAAAATGAAAGAATGATTAAAACATAGGTCATCGAACTTGGCGAATCATTTATGTGAGCTAGTTTATCTAATTTAATTTCGCGTGATTCTGAAAAAAAGACTCTGAATATAAGTCTGAAAATATAAAAAGCAGTCAACCATGATGTCAATACCATTATCCAGGGAAGAATAACAAACACACCTTCCCGTGAAGCAGCCCATTCGAAAGTCCTGATAAGTATGGAATCTTTTGAAAGAAAACCTGAAGTTAATGGTAATCCAACAAGAGCAGCTGAGGCAAGGCACATTCCTAAAAATGCAAAAGGCATTCTTTTCCTCAAGCCTCCCATAAAACGGATATCCTGATAATCGAAACCATGACTATTTTTTATAGAGTAATGATGCAGCTGATGAATCACTGACCCGGCAGCAAGAAACAAAAGACATTTAAAAAATGCGTGTGTAGTTAAATGAAATATACTTTCTGAATAAGCACCAATTCCTAAAGCCATAACCATAAATCCTAATTGAGAAATAGTCGAATAGGCCAAAATTCGTTTAATATCATTTTGTGTTAAAGCAATAGTAGCGGCCATAAATGCTGTAAATGCACCAATCCAAACCATTATATCCAAAACCAGAGGATCAAAAACAGAATAAATACGGGCAATCAGGAATACGCCGGCTGCAACCATGGTAGCTGCATGTAAAAGCGAAGAAATGGATGTAGGTCCCTCCATTGCATCAGGAAGCCAGGCATGTAGTGGAAATTGTGCAGATTTAGCCATTGCCCCAAGAAAAAATGAAAAACCAGCTATACTAAGCCATATTTCAGGCATATTTCTGGAACCACTTATCCACAAACCATTTTCAATAAATGAAGAACTTAACAAACCCTTATCTCCAAAAAGACTGACTAGGTCAAGTGTTTGAAACTGGGCATAAATAATCAGAATTCCAATTAGAAAACCCAAATCACCAATTCTGTTCATGATAAATGCTTTCTTGGCCGCCTGCGATGCCGCATTTTTATTAAACCAAAAACCAATTAGAAGGTAGGATGAAAAACCAACCAGCTCCCAGAACAGATAAATTAACAATAAACTGTCTGAAATGACAAGGCCAATCATTGAAAAGCAAAACAAATTCAAATAGGCCCAATACCTATTTAAATTAGGGTCATTCTTCATGTATTCACGTGAATATATATGAACCAAAACTGAGATACCGGAAACCAGAACCATCATTAGAACACTCAGATTATTCAAAAGTACTCCAGCGAAAAACTGAACTTTAGCTACCTGAAACCAGGATAATTGAACATGTTCAGGTTCGGCGTTCCAAATTTGTAAAAACAGGTGAAGCGATAAAAGAAAGGAAAGTGCACTAGTTGATAAAGCGAAATTTGCACCTTTCTGCTTGTTGGAAGACAGTATAAAAACAAAAGAAAAGAAAGGTAATATTGCCACCAAGAGGGCAATTAATCCTGTATTTTCTGTAAAACTTAGCACTTCCATTAATTCTTTAAAGTATCCGTTTTAGTCGGGTCTATTGACTTGAAATATCTGTAAACATTTAAAATAATAGCAAGCGCAACAGCCACCCCTGCAGCAGCAAGAACAATTGCGAATAAAGCAAACATCTGCCCGCCACCGGATATTTTATCATACTTTCCAAAAGCAACAAAATTTAAAACTGCCGCATTGATCATAAATTCGATACCTATCAAAATTTGAATGGTATTTCTTCTAGTCAAAACAGCATATAAGCCGATACAGAACAAGCTAGCACTAATGAACATAAAGTGTGCAACTGGAATCATTCTTTACCCCCTTTTCTGGCAAGATGTGCTGCGCCAATTAATACCATCAGAAGAAATATAGAAAGTATTTCAAAAGGAAGCAGATACGCTGTCATAATATGAATACCAATTTGATGTGCGGTGTTCTCATTTGAAGTGATGGGGATACTTTTCTGTATCCACATTAATTGGTTAAAATTAGTCTTGATTATAACCCTAAACAATATAAAAAGGAATAAAATACTTGTTAAAATTCCGGCTAAATGATTGACTTTGAAGCCTGAAACTGCTGGCTTTATACTATTAAGCAATTCCCTGCTGGATAACATAAATGCAAAAAGCATGAGCACTAATACTCCTCCGGCATAGATAACTACCTGAGATAATGCAATAAAATCAGCTAGAGCAAATAAATATAATGCAGCAAGGCAAAAAAGTGTGACAAAAAACAGAAAAATACTTCTCACCAAATTTCTCATCAGCACAACGCAAAGTGCGGAAATCAACACGGAAGCACCAAAGAAATAAAATAGAATCTGTTCTTGCCCCATGATTAATTTTGAATTTTTTGCTGCATCGCAGCTTCTTTAGCTGCCAATCGCTCTGCATTAAGTTGTTCAATAGCTAAACGTTTATCAGCAGCATCTTCCGGAGACATTTCTGAAAACTTATAAATCATCCCCTTCAAATCAGGCATGCTTCTATCATAGGTATCTGTCATGACGAGGCACTCAGTAGGACAAACAACTGTACACAAACCACAGTACATACACTTTGCCATATCTATATCAAACTTTGCGGCATATAGACGCTTTGTTGTACCATCTGAAGTTTTTCCAATCGCTTCAGTAGCTTTTATGCTCTCAATATCAATACAATTAACCGGACAAATTTTGGCGCACAGATCACAAACAATACAATCATCCATCTCAACATCCAATTGATACCTTCCAAGCTCAGGTACTGGCAATTTCTGATGAGGGTATTGGATCGTAGTAATTCCACTGTCCTTTAGAAAATAATCTTTATCCGTGATCGATATCACCTTCCTGCTTTCTCTTGCAGCAAAAAGATGAGCCATAGTCAGGGCTAATCCCTTAAAAACAGTTTTGAATGCATGTAAAACCTCTCTTACCATAGTATAGGTCGAAAATCTAAATTCTATTTAATATTACTGCATAACGCCCAGCCGCCATAGTCCTGAAAGAAGCATACAAAAAAACGCAAGCGGAGTCAGAACTTTCCAACAAAAACTCATAAGCTGATCAACCCTTAATCTAGGAAGAGACCACCTAATCCATATCTGTACTGCTACAACCAAAAGTGTCTTACTGAGAATCCAAAAAATCCCCCAGGCAATCCCATTCGTCCATGTAGCTAATTTTGCTGAACCTATATTTGGGAGCGGAGTATTCCATCCACCAAGAAATAATACCACACCTATTATGCCAACAAGAAACATCATAGAATATTCAGCAAGAAAAATAAATGCGAATCTAAGTCCGGAATATTCAACATGAAATCCACCCACCAATTCAGATTCCGCCTCAGGAATATCAAATGGAGCACGATTACATTCTGCTAATGAGGCAATAAAATAAATTATATAGGCCAGAATGAGATGTGGTGCCTGAAAAATATTCCAGGCAAGGAAACCGCCAACAGATTTGATTTCCCAAATACCAAGAAAATAAATAACATCAGTGCTTAGTAAACCCTGCTTTATGGAAATTTCCTGAAGATTCAGACTTTGTGAAATCATAACTGCGGATATAAGAGCTACACCAGCAGGGATCTCATAAGATATCATCTGAGCTACAGAGCGCATTGAACCTAAGAGGGCGTACTTATTATTTGAGCCCCAGCCAGCCATCAAAATTCCAAGAGTCTCTATTGAAAGGATAGCAAAAATGTAAAAAAGACCCAGATTGAGTGATGAAGGAATGATGCCAGGCGCCCATGGCAATGCCGCAAACCCGAGGTAAACAGAAACAAAAATTACTATTGGAGCTAGTATAAATAGAATTTTATCAGAAGCCTTTGGAATAATAAATTCCTTTTGAAGCATTTTTAGGATATCCGCAAATGCTTGTAGCATACCATATTTTCCAACCTCCATTGGTCCGAGTCGATCCTGAATGAATGCCGATATTTTACGTTCGGAATACACAGCAAAAAGAGTAAACAAAGCTGTGAATGCAAATAATGCGGTTGCAACTAATACATATGTCAGATAGAAGGTCAAATCTCCGGGCTTGTATACGCAAACTTAAGTATTATGCTTATAAATGCAGACTAAATCTATCTATTATAAAGAATTTAATTTAATCCCAAATAGGTTTATAGGACAGATGAATCTTTTCTCCAAAAAATAGCCTTGTGCTCTTTGCAAAAGATGGTGTAAAATCTGAAACAAAAAACTGATGACGCTTTAAAGGACCCTCATTAAGTAAATTAAGCTTTGTGAGACGTTCTTTCAGGTATTCGGCTACAATTTCTGCGGTATTAATAATATCAAGTTTATCACCGTAAAATGAAGATATTTCAGGTTTTATCAAGGGGTAATGGGTACAGGCCAGTATCAAACTATCAATTTTTTTGAGCTTTGGTGATGTCAGGTAAGAATTGATAACTGTTTTGCTGATGTTATTATTAAAAAATCCCTCCTCAATCATAGGTGCTAACAAGGGTGTAGCAAGCGAAGAAACTTCAATAGTGGGATCTATAATCTTGAATTTTTTTGCGTAAATATCTGAGCGAATTGTTGATTTCGTTGCTATAACCCCAATTTTTTTGTATCTCCCATCGTTTACCATCAGATTCACAACCG
This sequence comes from Daejeonella sp., assembly GCA_030831705.1. Lineage (GTDB taxonomy): Bacteria > Bacteroidota > Bacteroidia > Sphingobacteriales > Sphingobacteriaceae > Daejeonella. The sequence continues at coordinate 3,920 of JAURKO010000042.1, read as the reverse complement.
GGTCTATAACGTTGATAATTGGGACTTTATCCCCAAGAAAATGCACTAATTCATGGTAAGCATGTGCAGATGCTGTATTACAGGCAATGAGAATTAGCTTACAATTTTTATCCAGCAAGAACTTAGCAATTTTCAGACTATAAAACTTGATGGCTTCGGGTGATTTATCCCCATAAGGCATATGAGCAGTATCTCCAAAATAAATAATTTGTTCATTTGGAAGGATCTTCCGAATAGCATTTGCAACCGTAAGGCCCCCGATTCCGGAATCGAAAACTCCAATAGGAAGTACTGAACTCATAAGTCAAAAATAGAATAATAAATGAGCAGTTACATTGAAAATTTTGAACAAAAAAAAAATGCGAAGCATGATACTTCGCATTTTTTTTATCAATGTAAATCTTATTTAGCTACAATTGCGATGCCTAATTTGGTTTTCACGTCATTAATCAAATCAGTTCCTCCATCAAAATACACTACTCCTGGCTGGGAAACATCAAAAACATAAGAAAAACCTTTTTCTTTAGCTACTGCTTTAACGGCGTCTTCAGCTTTTTTAAATACAGGCTGATAGATCTCAGAACGCTTTGTAGTCATTTCCTCCTGAGCCTTTTCCTGCTCATCGGTGATGCGCTTTTCTAAATCCTGAATAGTTCCACCCAGTGTGGTTAATTCTTTCTCTAAAGTAGCTCTGTTTGCTTCACTAAGCGTTTTGTATTTTTCCTCATAGGTGGTAACCATTTTCTGGCGCTCAGCACCCATCAATTCAAGGGATGTTTGTTTTGCCTTAGCAAAAGTCTGAAAAGTTGCATCAGCAGTTTTCATTTCTGGCATTGACTGCAATAATTCAGCTGAATTAATATGACCAAATTTTTGTTGAGCCTTTGCAACACCAACTGCTAAAATTAATCCGAATGTAACAACTCCTATTTTAAATACTTTTTTCATTTTTTGTATTCTGTTATTTGTTTATAATTTAAAAAAACTTATTTACTTATTGTGCCAGGCTTATAACCTAACCTGGTAATTACATCATTACTTTTATCTAAACGCGGACTTGCATATAAAAGCGTAATCTCGCTGTTTTTGTCAAATAACATATCCAGTTGTTGAGCTTCTGCAACAGCCTGAACTGCTTTAGAAACTCGATCCTGAATAGGTTTAATTAATTTTGTACGAGCCTGAAAAAGTTCTCCTTCAAAACCAAATTTAAGCCTTTGAAACTCTTTAGCTTCCTTTTCTTTTTCAATTATTTCATTTTCACGGTTTTTTCTCATAACCTCAGTAAGCAAAACCTGATCGGCCTGATAGGCTTTAAATAGCCCCTCAATTGCAAGAAACTTAGAATCAACCTCCTTCTGCCATTGCAGCGAAAGCGCATCCAATTGCTTTTGAGATGAATTATATTCAGGTATATGCTTTAAAATATAATCACTGTCGACGTAAGCAAACCTCTGAGCATAGACCCCTAAGCGTGTAAATGCCAATAATGCTATAATTATAAGAATTTTTTTCATAAAATTTAGTTAAATCCTCCATTCAGTGCTTGTGAAATACTAAAAGTAAAAGATTGCTTTCCACTATCAGGTAATCCAGGTATCTTATCGAAAGGAATACCATAATCAATCCCGAGAAGTCCAAAAATAGGTAAAAATACTCTTGCTCCAACACCTGCAGTACGCCTGATATTAAATGGCGCAAAATCACGGAAAGAACTCCAGGTATTTCCACCTTCAGCAAACGCCAAAACGAAAATTGTAGCGGTCTGACTGGCGGTAATTGGATGTCGTAATTCCAGAACATATTTGTTGAACAATGGGCTACCTGACCCCTGGGCAATAGTTGGATTAGAGCCCGCAGGAATTACTGCATTATTTGCATAACCACGCATTGCAATGATCTCAGATCCTTGAAGGAAATCAAATCCCTGCATACCATCACCCCCAAGTTTAAATCTTTCAAAAGCTGATTCCCCTACAGCCGGGTTATAAATTCCAAGGAAACCAAATTGCGCCTGGGCCTTAAGAACCAGCTTGCCGTAGATGCGCTGGAACCATTGTGACTCAAATTTCCATTTATGATATTCTGTAAACCTGTACTTATCCTTATCTGTTGCAATTGCATAATTTTTGTTATTAAGCAATGAATATGGAGGTGTTGCCTGTACTGTTAACTTTAAATTTGACCCCGTAGTTGGAAAAATTGGTGCATCAACAGAATTTCTGCTAAATTCCTGCGTTAAGTTAAAATTATAGGATGTACCTGAAGAAAAAATAAAGCCACTAAAGTTGTTAAGAATATATTGCTGAAGATTAATTGAAGTATTTGCCTGGAAATAATCATCAGGCCATTTCAAACGTTTACCTAAACTAAAAGTCAAACCATTTAGGCGTATTTTCTGCTGATTAAGATCCTGATTACGAAGACCATTGGATTGTAAAGAGGTAAAAGCACTTATCCCAAAATAGATAGGTTTCTTTCCGCCAAGCCATGGTTCAGAGAATGAAAAGTTATAGGACTGATAAAACTTACCATTGGTTTGCCCCCTGATACTCAGCCTTTGACCATCTCCTTTTGGTAATGGTTTCCAGGCACTTTTATTGAAAAGATTACGGGCAGAGAAATTATTAAATGTTAATCCCAAGGTACCCACAACACGTCCACCACCAAAACCCCCAGATAACTCAATTTGATCAGAAGGCTTTTCTACAACATTATATTCGATATCAACTGTACCATCATTGGGATTAATGTTGATTGGTTTAGGATCGGTTTTAGTATCATCAAAGTTTCCTAACTGTGCAATTTCACGGGTACTCCTTACAATAAGCTCTTTTGAGAATTTCTGACCTGGTTTGGTACGAATCTCTCTTAAAATTACTTTATCATTGGTTAACTCATTTCCTCTAACCCTAATATTATTAATTGTATACTGCGGTCCTTCATACATTCGCAATTCAAGATCAATAGTATCACCATAAACTTTGGTCTGTACCGGATCAACATTAAACGTCAGATATCCATCATTCATATACAGTGAGGATATGTCATCTCCTCCAGGACTACTAGTGAGTTTTCTTTCTAATTTTTTCTCACTAAATACTTCACCCTTATTTATTGCCAAGATAGTTTCCAGAACTTTGGTAGAATATTTAGCATTGCCTGCCCATGTAATATTTCCAAAATAATATTTAGGCCCCTCATGAAGATCAATTTTTACACCGATAGTACTTTTACCGGTCCGGAAGGTGGTATCCTTGACTACTTCAGCATCCCGATAACCTTTTTCCTGCATTTTTTCTACAAGCTTTAGCTTATCTTCATCGTATTTATTCTGAAGGAACTTGCCAGATCCAAATACTTTGTAAAAAGCCTTTTCTTTGGTCTTTTTTAAATATTTCTTTAAGCTTTTATCTTTAAAATCTTTATTTCCTGTAAATGTAATCTCGCTTATTTTTACTCTATCGTTCTTCTCAACTGTGATATCAAGAATTTTATTATTTGCCGCAGCAGTATCTTTTCTTTCAGCGATCAACACATCAGTAAAGAGAAAACCTTTTTCAGTAAAATGCTTCTTTATAATATCAGTGGTTGTTTTCAATAAATTCTCATTAACAACTTTACCTGTTTTATCATTTAACTTTTCACGTATATCTGTTATTTCACCCTTTTTTAATCCAATTAAATCAATTCTGGTTAAACGGGGTCGTTCTACAACCTCTATTTCGAAAAATATTGAATCAGATCTGATCTCCGCTATGTTTAATTTTACATCATCAAATAATCCCTGAGCCCACAGGTTTTTTACTGCATTGGATGTAGCATCCCCCGGAACTGTAATTCTATCCCCTTTGGTCAATTTCGAAATGGTAATCAAAACATCATTATCAAGAAACTCAGTTCCAAGAATTTTAGTTCCA
>JAURKO010000041.1 GCA_030831705.1 Daejeonella sp. | reverse complement strand
CATATCCGGTAGAGTACCGCGCAGTCTCCAAAAATCCTGTAATTCCTGAATCTGGAGTCTCTTCAATGCTATTAACATAAGGCGTCATCTCAAAGTTCGAAGCCTTCATTTTCTTGTAAATGTCAGGAAGCATCTGCTTAGTCAAATAGTTGGACAGTATTGGATTCAGCTTATCCTTCTGAGGTGCAATAAGGGTCATTACATATTGATAATCGGCTCCATTACTCGTATGATTATCAATAAATACTTCAGGCTTCCAGTTATTGAAAATCTTCTGAAAGGCCTTTGAATTTCTGGAATCTCCTTTGATAAAATCTCTGTTAAGATCAAGATTCTGATAATTTCCTCTGAAACCATAAGATTCGGGACCATTCTGATTAACCCTTGAACGGCCTCTGTTCAGCATTCCATCAACATTATAAACGGGAATTATGCAGATTACCACATTTTTGGGAATTGAATTTCTTTCCAGCAAATCACGTACAAGCATCATACTTGCGTCTATCCCTTCTGGTTCTCCAGGATGAATACCATTGTTGATTAATAAAATTCTTTTGTTTTGTTTTCTAATTTCTATGGGATCAAAGATTTTATCCCTGGAAAGAACAATCAGGTTAAGAGGCTTTCCAATATCAGTCTGCTCGAAATCGAAAATGCGCATCTGATCATACTTTTTGTCAAGAACCTGATAAAAACCAATCATTTCCTGATAAGTGGCAGTTAATTCCCTGTTTTTTTCAAAAGGACTTATCTGTGCATTTGCCACAAGAAAATCACTAAAAAAGAACAATAATAGACAGAATCTCCTAATCATAACTGATTGACAAATATAGGATCAATGCTCAAGCTTATCGATAAGTTTGGCAAGATTCCTGTCCATTTCTGTAATTATGTTGCCGGCATCATGAGAGCTTAACATAATAATTACTTTGTTATATGAATTAGACCAATCCGGGTGATGCCCCAATTTTTCGGCTATAAGTGCAACCTTATTCATAAATGCCCAAGCTGAAATAAAATCGTCAAATTTGAACTCCTTTTTAAGGTATTCAACTCCATTTTCAATATCCTTAATTTCTTTCCAATTCATAATAGTTACTTTAATCGCTTATTCAGGGGTAAACTTTTCCATATCAGATCGTAAGAGTGATCGATCAATTCCTTTAATTGGTTTTCACTTAATTTTCCATTCATATAAACGGTATTCCAATGGGTTTTATTCATGTGGTAACCTGGTTGTACTTCCTCATATTCTTCCCGAAGTGTTATTGCTTTTTCAGGATCGCACTTCACGTTGAAACGATCCGGATTTGTAAGTCGGCAAAGCAAAAAAATCTTATTCTCTAATTTAAAAACCAGCGTGTCATCCCCAAAAGGAAACGATTCGGTAGCCCCCCGCTTTAACAGGCAATAATCTCTTAAACTTTCGATATTCATTTCAAGGCTATTTTCTTGTAGTATGTACTGATTGAACTCAGAAACAATGAAGTTCAAAATCCGACAGCAATGTTTAATTTCGCTTGCCAATTATAAAATTAAGTAAAAATGAACCTAAGCGAAAATATAAGCTTTACAGTTAAGGAACGATTTTTAAGATACACTGCAATTGATACGCAATCTGACCCTGCATCCACAAGTTTTCCTTCTACTGAAAAGCAAAAAAATCTGGGTGCCTTATTGGTAAGTGAACTAAAGGAGATGGGTTTGCAAGATGCTCATTTAGACCAGTTTGGTTATGTTTATGCCACGATTCCTGGGAATACCCACAAAAAAGTGCCTGTTATTTGTTTTTGCTCACACATGGATACTTCTCCGGATTGTAGTGGAGAAAATGTAAAGGCTATCCTCCATGAAAATTATCAGGGTTTGGATATTATTCTTCCGGATGACCGAAATCAGATTCTCAGAATGAAAGATCATCCTGACCTGAAAGATCAAATTGGAAATGATATAATCACTGCAAGTGGAACCACCCTACTAGGTGCTGATAACAAAGCAGGAATAGCAGAAATCATGGATGCAGCTAATTTTTTGATCTCTCATCCCGAATACAAACATGGTGAACTTAAGATTCTATTCACTCCTGATGAAGAAATTGGAAGGGGAGTAGATAAAGTAGATCTAAAAAAATTAGGTGCAGATTTCGGGTATACCATCGATGGTGAAACTGCTGGTTCTATTGAAAATGAGACTTTCTCAGCAGATGGTGTTAAGGTGATTATTGAGGGAGTAAGTGCACATCCGGGATTCGCTAAAAATAAAATGGAAAGTGCCCTTAAAATAGCTTCAGAAATCATTTCGGTATTACCAAAAGAACACCTATGCCCAGAAAGCACCTCGGGGTTAGAGGGATTCATACATCCTGTGTCCATAAATGGTACTGTTGAACAGTCAACTATAGAATTTATAATCCGTGATTTTAAAACAGAAGGGTTAAAAGAGCATGAAGAGATACTGGAAAAAATAGTAATTAAGATATTGAGTAATTATCCTGGTTCAGGATATGAATTTTTGGTGGAAGAACAATACCGGAATATGAAATCTATACTAGACCAACATCCGGCGATAGTACAAGCAGGTATCGAAGCCATTGAACGGAGCGGATTAAAGCCAAGGTTACAAAGCATCAGAGGAGGAACAGACGGTTCAAGGCTATCCTTTATGGGACTACCTTGTCCGAATTTATTTGCAGGCGAACATGCTTTTCATGGAAGGCAGGAATGGGTGTCTGTTCAGGATATGCAAAAGGCTGTAATGACTATCATCAATCTGGCCTTGATTTGGGAGGAGAAGAGTTAAAATCAGCTATATCTTTACATTGGTTAAGCTCCTGCTTGGCCCAGCAAATGTATCTTTGCAGATTAATAATATTGCTGGTAACGAATGTAATGAAATCATTACGAATCTCATTAAACCTTTATCACACACCAAGTCATAAACAATATGAAGACAAAAATTTTAAGTTTTTTCGCTCTTTCATTTTCTCTATTTTTTAGCTACCTGCCGGTTTATTCACAAAAAAAAGCAGAACTGATAAAATCCCTGTGGGTAGATAAACCAATATTAATTGACGGACAGTTAGATGATTGGAAGGATAGTCTTAGTCTTTATAACGAAGCCACAAAACTTTATTATAATCTGGCCAATGATGATGAAAACATCTACCTGGCTATAAAAAATGGTGCACCTGAAAGTCTGACCCGCATACTTGCGAGAGGAATTAGCTTCACAGCTAATATTGAAAACAAGAAAATTCCGGCTATGATAACTTTTCCTTTATTAGATAGGACCCCCGGAAAAAAACGAAATGAAACAGAACAGCCGGAACCAGAAGAGATTCAAAAAAGAATTATAGAACGAATTAAAGAAATTAGAGTAAATGGCTTTAAAGAAATTATTGACGGCGGAATTTCATTGAACAATAGTTATGGAATAAAAGCTGCTGCAGCTTTTGATTCAAAAGATAATCTAATTCAAGAAATAGCAATTCCTATCCGCTTGCTAGGCATATTACCTGGCAGAACTGAGCCTGTAACTTACGGTATAAGAATCAATGGATTTGTTGGACCAGCAGCAGTTCAACGAAGGGATATGACTAATTTTGATGATATGTATGGCGGAAGATACGGTGGAAGATTTGGCAGAAACTTTGATGGAATGTATGGCGGAATGCCTAATAGAAACTATCCCCCAGTCAAAATATCTACATCAACAGAGTTCTTTATAAAGAGTCACCTTGCCATAAAACAATAAAGAAAGTTCCTCCACATGAATGGAGGAAATAAAAATCAACTATGCACCGCACACTAATAAATATGAAAAAACTATTACCCTTAATTATCGGCCTTTTTATCAGCTACGGTGCAATTGCACAAACAAGTCGTGACATAAGTGGAGTAGTAAAAGATTCTACAGGGACCAGTATCATTGCCGCTACAGTAAAATACATTGCCGGAAAAGACACTTTATTTACAAGAACCGATATTGATGGAAACTTTATTTTTAAGGGAGTTAAATCTTCCACTTTTCTGTTAACTGTATCGAGTTTAGGCTATAGGCCTTTAAACAAGCGGTTTTTATATAAAGATGGCGATACAGAAATAAAATTAGATCTAATCACTCTGAAGGCAGAGAGCAGAGTACTTTCAGAAGTGGTCATTTCCGGAACGCCGTCAGTAACTATAAAAGAGGATACAATCGTGTACAGGGCGTCGGATTACCCACTCCGGGAAAACGCTCTGGCTGAGGATCTTTTAAAACGATTACCCGGAGTGGAAGTAGACAAGGATGGAAATGTGACTGCTCAGGGTAAAGCAATTACCAGGGTAAGAATTAATGGAAAAGATTTTTTTGGTGGTGATGTTAAAACCGCTACCCAACAGCTTCCGGCAGATATTCTTGAATCAGCTCAGATTATTGATGATTATGGTGATCAGGCAAACCTGACCGGAGTCAGAAATGGAGATCCAGAAAAAGTTCTGAATTTTACAATCAGAGCAGATAAAAACAAAGGCTATTTTGCAAGAGGTTCAGTTGGAGGTGGTGATAAGGATCGGTATCAGGCCTCACTGACAGCAAATACTTACAACAACACAGAGCAATTTTCCTTCATTGGTAATTTGAATAACACCAATAGTTCAGTTTTTAATTTTGGAAGTAGCGGTGGGTTTGGTGGAGGTGGTGGTGGTGCACGTGTTCAAGGTGCTGGTGGAAGTGGTGGTGGCGGCACGCGATTCCAAGGTGGTGGTGGATTTGGTGGAGGTGGATTTCAGGGGGGTGGTTTTCAGGGGGGAAATAATAGTGACGGACTAACAGCAGTGGGATCTGTCGGACTTAATTATCGTAAAGATTATGGTAAAAAACTTAGTTCATATGGAAATTACAGTTTTTCTGATCGTAATAATGATTTGGTAAGCGACCAGCTGCAACAAAATAATTTTCAGAATTCAATAGTCTCAACCAATCAGAATTCATTAAAGAATGTGATAAATGGCAATCACAGATTTGGCTGGAATCTTGAATATCGCCCAGATAGTGTAAACTATATTAAATTCAATCCCACTTTTAGCTATGGATCTTCAATTGATAACGGAAATACGAGTTATTTACAATATGATGGTAACAGACTTGGTTCAGATGGTACCTCTATAAATAATACAGATTCTAGAAACCCCAATTTCGGTGCAACACTTTTATTAAATCACCGCCTCAAAAAAAGGGGAAGAAATTTATCCTTATTTACTTCAGCAAATAATGCCAAAACCAGGCAAGAAGATGATCAGCTGACTCAATATATCAATTATATTGTTGGTGGAGGAAGTACCAATGTATATAGAAATCAGGAACTATATGACAATAATAGAAACTCTAACATAAATGCTAATCTATCTTATAATGAGCCACTTAGCTTAAAATCAAATCTTGAGTTTAACTATAATCATAGTACTACAACCTATAAAAATGAAAGGGAAACGTATGATATCAGTCCGGCCGGATTATCTGAATATAATACAAGCTTAAGTAACAATTTCGATTATTCATTCAGCACCAACAGGTTTGGAATGAATTATAGATTTAATGAGAAAAAATACAATTATTCATTCGGAATTAGCGCTCAGCCTAGTCTTCTGGAGGGCACATCTGTTGTAAATGGGGTAAGAACTTCAAACAGAAACACTGGCTTTAATTTTATTCCTTCTGCCCGGTATTCCTATAACTTCTCCCGAACCAGGGCGGTAAATGCATTTTATTTCGGACGGGCAAATGAGCCGACTTACATTCAATTACAACCAACTCCTGATATTTCAAATCCACAATATCCGGTTTATGGAAATCCGAATCTCGGAGCTGAATTCTCTCATTTTCTTACTTTCAGGTACAATAATTTCAACTTTAATTCAGGTGATGTTTTATTTTTTAATGTCTCAGGAAACTTTACTGAAAATAAGATCGTGTCAAACATCATCAGATCGATGGATCCTGCAATAGGGTTGGTTCAGGAAACCCGGTATATCAATACCAATGGATATTATACGGGTAACGTATTCTACAATTACTCCAAACCTTTTCAGGAGAAGAAATACGTGTTCTCTTTCAATGGTTCTGCTAATTACATCAACAATATTTCATATACAGATAATATAAAGAACACAGGGAAAAATTGGATTTTTTCGCAGGGACTGAACATGCAGATCAACCCAAATAAAAATCTTGAATTAAATCCAGGCTTAAGATACAACCTGAATACCAATACGAATGATGCAATAACAAATACCAATACTAAGGTTTCAACCTACTCTCTGAATTTCAATAGCAGAGTTTTCTTTCTCAAAACCTGGCTTATAGGCTCCGATATCAGTAAATCTTTTAATGATGGGTATAGTAGCTCTTTAGCGGTTAATCCATTTATCATCAATACTTACCTAGAAAAGCAATTTTTTAAAGATAAACGGGCTTCATTAAGATTTCAGGGATTTGACTTGCTTAACGAAAATACCAGTGTTTCCCGATCAGTTACAGGAAACGTCATAACTGACAGTCAGAATAATCGCTTATCAAGATATTTTATGCTAAGTTTTACCATGAGAATTCAAAAGTTTAGTGGAAAACAACCAGAACAACAGCAACCAACTCCTGGTATGAGACCGGGAATGGGTGGACCCTGGATGAGACCTGGAAGCGGTGGCCCGGGGAGCTTTTGATATATAAATAAAGTACTTAGAAAGCTGCCCTCCAAAGGCAGCTTTTTTTATTTCTAAAATTTTATAAACGTAGGAATTTCTATATTAGAATAGAAAACAAGCTAAAATGGAAAGAAGGAAATTTATTTCGAAGGGATTGGCAGCCGGCGCCATTATACCTGCTACCTATGCTACACTTCTGGCTTCGGAAGTAAAAGCAGAAGAAAGTATTGCTAAAACAGAAGCTGAGGCTAACAAAATAGCCGAGGATGACGGCATTATTATTGAACGAAGTGTTTCGGGAAGACCTCACGAGGGAAAGGTTCTGGCAGTAATTCAACCACATGTGGATGATTGCACTTTGTTTGCTGGTGGCACTATTGCTAAGTTAATCAGTGAGGGCTATACCGGTTATCTGATTAGAACTACTAATGACGACGCAGCCGGAGCAGGAACTGATGGTGACAGAGTTTTGAATAACGAACGGGATAATGACAAAGTAGCGCAGGTTCTGGGCTTAAAAAAGGTATACAATCTTGGTTATCGCAACCATAGAATGGATGAATATAATACTCAGGAAATAAAAGGTCGCCTCATATTCCTTTTCAGACTTTTGAAAGTGGATACGATCTTCAGTTATGACCCTTGGGGACACTACGAAGAAAATCCGGATCATTATGTTACTGCACAGGCTGTTGAAGCTGCAAGATGGATGTCGGGAAGTGTCGATTATCCAGAACAGCTGGATGCAGTAAAACCATACGGAGTAAAGGAGCGCTATTATTTCGCCAGAGGCCCACAATTAGTAAACCGAATAGTTGATATTAGTAAACATATCGATACCAAAGTTCAGAGCAATGTGGTGATTACTACACAAGGTCCGGGAGGAGATAATGGTTCAAGAATTAAAAAGAGTTTGGCAGAAAAGGGTAAAAAATTACCAATACTAGGCGATACCGATGAAACGGCAGACTTTAATTATGTGAAGCATTTTGTACTCGATAAAGACTCTTTAACTCAAAGAGGTACTCCATCAGACCGCGAAGTAGGTAAAAAGTACGGATTGGAATGGGCTGAAGCTTACCACTATATCGGAAATCCAGTTTCTATTTTACCCGATTATATAGAGAAAAATGCAGTGCCGAAATAATTAAGATTTTTCATTATAAGCAGAGTTCGAAATAAAATCTTCCTTGGTTAAGTTTAAACTGAAGTTTTTTTCTCCTTTTTGAAAGCCAATTCTGTTTCTTTTTCGCTTATACCAGCCCCGTGTTCTGCCCTATTTTTTTGCGAAAAATTTAATTTTATCATGAAATTCCGTATCGCAAAAAAGATAGAACTGCCACCCAGGTTTATTTAATAGGACCTAGGATTCTATTAACGGAAGCCCGTCCCGATGAAAAACAGGTTCAAGTAAAATAAACCTTGCCGAAGGAGGTATCTTCCGGCTATTCATCATTTGAATCAGACCGCGATTTCCTACCGGAAATACTCCGGAGGAAAGGGCTGAAACTGCCTATAAGAAGCAGGTATTGCTTTCCAATATCGAATAATTATGGTTACAAGTACTTATCTGACCACTTATAACTGTATTTATAGGCCTTCCTCCTAACGAAATCAGGCTTATTGATTTTTATTTCTTTAGAGCCTTCTTCATTGGATTATCTCCACTTGAAACTCCCCGTACACCAGAATTATTTTTAAAAAACTCAAATCTGCTTGGAAGGAATTGTCTAGGCCAATAATTATTATCTTCATCAATATCTGCAGTTTCACGAAGCGGATCAAGTATTATGCTTTTTACCTCCTTGGTTTTAGCAAATACTTTAGAAACCTCTGATTCGTTATGTCGCCATATTTCGGCTGGAATTCTATCAATTTCAGAACTTCCATCTGTATAGTTAAACTGGACAATTAAAGGCATGACTAAACCTCCGATATTTTTAAATTTAAGTTCATAAAAGTTTAAATTGCTGTTCAGCAATTCTTTTTCCTTTACACTTAATTTCGCCATAAATTCAGAGTAAACCTTTTCGTCATCAGGAGTAACACTAAAAGGATTGTAAGCGTTATAAAAGTCGCGGGTAGCAGGATCTGACTCCAGCACTGTTTTCGGATTATCCTTAATATTATTATTCTTACTTACGTAGCTTTCCTCTCTTTCGAATACCTTCTTTGCGTCAGATTTCTTTTCTGCAGGACTGCGATTATCAAGTTTAAACCAATTTGCTGATTCAATTGATATATCAACAGGTTCAGTTTTATAGAACCATCCTCTCCAATACCAATCAAGATCAACCGCAGATGCATCTTCCATAGTCCTGAAAAAATCATCAGGAGTAGGGTGCTTAAACATCCAACGAGTTGAATATTGTTTAAAAGCATAATCAAACAAATCCCTTCCCATAACCGTTTCCCTTAAAATATTTAAAGCGGTTGCAGGCTTTGCGTAAGCATTCGGACCGAACTGAATGATGTTTTCAGAATTAGTCATGATTGGTTCAAGAAGGTGCTTTTCACTTCTCATGTAAGGAACAATTTTGTGTGCGGGCCCTCTTCTTGACGGGTAATTTCTATCCCATTCCTGTTCAGCCATGAACTGCATAAAGGTATTTAAACCTTCATCCATCCAGGACCACTGACGTTCATCAGAATTAACAATCATTGGGAAGAAATTATGACCAACTTCATGAATAATAACAGAAATCATTCCATACTTAACGGCATCAGAATAAGTTCCGTCAACATCCGGACGACCATAATTGAAACAAATCATTGGATATTCCATACCATTTGAAGCTTCCACGGAAATAGCAACAGGATAAGGATAATCAAAAGTTTTAGATCCGTAAGATTTAATAGTATGTGCAACCACTCGGGTAGAATATTGCTCCCACAATGGGTTTCCTTCCTTACCATAATAGGACATAGCCATCACATCTCTATTTTGCTGCTTAACGGCCATCGCATCCCAAATCAATTTCCGTGAGGAGGTCCAGGCAAAATCTCTAACATTCTCTGCATGGTAGATCCAGGTCTTTTTGTCTTTTGATCTCCCCTTTTCAAGTTTCTCTGCTTCGGCCTGAGTACGAATAATCACGGGCTTATTATAACTTTTCTTTGCATCCTGCCATCTTTGCAATTCGGTTGTACTCAAAACAGACTCAGCATTTTGCAAAACGCCTGTAGCACCAACCATATGATCAGCTGGCGCGGTTATTTTAACTTTATAATCTCCAAAGGTTAAAGCAAACTCACCTCTACCCATGAATTGCTTATTCTGCCATCCCTGAAAATCAGAATAAACAGCCATTCTAGGGAACCATTCAGCCATTGTATAGAGGTAATTTCCGTCCTTCTCAAAATACTCGTACCCCGGACGCCCACCTATAAAGCCAATCCTGTCGTGAATATTGAACGTCCAATCCATGGTAAACTCAATTTTACCGCCAGGTTTGATAGGTTCAGGTAAATTAACCCGCATCATTGTTTTATTAATGGTTACAGGGATATCCTTGCCGCTTAAATCTTTAACTGAGATTATTTTATACCCCAAATCCTGATCATGCCATAAAATTCCCTGAATCTGGGGCAAAGTCATTTTTTGAGTTATCTTATTTTCAGTAACCTTAGGTGTATTAGAATCTTTGGCCCTTTCATTCTGATCAAGCTGAATCCATAAATAAGAGAGTGGATCTGGTGAATAGTTGTGATAAGTAACTTTTTGCCACCCTTTAATCGATTGCTTCTCATCATTCAACTCAACTTCGATTTCATGATCTGCCTTTTGTTGCCAGTACATATGCCCTGGCGCACCGGAAGCAGTTCTGTAAACATTAGGTGATCTGAGGCTATTTCCTAATTGTTCAAACCTCTCCGCATGATTTTGCTCTGTTTGCTGGGCAATGCCTTTAATTCCGTAAAGCAATATTATTGCAAATACAATTGCTATTTTTCTCATTATCTTATTGGATGTTAATACAATTGGTAATTATAATCTTGGAAAACTGGTTTTTATTCAGAGATTAAATATTAGCTAAGATAATCAGCCCAACTAATATTCAAAGAATAATACTTACCAAAAAATCTTTTCTATAATCATCATGACAGCCATTCCGAGAATAATTGCCGAAACTACCCTGGTCCATTGTTTTTGATTGACCTTTAAAATTTTCAATGGGAGTAAAGAAAAGATCAGAAAAACCACAACTATCAATAATTGACCTGCTTCAAGTCCGAGGTTAAATGCAAAAAGTGGACTTAATAAAGACTCTTCCTTACCCAAAAGTACCCTGAGATAATTTGAAAAGCCAAGTCCGTGAATCAGACCGAAAAACAGCGCAAAAAAGTAATTTAGCTTTCTACCTACAGCTATTTTAAGGTTTAATAAATTACCGAATGCTGTAATCGCAATGGTTACAGGAATTAGGAATTCAACCAGATCTGAGTCAATAGTAATCAGTTGAAATGTAGCCAATGCCAGAGTCAGCGAATGTCCAATGGTAAAGGCAGTAATTAATAGTATAATTTTCCTCCAATCGTTCAGTGTATAAATGCTGCATAACACTAAAACAAAAAGAATATGATCGAATCCTGCAAGATCCAGTATATGATTTGTTCCAAGACGGAAATATAGTTCAAACTGTCCCATAAAATCAGAATGATAAATTATACCTGAGCTTATTCAGAATATCCATAATTTGCATCAAATATCAAGCATTATGTTTTATAATTTTATACTATCAACGTTTCTACTCATTCAAAGCTTATTTCATCCCTTTTACATAAGCCTTACAGAGATAAAATACAATTCAAAGGAAAAAAGCCTCGAGATTTCACAAAAAATTTTCTGGGATGATCTCGAAGTACACCTGACTGAAATACACAAGGCTAAAATCGATTTTTTAAAGCCAAAAGACAAAGCTGAGCTGGATAAAAAACTTAAGCAATATGTCCTGCAGAACAACGAAATTTTAGTAAACGGAAAAAAAATTGATTTAAACTACCTGGGCTATGAAATTGAAGAAGACGCTGCATGGTTTTATCTTGAGGCCAAACAGATTCCCAATCCTAAGCAAGTAGAAATTAAAAACAGTATTCTTCATCAACATTTTGACAGCCAGCAAAATATCATTAATTTTTATCTGGATAAAACCCCTAAAAGTCTGATTCTGTTAAAGGGAAAGGATCGTGGAAAATTGACATTTTGAGACTAAATTGAATTCATTAAAAATTATTGCTGCAAGCGATGATACGGTAGATTACATGAAAAAACAGGTAAATCAGAATAATAGCTTTGGCAAAACCATAATCCTGTCTTAACTTTAGAATTATGGATTAGATTTTACTATGAAAAATCTCAAAAAACTAATTAGAATTCAGCTTTTTTCATTAATTCTTTGTTTTTGTCTGCCCAATATTGCTTCAACTCAGTCCAGAACTCATACTTTCAACCCCCTACCACAGCAATGGGATGAAGCAATCCCAATGGGAAATGGGATGATTGGTTCACTCATCTGGGAGAAAAACAAAACTATTCGCGTTGCATTAGACCGTGCTGATCTTTGGGATAGTCGGCCAATGAAAGGGCTGCATCGTAAAGAATTTAGCTACCAGTGGATTGTAGATCAAAGATTAAATGATAATTATAAACCGGTTCAGGAATATTTTGATCATCCTTATGACAGGGAGCCTGCTCCAACAAAAATTCCTGGAGCTGGAATTGAATTTAATTTCACAAAAGGACTTAGCCTATCGGATGCTAAGTTAAATCTCAACGAAGCAACATCTGAAATTAGCTGGAAGAACGGCACCAGACTTTTATCCTATGTACACGCAGTAGATCCTGTAGGTTGGTTTAGATTTGAAAACCTATCAGTCGAATTTGATATTGAGCTGATTCCACCGGCCTATCAGGCTGCTGTAAAAGTAAGTGGAGACCCAGTTGGAGGGGATGATCTTGGACGTTTGGGATATGAACAGGGCAGTATAGAAAGAAAAGCTAACAGTATTATTTATCATCAAAATGGATGGGGAGGTTTCTCCTATGATGTCATTGTAACATGGAAACAAATTGATGACAAGACCGTAGAGGGTGCCTGGACTATCCGCAGCAATCCGGATATTTTTAAAAGCAATTTGGACCTCTTAGAATTACAGCAAAAACTGAATTCGGGCTATGATCAGAATAGAAAAAGTCATCTGGGATGGTGGTCAAAATTTTGGGCTAAATCTGATCTTAAGGTACCCGACCTAACACTCCAGCATCAATGGGAAATGGAGCAATATAAGTTTGGATCTACTGCCCGCCAAAATGCACCGCCAATATCCTTACAGGCTATTTGGTCGGCTGATAATGGAAGAATTCCACCCTGGAAAGGCGATTTTCACCATGACCTGAATACCCAGTTGAGCTATTGGCCCTCGTATAGTGGCAATCACCTTGAAGAAGCAATGGGTTACCTGGATCACTTTGAACTTAACAAGGAAAATTATAAACGTTATACTCAGCTATTCTTTGGAAAAGAAGGAATCGCGGTACCGGGAGTAACTACTTTAGATGGAACAGAAATGGGAGGCTGGATCCAATATTCGCTATCCCCAACGGTTTCTGCATGGATCTCGCAACACTATTATCTCCAATGGCGATACAGCATGGATAAGGATTTTTTAAAAAATAAAGCCTACCCATGGATAAAATCTACTGCAATATTTCTGGAACAGATCTCAATTCTGGATTCAGAAACAGGTAAACGTAAATTGGTGATCAGTTCTAGTCCCGAGATAAATGATAATAAAAGCAGCGCCTGGTTTACTAAAACAACAAATTACGACCTTTCATTAATGCAGTTCAACTTTAAAACAGCCGCAGAGTTAGCAAGAGAGTTGAACTTAATGGAGGAGGCTACACATTGGGAAAAAATCTATAGGCAATTACCTGATCTTGCAATCTCAAAAAATAATGAATTGATGATTGCTCCCGATTTTCCATATGATGTATCTCATCGTCATTTTTCAAATACCATGGCAATACATCCCCTGGGCTTGATCAAATGGGAAGATTCCGAAGAATCAAAAAACATTATCCGATCGAGTATAAAATTATTAGATGATGTTGGTCCGAAATTATGGTGCGGTTATTCTTATTCATGGCTAGGCAATTTGAAGGCAAGAGCAAAAGATGGTGAAGGCGCTGCAAAGGCTTTAACTATTTTTTCTACTGCATTTTGCTCCACTAATAGTTTTCACTTAAATGGAGATCAGACCAAATCAGGCTATTCAGACTTTGTTTACAGGCCATTCACTTTGGAAGGAAACTTTGCTTTCGCTGCCGGTTTACAGGAGATGCTGATCCAGTCTCATGCAGGCTATCTTGAGCTATTTCCTGCAATACCAAGCAATTGGAAAGACGTTTCGTTCAAAACGATGAGGGCAGAAGGTGCCTTCCTTGTTAGTGCTGAAAAGAAGAATGGAAAAGTGGAAATGCTCAGTATTCTTTCAGAAAAAGGTGGAAGTCTTAAAATAAAATCGCCATTTGAAAAATTCCAAAAGAAGATCACTGGAAAAGTAAAAGTTGAAGACGCAGAAGAGGGGTATATCCGGATTAATTTTGAACCTAACAGCGGTATTATGCTAAATGCGATGTAATGTTTAACAAAAATGGCTCTGTTTCTGCAGAGCCATTTTCATTTATTTGCACTTCAGAATCAATCAAACTATCTGTACTTCGAAAAGTCCATTGCTTTCATATATACAGATTCAACCTTCTCTACCAGTTTACCATTTACTTCTGAGGCAGTACTTGCTTTTATCCATTCAGGATCTTTTCGGAAATTTTGCCATGCCAATTTACCCGCTTCTTCATTTTCATAAGCTAGAAAATATAGGAGTTTAGCTTGATCTGCCGGATTCTTTTCTATAGTTGTGAAATACGCTACATTTTGCATTCCATTGTTCTCAAAAATCTTCATCGTATGATTTCTGAATCTGTTTTCTAAATTCGGAAGCTTCTCAGGCATTGCAGTATAGATTCGCATTTCAAAAGTTCTCATTGCTGAGCCTTTTGAAGGTTTGATTTTAGGAGTATAATCCGTTGCTTTTAAGAAGTGAATGGTAGCTTTTGAAATAATTTTTCCATTTTCTTCAGATTTCTTTGCTGCTTCCTGCCATTGCGGGTCACTTCCGAACGCTTTCCAGGATGCATCTCTGGCCTCTTTATTTGGATAAGCCATCAAATAATAAAATGCATTATCTGGATTATTGGTCGGAACCCAATATCCAAGTCCGTTAATACCATGCTTCTTAAACAGAGGTACTGCATGATCCCTAAACCTGGTAATTAAGGCATCTAATTTACCGGGATTACAATAGTAAACCCTTAATTCAAAATAACGCTGGTCAACTTTTTGAGCAAAGCTCAATTGAGAGATGAGAAGGAGGCAAATGATTAATACTTTTTTCATGATAGATAAAGAAACGAAGATTATTCTAATTTTTTAGGATTTGCCTGGAAATTTTAGTTCTATAGCAAAATACTTCAATATTTTAACATGAGTTCGATATTTAACTAACTAAAAATTAAGATTTAACCACATAGATTGGCTTTTATAATGCTTTAAAGGAAACATAGATTGAAAATCACATAGATTGAAGCTTCGCTTCAATGCTATCTGTGTCTAATATGTAGCTTAGAATAATAAAATGCTATGTTTCTATGCGGTTTTTTTTAAATTATGTCGAGTTCACATTATTTTAAGGCGAATACACAGAAAAACAGGTAGCCCTAATTCAAAAAGTAATTTATGGGCAAAACCCAAGGCAGAACACGGGTCTGGCTGGACCGAAGAGGCACAAGACCGGCTTTCTGAAAAAGATAAATAAAACAGCGCGGAAAGATTTTAATGGATCTCAGGTAAATTAAAATTTTAAATTTTATACTGCCTGATCACAAATCAATCAACTTAGTTTTCTGTAGCTAGAATCCTGAATAAATCTGCATTACTTACCAGAAAGCTGTTTTCCAAATCAATCTGTTGGATTTTTGCCGATATTAAATTGTTCTCCCGCGAATTAAGGATGAAAATTGAGCTTTCTCCAAATGAAAATAAACGCTCTTCAGCTTCCAGCATTTTTTTATAATCATTAACCAGATTACTTATCTGACCAGACTGTTTCCGGAAGGATGATTTCTCAACTTGTTGAGCATCA
Source organism: Daejeonella sp. (assembly GCA_030831705.1). Lineage (GTDB taxonomy): Bacteria > Bacteroidota > Bacteroidia > Sphingobacteriales > Sphingobacteriaceae > Daejeonella. The sequence goes on along the minus strand of JAURKO010000041.1, from coordinate 13,216 downwards.
ATTTTATTTTGGATTTCTAATCTTTCCTGCTGCAATTCAAATTTTGTTTCTTTTAACTTAAGTTTTGTCATGTTAAGCGAACCTCTTTCTCCACGCAAGAATATCGGGAAGGAAAAGTTAAGACCCACTTTATAATCATCATTTCGAAAAGAGTTAAACATTAATGGTTCAGATAAATAATAATATCCCAAATCAATTTTCGGAAGCAAATAATTAGCTTTGAGTCTTCTTTCAATATCCAGCATACCAATTTTAGTTTCCATCATTCTAAGTTTAGGGTGACTTGCAATGATATCTTGGGTATTAAATAAATCACCGGTATTTAAAACAGCTTCAATATTGGTACTGAGGCCTATTTCAGGTTTAAGGTTTTCTGCTGGTTCAATTGGAACATCATTAATCCATAGATAATTGGCAAGATCAAGACGCGATTTGTTTAATTTTAGAATCGCATTTTCCAAATTAAGTTCACGATTTTTTACCGCAATACCTGTCTCAACACTGTCAATTGCCGGCTTATCTCCCTGTTGTATTAGTCTGAGTACTCCTTTGTAGCGATCCTGAGAGTAAAAAAGGTATTCTTTGTACATCTCCACTTCATTGAAATGTTTTAACCAGGCAAAGTAAGCGATCGATGCTTTGTATAATACCTCCAAACTAAGAAGACGCCGTTGCGATTCACTCAATTGAATTTGCAATTTGGCACTTTTTAAGTCGGCGATTCGCTGATTTATAAATAAACCCTGGGCAATCGGAACACTGAAACCCACAGTAGCAATTCCTTGATTAGGGCCTAGATTTTGTGGATTTACAAAAATTCCCTGGCTGTCATCAAATGCCGCCTTCACTTCAATACCATACCAGGTAGGGATTTTAAAACTGCTGTTTAATATAGAGTAATACTGAGAACCTCTAAATTGTTTATTATCAAAATCCAGCTCAATTTTCGGGTCAAATGCACCCCTTGCCTGCATTAAACCTGCCTGAGCCTTATCAATTTCGAGGTTTGCGCGGCTAACCAGTGGATGATATTTTTTAACATAACCCAAATATTCCCTGAAACTTAAAACACCCTGATTAAATTCCTGAGCAAAAGCTTGAACCTCAAATAAAGAAAGGACAATAAAAAGCCTACAAAATAGTTTCATTGCTTATTTCTTTTCATCGTTTTTTAATGATTTTGCTTTGTCTGTTGCTTGACCAGTATAATAATTTGGTGGGAAACCATTTAAATTTCGCCAAATTTCATACCAAATTGGTACATTCTCTAACAGAGCAATGGTTTGAGTACCTGCACCAATACTTAATTCCTTTGGCCAGGGCTCTTCATTCTTATCAGGTGATATCAAAATCCTGTACTTTCCATTCGGACTTATAAAGTTCTCAATTGCGACTACCCTTCCACCAAATGTGCCGTATGACATTCCAGGCCATCCTGAAAATACAATAGTGGGCCAACCGTCAAACCAAACCCTTGTTCTAGATCCTTTTTTAATTAATGGGAGATCAACAGGATCTACATAGGTTTCGACAGCAATATCATATTTGGCCGGCATTATACTTACCACTGCGGTACCTTCCTTAATTGTTTCTCCAATACCGCTCACAAATGTCTTATTGACAATACCACTTTGAGGTGCCCTGATATAATAAAAACCATTACGTATGCTGTAGTTAACATATTGATTTTGAAGTTTTGTTACTTGCGCTTCTGTATCATACGAACTACTTAATGCAGTAAATTTTTCACTGTTTGCTTTTGATATTTTCTCACTATACTCTGCTTTAATCCGATTTATTTCCACTTTAGAATTAATGAGTTCATTTTTAGAATCCAGTAACTTATTTTGTTGCGTTATAATTTTTGCCTGCGCTTCCCGGAGCTTTAGCCTCTTTTCCTCCACATCAACAACAGCTTTAAGCCCATCATTAGTAAGTGTTTCCGCCCGATTAAATTGTGTTTGGGCAATAGCCAATTGTGTTTTGACCGCTTCCAGATCCATACTATCGCTTTGCACCTTGAATTGAGCCTGCTTTATTTTATTCATTCCCTGTTCAAGCTTTAGGTTAAGTTCTGTACCTAAAGATTCCATCTGGCTTTCCAGTGCTATCACTTTACTGTTATATGAACCCTGGGCCATCTTTTTTGCCTCGACTTGTTGATTGGTATTTCGAACGAGATTTGGATCAAAATATTCCTCCTTAATCTCTGAGATGAATACAATTGTATCTCCTTTTTTTACAAAGTCGCCTTCTTTTACATACCAGTCTTCAATTCTACCTGCAATTGCAGTATGTATAGTTTGCGGACGCTGATCAGGCTTCAGTGTAGTCACAGAACCACCACCTCTGATGTTCTGTGTCCAGGGTAAAAAAAGTCCGAATAAATTTATCAAGCAAATAAACCAAATTACCCTGTTTAGGATTTTGTAATGTGGTCTATTGTTAAGTAACCTGATGGTCTCATATTCTGTACCACCATCCATGTTTACGGGGTTGTTGTCTGATATATTAAGCATTTCTGACAGTTATAGTGTCCCTAACAATTTCTCCATTATTCATATCAATTTCTCTATTACAAGCCTTGATCCAGTAGTCATCAATTGATGAAACAATTACAGTCCAATCATTCTCCTGACTAACAAGAAAGTCTATTATTTGTCTGGCAGCTTTAGGATCCATACTTATAGTTGGTTCTTCAAGAAACAGAATCTTAGGGCGTGAAACAATAGCTCTTGCAATCATAATTTTCTGAATTACAGATCTTGTTAAATGCCTGCCATCAGAATTTATAATTGTATCTAAACCAGCGGGAAGCCTTTTAACGATTAACGTTAATCCCACTGCTTCTAATGCCCAGTTGATGTCTTCACTAGTAACTTTGGGGTTGTTAAATGTCAGGTTTTCTAACAAAGATCCTTCGAAAAGAGTGTCATCCTGCATTACCAGACCGGTAAAGTTTTTAAAATAACCACTTTCCGATCTTTTCATAACACTTTCATTTACATAAATAACACCAGATGTTGGGGAGAGATACCCTGAAAGTAATCTAATCAATGTAGTTTTTCCAGAATTATTTATACCTGAAATAATAATCCTTTCACCATGATTGATTTTTAAATCAACGTTTTTAATTATATCCTTATTATCATCGGGATATCTGAAGCCCATATCAACTGCTTCTATTGTTAAATGAGTTTCAGAAGAATCTGATTCGGATTTCTTTTGATTTTCATGAATTTCCAGATCAGCGACTAAGCCAATCTTCTCAACTGCAGTAAGAACATCATACAAAGTTTCCATACCAACAATCAACTTTTCAACAGAGTTGATGATTAATAAGATGATGATTTCGGCTGCTACAAACTGTCCGATATTCATCTTTTGATCTAATACTAAATAGCCGCCTACAAACAAAAGCCCTATTGTAATAAACACCTTATAGATTATAAGCTGGGAAAATTGTCTTTGTAAAACATTAAAGTGCTTTTCACGATAATGCAGATAATTCTTAACAAGATCATCATTCTTGCTTAATGCATAAGCAAAATTGCTTTTGTTGACAAAACTGTTTTTGTTACGTGCAATTTCCTGAAGCCAGTATACTACCTTGTATTTATAGCTGGATTCCTTCAGACTACTATTTAAGCCTTTATCAAATGAATATTTGAAAATTATATAAAGCATGATCACCAACACTATCCCAAATAATATGAAAAAGGGATGATAAAGTGATAGCAAAATTAGTCCCAACCCAACCTGTAAAAGAGCAGTTGTAAAATCAAGTAGTAATTTTGAAGTGCCTTTTTGAATAGCAATGGTATCAAAAAACCGATTTGCTATTTCGGGAGGGTATTGATCATAAAGTGCATTGAAAGAAATTTTTGGTAAGCGATATGCAAATTCAAAAGAAGAACGTATAAATATTTTTTGTTGCAGGTTCTCAGTAATTCGTAACTGCATAAGCGTCAAAATACCAACCATAGCAACGCCCAGTGTTACTATAAATATGAGCACTTTCCATGAAACGCTAATCTGCCCCCCCTGAATAAAATTTACAATCGCCTGAATTCCTAATGGGAGTGATAGACTGATAAGCCCGGCGAAAGCTGCGTATACAAAAATTTGATACACATCTTTTCTATCCAGTTTTAATAAATTAATAAAACGTCTTAAAGGTGTCATTCAGTATTATTTAGGATGGCTTTTACCATGTTTAAAAAAAAATCTGTTGGAGTTACTGATTCACTGTAGTTGGTGATATTTTTAAAATGTTGTTTCAGGAAATGCTGATGCAAAGACCCTTCTACAATGCTACAGGACAGGTTCTCGGGATAAGAATAATTCGGGTTAACCTCTTTTATAATTTCTGCTATCAGAAGGATAACCCGTTTATATGTTTTAATAAAGTCTTCATTGTTTTCATGATTGACTTCATTCATATTGAATGTTTTAACGAAATTAGATATTATTATCTGCTTTAACGTTGATTCTTTAATATGGTCATCCAATAGTTCGAGTGAGGTATCTTCGGTAAGCAAAATAATAGCCTTTGTAAGCCGATGATTTGGATCCTCTAAATTAGCTATTTCGAAAATCAGTCGAAACTCTATCCAGCTCCAATACCATGATGAAATATAAAGCAGTAATTTATGCTTATTCTCAAAATACCTATAGATTGAGCTTTCATTTGATTGAATTCTTTCACCTAGTTTTTTAAAGGTAAATGCTTCAAAACCAATCTTATCTATTAGTGATACACCCTCTTTTAAAATCTTCTTTCCCAGTTCCGATCTTTCAGGATCTTTCAGAAAAATACCACCGTAAATTTCTGGTTTCATATTTTTTAGTACAACATTCATATTTAAAAATCTATAGACATGATACTTTTGTAATATTGAATAATTGCAACAATTTATCTCAGTATCAATTTAATTAACATTTATTTTCAACTCTTTAAATCAGATCTTAATTATCCTAACAATATTATTTAACGTATTATATTCATTCTGCTTAAGTAATTTGTACAATAAAAAAGTATATGGGTATTCCAATAGTAATATTTACTGGAAAGGTTACTGCAAGGGCCATCGGTAAAAAAAGTCCTGGATTTGATTGGGGTACTGATATTTTCATAGCAGCAGGAACAGCAATATAAGAGGCACTTGCAGCTAAAATTGCAAACATAAAGCGGCTGGCTACATCTTGTGTTACGAAGGAGCTTATTACAGCAATAACACATCCATTGAATAATGGAATAATAACGGCAAAAATAATTGGAAACCACCCAAAAGAGAAAAAGGATTTTAATTTTTTGCCGCTTGTAATTCCCATATCCAAAAGAAAAATTGCAAGAAAGCCTTTGAATAGATCGTTTGTAAATGGTTTTATTCCCTCAGCTTGACTAGCATTTGCTAAAAAACCAATAATTAAGCTTCCTGTAATTAATAACACACTACCATTAGTGAATGAATGTTTAATAGCTATTCGCTTTTTTATTTTTTCCTTTTCATCTGTATTAAATATTGAGATTAACAAAAGTCCGACAATAATAGCTGGAGACTCCATCAAAGCCATTATAGCAACCATATGCCCTTGAAGAATTAATTGCTGCGATTCGAGATAAGAAATAGCAGTCACAAATGTTACTGCACTTACTGAACCGTATGCAGAAGCTATAACACCCGCATCAAAGACATTTAGCTTTCTTTTTAAAATAAAGAATGCATATAATGGAATAGTTAATGAAACGAGAATTCCGAACACCATTGACAATCCAATTTCAGTGTTAAATTCTTCATGGGATAATTCCTGTCCTCCCTTAAATCCTATAGCAAACAATAGATAGAGTGAAATAAATTTTGATGAGTTGGGTGGTATTTCTAAATCACTTTTTAAATAAACAGCAAGAATACCCAGTACAAAAAAGAGTAATGCAGGGTTTGTTAAGTTGTCTATTAGTAAATGGTAATCCATTATTTTTTATCTCCTATTTTTATTGGTAATTAGCCGATAATATTTTTTATATATCTTTCTATAGCACTCATAAAATACTCCTGAGTATTACCTGAATTTTTCAAATTTAAGTCTGTGGCCTTTGTCGGTTTCGTTAAAAAGTCCCCTGTCATAAACCATATTTCCGTTTACAAATGTTTTCTTAATGCTACTTTTAAATAGTTGGTTATTAAATGGTGACCATTGGCATTTGTAAAGAGTATTTTCCGGACTTACCTTCCATTCATGGTTTAAATCCAATAAAACCAGATCTGCAAAAAAACCTTCACGAATGTATCCTCGCTCTTTGATTCTATAAATTTCAGCCACATTATGGCTCATTTTTTCGACAATTTTTTCGATACTGATTTTACCCTGATGAAAAAACTCAAGCATTACATTTAAAGCATGCTGAACCAAGGGGCCACCTGATGATGATTTGAAATAATTGTAATTTTTCTCATCTAAGGTATGTGGAGCATGATCTGTAGCTATGATGTCTAGTTTGTCATCTAATAATGCTGCTAACAATCCGATTTGATCATTTTCGGTTTTTATTGCAGGATTCCATTTTATTTTAGCTCCTAATCTTTCGTAATCCTTATCGGAAAACCAAAGATGATGAATACAAGCCTCTGCGGTTATTCTTTTATCTCTAACTGCTATTTTGTTGTCAAATAAATTGGCTTCAGCCAGGGTAGAAATATGCAATAGGTGCAAACGGGTATTATGCTTTTTGGCAATTTCTAAAACGCGTTTTGTGGCTGTTATACACGCATCTTCACTTCTGATTAATGGATGCAATTCAAAAGGAATATTCTCTCCATAAAGCTTGGTATACTTTATAACATTATTTTCAATTATCTGATCATCTTCACAATGCAAGGCAACCAGGGAATCGGTTTTTGAAAAAAGAGTTTCTAAAAATTCAGGATAATTCGCTAAAATTCCCTTCTCATTATTAAAATACAATCCATCATCAGTTATTCCACAAACGTTTTCATTATCAGTTCTTAATACCTCATCTAAATTATTTTGATCAATTCCCATAAAAAAGGAATAGTTTGCCAATGATGTTTTTGACGCTATCAAATATTTTTCTTCTAATAATTCTTGAGTTAAGGTATTGGGTATTGTGTTAGGCATGTCCATAAATGACGTAATCCCTCCTGCTACTGCTGCTTTTGACTCAGAATAAATTGTTGCCTTGTGGGTTAAACCTGGTTCTCTAAAATGTACCTGATCGTCAATTATACCAGGCAATAAATAAAGTCCCTCTGCATTAATTTCCCTGAAGCGAATATTTTTTGATAATTCAATTTTCGGATCAATTTTTTCAATGCGTTCATTCACCATAAGAATATCGGCAATTGCTATTTTTCCTTCATTTACAATAGAGGCGTTGCGAATAATTGTTTTCATAATCTATTTTTGAACTGCTCTTTGTAACCTGTCGTTAATAGTTTGACCCAGACCATGATTTGGTAATTTTTCGGCAATAATCACCTCAACATTCGCATTATCTAGTCTATGTAATGCAGCATACATATTTTTGGTTGCTTCTGTTAAATCTCCATTTGTAGAAAGTATTTCTTGAGTTGTAATTCCGCTGTTTTGAAATTTATTTTTGAAAAGAAGTAATCCAATTTTTTTACCCTCAAAATGTCTTATCATTTCCGAAACATTATTAGTGAGGTAGGTGTCAGTTTTGGGAGAATAATGACGGGAAAGCATACCGGGGGCTTCTGGATTTTTGTCATTTTTAGTATTTAATCTTACCGTTCCTACCTCCTGTTCAATTTCTTCAATTGAAAGAGAACCAAGTCTGTATAGTATTGCTTCATTACCTTCAAATCCAATGATAGTAGATTCTATTCCTAATTCACATTCGCCACCATCCAAAATGACATCAAGCGACTGGCCGAAATAATTAAAAACATGTTCGGCAGAGGTAGGACTAATAGAACCAAATGGGTTAGCACTTGGAGCAGCCAGAGGAAATTCTAGTTTTTCTAAAACTGCCAAAGTAACAGGATGCTTTGGTACTCTTACAGCAACGGTAACCTTTCCAGCAGTTAGTAAATTCGAAATATGTGGCTTTTTTTCTAATAATAAAGTTAACGGGCCGGGCCAAAATCTTTTAGCCAACTGCAAAGCTTTATCAGGTATATTTTGTGCTACTTGGTTGAGATAAGATTCAGACTTAATATGTACAATTAACGGATTAATCAGCGGTCTTTTCTTAAGATCAAATATTTTTTTTATTACCGTATCATCATAAGCATTTCCAGCCAAACCATAAACAGTTTCGGTGGGTATTGCCGCCAATTCATGATTCAGCAAAGCCTCTATTGCACTATTAATATTGGTAGTTATCATTATTAAGGATTACATAAATCACACCACATTGGATCCTCATTTATACCATGAGGATAGTTATCTTCTTGGCTAAATGAACATTTCTGACATGAATAACTGTAGCTAAGAATGCTCTTTGTAGGGAAATTACATTCCCGGCAAGGCAAGCCCTGCTTAGCTTCGGTAATTTCAAATCCTGGTGTTTTACAGGCCGGACAAAGACTATTTATTTTATCGGCCAGTTTTTTTGTTGATTTCTCAATTACTTTTAGTCGGGTTGGATTATACATAGCCCTCATATCAGTTTCAATAAAGCACTTTCCGTAATTTGAGATAAAGAAATTAAAGGTGCTTTTAAGTTGCTCTTTATTTGTTATTCCCTTAACGATTTCTTTAAGCTCATTACTTGATTTTCTGATAATCAGACCATGAGAAGGAAATTTGGCGTTTTTAGCAAATTCCATCAGCTCCGCTTCGGTTTTTATATCAGTTCCGTTAAAATTTGTTTCAGTACTTAGTTCCCTGGCTATAATTTCTAAATTGTTCTTTTTGTCAATAAATAGTGTCAGTTCATCGTCTGCCGGAATAAAAAACATAGTGGGGTGTGGTCCGAAAGAACCTTCACTGGCAATAGCTAAATCACAATTATTCAAATCCATTGCCATCAGACATTTTTTTCTTGCAGTAATTATTGGGTCATCCAGCCTTTCTGTTTCACCTATAAAAGTTCCTAAAAGATCAGTATCAAAATTTTCTGTGACCACACATTTTACCCCTAATTCTTTTGTTAAAATTGGAGCAATGACTTTTTCTTTTTTATGTTTAGTTACGATCAGTAAGGTCCTTCCTTGGAACATAAATTATAAATCATCTGTTAGCGTAATATTTATTTCTGAACGGACAATAAGTTTCTTATTACTAGCTTTCGCAAGCAATAATATCTCTTGCAATTTTTGCATCTCGCCTTTTAATGCGGGAACTCTTTTTTTTGCAATTTCATCCTCTTTTCCGTATCGCTCCTCCGAACTCCAATTTTTTATATTATGAAAATTGATTTTGGAAGAAAATATATTTAATAGAATTTCCTTTGCATCTCCATGAGAGAAAATGCCATCAATAAGAACTAATTTTTCAGTATCATTCATTTTTTACATGGGTTTGATTCGATAAAACTTTTGATGTAATTGCTCCCATTACGATTCCTAATGAAGCAAATAATTGACGGTCAACCATATCATTGGATAGGATAGCCAGCATAATAAATACAATCATGAGTGCCAAAGAGAGAATCCATTTTTTACGTAAGAAATTCATATTATTGAATCTTAATTATTCCCTCTATTATTAAGTCTTCGCTTGTTGAATCTATCGTTGACCTAAGTTCAAAAAGTTCGTTTTGAAGTTTTATAATTTTGGACTCACAAGACTTTATATCTTCTTCACTACTATCCATATCTATTTTACTTTCTTGATACCTTATTTTTACATTTATCATCTGTGAAAGCACCCCCAAGGCATCCTTAGAGTGAAACTTTCCGTCCATAAGTTGTATGATCACGACTATTTTTCTCTATTGACCTTGTCCCAGAGAATAGGCAGATTTACCGTCAAATGAATACAGATTTTCTGTTTTTATAGTATCAAGGTTTACGTTCAATGCATTATTCAAAAGTTCTATAATTTTTGCATTGGAGATTTCCGAACCTTCAACAGGTTTAAATCTGCATCTCCAATGATCAGTACAAAATGTTTCACTAAATCCATCAGGCCAGACTTTTATTCCCCTGTTTGTAATCATACTTAATTCAATTCCACTGGTTAGAATAGTTTTAACTTTTTCAGCCAACTCATTCGGGTTTGTAGCAGTCCAGTGAATAAATATGTCAACACCAACCAAGACTTTTTTCGCGGAAGGCTTACGTTTGTATTTCGGAAGATTCAAGGCTGAATTGTTAGCATAAGAAACAGGTTTCAGAATAGTTGGTTTTTTACCAAGATTAGAAATTACAGCTTTGGCAAATTCCTTTGTTCCAACTTTTTGTTTGCTGGTTCCTTCCTTAAATATGTCGTATGTGTGTATTCCATCTTCCAGTGTTTTCAGCCATGCATTCTGAACTTTTTCAGCCACATCTGTTTGCCCAATATGATTCAACATCATAATAGCACCTTGTAACAAACCAGAAGGATTGGCAATATTCTGTCCGGCTCTCCTTGGAGCAGAACCGTGTATAGCTTCAAACATAGAGCATTCTTCACCTATATTTGCAGAACCAGCTAAACCCACAGAACCTGTTATTTGTGCTGCAACATCGCTAAGGATATCTCCATATAAATTCGGCATCACAATCACATCAAATGCTTCAGGTGTATCCGCCATTTTAGCTGCGCCGATATCTATTATCCAGTGTTCGTTTTCTATTTCAGGGTATTCCTTAGCAATTTCATCAAAAACCTGGTGAAACAATCCATCAGTTTGTTTCATGATGTTATCTTTGGTGAAACAGGTCACTTTTTTACGGTTTTGCTGCTTAGCATATTCAAAGGCGTATCGAACAATTTTTTCGCAGCCAGGTCTGCTAATTAATTTCAGACATTGTACAACCTCATCTGTTTGTTGATGTTCAATACCAGCATATAAATCTTCTTCATTCTCTCTTACTATAACGATATCCATTTCTGGATGCTTTGTTTTGACAAATGGATGTAAACTTTTACATGGGCGGACATTGGAATACAATCCAAGAAACTTGCGGGTAGTTACATTTAAACTTTTGTAGCCACCACCTTGCGGTGTTGTGATTGGAGCTTTTAGAAATATTTTGTTTCTTCTGATAATATCCCAAGAAGATGTAGCAATTCCCGAAGTGTTACCCGAGAGATAAACTTTTTCACCAACTTCAATTTCTTCGATTTCAATTTTAGCACCAGCTTCTAAAATTATTTCCAAGGTTGCATCCATTATTTCTGGGCCGATGCCATCACCTTTTGCTACTGTTATTTTTGTCATTTGAATAATTCTTTAATTGATAACAATGCAAAATTGATGAACATAATTAATATATTTTTATTTATCTTTATAATACTTTATATAAATAATATTTATGAAATATACCTTAAATCAATTACAGATTTTCTTAAAAGTTGTGCAGACAAAAAGTGTGACAAAGGCGTCAGAAGAGCTTCATTTAACTCAACCTGCAGTTTCAATACAACTAAAAAACTTTCAGGATCAATTCGATATACCATTAACGGAAGTAATTGGTCGTAAGATTTACATCACCGATTTTGGTCATGAGATAGCCGAATCAGCCGAGAATATTATAAACCAAGTTTATGCAATCAACTACAAAACGATGGCTTATAAAGGTCAGTTAACTGGTAAATTAAAAATTTCTGTCGTCTCAACCGGGAAATATGTTATGCCCTATTTTCTTGCTGATTTTATGAAAAAACATCAGGGAATCGAACTAAAAATGGATGTTACGAACAAAAATCAAGTAATTGAGAGTTTAGAAAATAATAGCGTTGATTTCGCATTGGTATCCATTCTACCTACAACACTTAATATTGAAAAATTAGACTTACTTCAGAATAAATTATTCTTAGTTGGAAAAACAAAATTAGAGTCTAACAACAAACTAAGCACAAGGGAAATATTTGAAAAACTCCCACTAATTTTTAGAGAAAAGGGTTCTGGAACTCTTCAAACCATGGAGAATTTTATCAATAGAAACGATATTTCAGTATTAAAAAAGATGGAACTTTCATCCAATGAAGCTGTGAAACAGGCTTTAATGGCAGATTTGGGCTATTCCATCATGCCTTTAATAGGAATCAGACACGAACTGGAGAGTAAGGAGTTACATGTTATTCCTGTTAAGGGTCTTCCGATTAAAACAATGTGGAGGCTGATTTGGTTAAAAGAAAAAAAGCATACATCCGTTGCCAACGCTTATTTGAAATTCTTAGAAGAAGAAAAAAATGAAATCCTAAAAAACAAATTTACATGGTATGAGCATTACCGCTAATTTAACATGAGTTCGATACAAAATCTTGCTGGGCTAAGTTTAGACTAAAGTTTTTCTCTTCTTTTAGAAAGCAGGGGCTGTGTCTCTTTGCTTATTCCAGTCCCGTATTCTGCACTATTTTTTTGCGCGAAATTTAATTTTATCATAAGATTGGGTATTGCCAAAAAGATAGAGCTGCTACTCGGGTTTATTAAATAGGACCTATGGTTCTATTACCGGACTGCTACCCCTGTAATTAACCCAGGAGACAGAACCAGCTTTTGACCAGTCAAAATTTTATCTCAAAAAAGCAATTTACAGTCAAAAAATAGGACATAACATGGGGCTTTGAGACTGAAAAAGCATAATCCCTACTTTCTAAAAAGATAATATCTTTATTCTAAAACACCGTGGTGAGATTTAAAATGGATCTCAGGTATATTAAAATTTTAAATGTTATACTACCCGATGCAGAGTATTCTAACTTGGTTTTCTGTAGCCATAATTCTGAATAAATATGCATTACTTAACATTAACTCAATTTATGAAAATTACAATTTCTAAAAAATCCACTCTACAAAAATACATCAAGAGTGACTCAGATATTCAGATGATGTTAGAGGTGGGTAACTAGATTCTTTCAAATAAGTCAAGTTCTATTTGTTTGATACCTAAATAAGAATTATTTCAGTTTCAGAAATGTCAGGCAGAAAATATATAGCGATTGGAGGCAACAGCAGAGATTTATTTCTTCTTAATCAAATTCAGTTGTAATCCTATCTCGAATGTTCCGGTGGCATAACTCTTTAATTCCTGCGTTGGATTGTTGTACATTAAAAATAATTTCCAGTCTTTCT
>JAURKO010000040.1 GCA_030831705.1 Daejeonella sp. | reverse complement strand
GAGAAAGAAGTGCTGCTGCCCTATGTTCATGCTCCCGAAGGCGCAGAAATTGGCGACAATCTTCATGTTTTTGTCTATATCCATAGTGATGGCAGATTAATGGCAACAACAGAAACTCCAATTGCTCAGGTTGATGAATTTGCTTTCCTGGAAGTTGTTGATGAAAATGAAAATGGTGCGTTCATGGATATGGGTATAGGTAAGGATGTGTTTATCCACGGAAATGAACAAAAGCGGCCGATGAAAATCGGACAAAAATATGTTGTTTTCCTGTACAATGATGAGAAAACCGAACGAATTACAGCTTCCTCATACCTGAATGATTTTATCAATCAGGATGAGCATGATTTTGAAGAGGGCGATGAGGTCAGACTATTGATCACAGATGAAAGTGACCTTGGATTCAGTGCTGTAATTAATCAGAGATACATGGGTCTTTTGTACAGAAATGAGGTTTTTGAGGACCTAAAACCCGGAGATCAGAAACGGGGCTTTATAAAAAAAATCCGTGAAGGGAATAAGATCGATCTAAGTCTGCAGGTGATTGGCTTCAAACATATCCTTGATTTGAAAGAAAGCCTGATGACGGATCTTCAGGAGAATAACGGATCAATTCTTCTGGGCGATAAAAGTTCTCCTGAAGATATTTATAACCGTTTAAAAATTAGCAAAAAGGCATTCAAAAAAGCGATTGGGAGTCTCTACAAGGAACGACTGATTATAATCTCTGATCATGAGATAAAACTTGTCCCGAAAGAAATCTCCTAAGCTATAACGCTTTAAATTTTGCTATTTTCGAAATAAAGAGTTAATATTAATAGGTAAACCTAATTTCTATTGAAATGAAAAGAACGCTATTGTCTATTTTTCTTTTAAGCCTTGGGCTCTCTACAAGAGCACAACAAACTAGTCCTGCTATTTCAATTCAAATACAAACAGCTGAGTTGGCAGCCCCTGCAGACAAGCGCGGAGCCTCAAGTGTTTATGGCTATTCTGCAAAGGGAGAGTTCATTTTACTTAGAAAGGGAACCAATGAAATGATCTGTTTGGCGGATGATCCAAAAATCCCCGGTCTGAGTGTGGCCTGTTATCATCAAGATCTAGAACCCTTTATGAAAAGGGGACGTGATTTAAAAGCTGAAGGTAAAACTCCAAAAGAAGTGAGTGATATACGTGATCATGAGGCAAAAAGTGGATGGTTTCCTATGCCAAAACAACCTGCAAGCTTATTTGTTTATACCGCAAAGGCTGAAAACTATAATCCTGAAACGGGTTCTGTTAAAGATGGCTACCTGAGGTATGTCATATACACTCCTTACGCTACAGCGGCGAGTACCGGCTTACCCTTAAAACCAGATGCTCCAGGTATGCCCTGGCTGATGGATCCCGGAACACATAGAGCACACATTATGATTAGTCCTCCGCCTAAAAACTAATCGGTTACTTGTTAAAAGTATTTAATGAACCGGACTTACCGGCTCTTCGTTATCGATAGTTTTTCTGTTCAGGAACGCCTCCTTTTTCATGCTTCTCACTGCAATTACTGCACTGATCAGCATCAGTATGGCACCGGCAAAGAAAGGAGCACCGGCAAATTTTATATCCCCTTCAGGTCTTGTGAACCAGGCAAATAGATTGGTCATAAATAAAGGACCTACTATAGAAGTTGCGCTCATTAAACTGGTTAAAGCTCCTTGTAATTCACCCTGCTCATTTTTGGGAACATTGCCTGAAATAATTGATTGTATTGCAGGTCCGGCAATACCACCCAAACAATAAGGAATCAAAAAGACAAACATCATCCAGCCGTCGGTTGCGAAAGAAAACAGAAACAGACCCAAGGAGTATAATCCTAAACCAACATAGATACTTCTCTCATCACCCAGTTTGGGGTTAATATACCTAATCAGGCCACCCTGAACTATCGCAATAAGCAACCCAATAACAGTTAATGAGATTCCCATCAGCGTATTACTCCATTGAAATTTTTCAATATTGAAAAAAGTCCATGTACTTTGAACCGCATGACTCGCGATATATAAAAAAATAAGAGAAACAATTAATCCCCCAACACCTTTGTACTTTTTCAGTTGTAAAAGAGAACCCATTGGATTGGCACGTTTCCATTCAAAAGGTCTGCGATGTTCTTTTGCCAGTGATTCAGGGAGAACAAAATAACCATAGATTAAATTCAGTAAAGTCAGAACAGCTGCGGCCATAAAAGGAACTCTTGGGCCAAACTCCCCTAAAAGTCCGCCTAAGCCAGGACCAATTATAAATCCCAATCCGAATGCTGCCCCAATCATACCAAAATTTCTGGATCGGTTTTCAGAGGTGCTGATATCTGCAATATAAGCAGTAGCAGTAGTGAAACTAGCGCCAAAAAGACCGGCAATAAGTCTTCCTAAAAATAGCCACCAAATAGTAGGAGCCAATGAGAGAAAAATATAGTCAATCCCAAAACCCAATAAGGAAAATAACAACACCGGCCTTCTTCCATACTTATCACTTAAATTACCGATGATAGGTGCACAGATAAACTGCATGATTGCATATGCAAAAGTCAACAAGCCAGCCCATTGTGAAGCCTCACTGATATTACCCTGAATCAATTCTTCTATTAATTGCGGGAACACAGGGATAATCAAACCAAGTCCGATGACATCAAGCAAAAGTGTAATAAAAATGAAGCTGACGGCAGCTTTACGAGATCCGGACATATTTTCCTATTGAGAGTATTAGGCGACGAACATAGTCATTATTCAGTGATTTAAGAATCGTTTGCCGAAAATGGAATTAGTCTGTAAAATGGTAAAGGAATACTACATCGCCTTTAAAAGCTGGCTTTTTCTGTCCATTGATTTCAAGTTCAACTTCCAGAACAGCCTTTGTTACACCTCTGAGATTGGCTATTGAAGCTAATTTTACCCGCAGTCTGACTTCTGAATTCACAATAACTGCCTGTCCAAATCTGAGATTTTCAATCCCATAATTGATCTCCATTTTCAGGTTTTTAATATCAGTAATCTGTTTCCATAAGTATGGGATCAGCGATAAGGTGAGATAACCATGAGCAATTGTTGCCTTAAAAGGACCCTCGGTTGAAGCCCGGTCAGCATCAATGTGTATCCACTGATGATCCAAGGTAGCATCTGCGAATTGTCCAATCTGATCCTGAGTAATTACATGCCAGTCAGAAACACCAAGTTCTTGACCAAGATAAGATTCAAATTCTGTATAATTGTTAATAATAAGCATATTTAGAGGGTTTTATGAGTAAATCGGGTCTTTTAAAAATAATTCCCAAAGTTAAGATTTATTGAGCTATGATCCCATGATCGTTTGAAGCAACAAGCTAAAAAGCGACTCAAAATCCGTATTTATAAAATGATTCAGAAAACTTCAAACAGGATTTTAAAGCTAAAATTATTCATCAGTCTAGTTTTTCTAGTAGTTATTGTACTCATTTTCTGGCAACAATCGCAGCCTGAACTGGTTGAAAAATACTATTCTACAAGATTCTATCCAGGGGTTCGTACCGGACTTCAATTTATATTCAATCCTATTCCGTTCAGTTTTGGTGATCTTTTGTATATCCTGTTGAGCCTCGCCATTTTCATTTCAACTTTTAAGTTCCTAAAAACCTTTTTCTTTCAGAAAAGACTAATGGACGGAGCAAAAATTGCACTAAACATGATTATCTCCCTGGAGGTACTCATGTTGATTTTCTATCTGTTTTGGGGTCTAAATTATTTCCGACAACCGGCAGCAGAAAGATTAAAATTGAATGGCTATGAGTACTCTAAAGAAGACCTTTATAAAATGACTGGAATTCTTATTGACTCTGCTAATTCTACCCGTTCAAAAATCAATCCGGAGCAATGGCCTCAAACTGACCCAGAACTGTACCTAGAATCTGCTAAAGCGATAAAAAAACTTCATCCGCCTTATGATGCAGCTATATATCCAATTCCAAAAATAAAGAACTCGCTTATTGGCAACTTAATGAACTATTTCGGGACTGCAGGATACTTTAATCCATTTACCGGTGAAGCCCAGATCAATTCGGGAATGCCAATATATATGAAGCCATTTGTTGCCTGTCATGAAACAGCACACTCGATGGGTTATGGTGCCGAAGATGAGGCTAATTTTATCGGCTTTATAAGTGCAAGTGAATCAGAAAACCCGATGCTCAGATATTCTGCCTATTATCTAGCTGCCCAGGAATTTATGTTTGAAACCGGAAGGTTGGATACTGTAGTATTTCAAACGCTCAAAAGTCGGATTTCAAAACCATTTATGGCTGATTTAAAAAATGAAAGAGCTTATTGGGAAGAATACAAAGGTATCACCAGAAGATTCAGCAACATCTTTTACGATAATTACCTGAAGGCCAATAAGCAACCTGATGGTATGAAAACATATAACAGCATGATTATTCTGACTATGACCTATTATAAAAAAAGGGGGCTTTTAACGCCCCCCTGAATTATTATTTGGCTAATGCTACTTCTCTGGCTTTGGTTGTAGTGTAGTATTTTGCAAGCATATTCGGCACTTCCCATGCCGGTAATTTCCCATCTCTCAAATACTGAAAGTACGCTTTTGCAACCTGTGCGAAATGATCTTCGTGTCCAACTTTGTATTTGTCTGGAATTATAACCTCCCAGCCCGTAGAGTTT
>JAURKO010000039.1 GCA_030831705.1 Daejeonella sp. | reverse complement strand
AGTATCAGAAGTTTTAGAAATAACACCATGACATCAAGTACAGGTGCTGCCATGCTTGTTCCAAATTTCTTTGCATTAAATAATACAACTTTGCCAACTGCAACTTATTTCCCGGGCAATAACTATGAAACACATTCGGTGTTTTCTTCTGCAACCATCGGATTTAAAAATGCAATCTATTTGGATATAACTGGGCGTAACGATTGGAGTTCTACACTTCCAGCCGCTAATCGTTCATATTTCTATCCATCTCTTGGTTTGGGTGTTATACTTTCTGATCTCATGACACTTCCCTCAGCAGTTTCATTTGCTAAAATCAGAGGTACATGGGCACAAGTAGGTAATAGTCCAAGTCCTTACCAATTAGAACGTACAGCTGCTTTTAGTGCAGGTGGTAATTTGGGTTACCTGGCACTTAGCGGTACATTACCTAATTCAAATCTTTTTGCCGAGACTACGGTTTCCACGGAGTTCGGTATGGATGCACGTTTCTTTAATAACAGATTAGGATTTGACTTAACGTTGTATAAAACAAATACAAAAGATCAGTTATTTACAATCGCTCTTCCGGTAGGTTCTGGAGCAAGTCTTGCATTTATAAACGGTGGAGATGTTCAGAACAAAGGTTTTGAAGCAGTTATTACAAGTACTCCTGTTAAAACAAAGAACTTCAACTGGGATTTTAATGTAAACTTTGCTGTTAACAAAAATAAGGTGTTAAAACTTTCTGATGAGCGTCCAAGACTTGTTGTGGGTGGTGATTCATTCTTCCGCGATTTTGTGGTTGAACAAGGTCAGCCCTATGGAAGATTGTATTCAAGAGGATTTATCAGGGATACACAAGGTAGAGTTGTAGTTGGTGCAAATGGTCTGCCTACTTATACTGCAGCAAAATCGGTACTTATTGGTGATATTAATCCAGATTGGACAGGTGGTATTTCCAGCGCATTTTCTTACAAAAGACTAAGTGCTTCATTCACTATCTCTCACAAACAAGGTGGTGTTGTAGGTTCCTTAACGGATGCGATTTTAGCCGGTTCTGGTTTATTGGAAGAAACCACAATTGGTAGAGATGGTTCATTGCTTTTCGGACGTGATGTGTATAAGAACGAAGTTGGTGTAAAAGCAGATGGCACTCCAAATACTACTACAGTTACTGCACAAGCATTTTGGCAAGGAATCGGTGGTAGAAATGCACCAGTTGGTGAGGCCTTCATTTCAGATGCAACTAATACCAGATTAAGAGAATTTGTTTTAGGATATAATATTCCAAAAACAGTATTTGGTAAATTGCCTGTATCTTCGGTCAGACTGTCATTAGTTGGAAGAAATCTATTTTTCTTATACAGAGCTTCTAAAACTTTGGATCCTGATTTCACAGCTGGAATTGGTAATGATTCAGATGGTTTCCAATCATTTGCTCCACCAACTACAAGATCCTACGGATTAAATCTTAAGATTGATTTTTAACATTAACCATTTTATCAAACAGATTGTTATGATTATAAATAAATTTAAATTCAAGTATGCCAAGTCACTGACTGGTGTATTTACAGCAATGTTGTTGGCAGCTCCAATGGCATGTACAGATAAATTTGATGAACTAAATGTTCCAAAACATTTAATCACAGAAAGTCAAATCGATGTGAATCTGTTAGGTCAGGCATTTGCACAGGCTCAATATTTCGGTCTTCATGCACAGGTCTTTCAGGTTGCACAAAATCTTTACGGTGATATCTATTCACAGTATTTTGCAACCACTCATGCCAACTTCAACTCTGATCAGTTTCAGGATGTAGGTTCATGGACTGCCAGTAACTGGAGTAATTTCTATTCTTCTCCTGCAGTGCAGTTGGATTTGGTGTTGAAAAATACTGATGGAGTTGGTAATGCAATAGCTAAAGTTTGGAAAGTGGAGATATATCATCGTATGACAGATTACTTTGGTCCGATCATTTATTCTGAATTCGGTAATAAGAAAACTAGCACTGCTTATGATTCTCAGGAAGCTGTTTATAAAAATTTCTTCAAAGTTTTGGATGAAGCCAGTGTTGTTTTAAAAGCAAATCCTGGTGGTGCGGCTTTCGCAGCACATGATCAGATTTATGCAGGTAGTGCAGACAAATGGTTGAAATTTGCAAACTCATTGCGTTTAAGATTAGCTATTCGTCTGGCATACGTTGATCCGGCTTTAGCCAAAATAGAGGCTGAGAAAGCGGTTGCTGCTGGTGTATTTACAACAAATGCTGAAGGAGCATTCATGATATCTACTGCAAATTCAATCAATCTCCTTTCACGGATTACTTATATAAATGAGTTCCGTATGAGTGCTACTGCAGCTAGTATATTAAACGGATTTCAGGATCCTCGTATTGGTGAGTATTATGCTCCTGCAGCTGTTGGTGGTGGATATAAAGGCTTTAGAAATGGTCTTCCCGCACAAGCTAAATCAGCAGTGCTTAATAATGAGAACTCATTCGTAGGTACTAAATGGCTTTCTATTGGAAGAGCAGGTACAACCACTCCAAACAGGGTTCTATCTACAGCCGAGGTTTATTTCCTTAGAGCTGAAGGTGCCTTAAGAGGCTGGAACATGGGCGGAACTGAACAGGATCTATATAATACAGGTATTAGAACTTCATTGACCGAACGAACCACTGCTTCATCAGCGGCTATAGAGGCTTATGTGACGAGTACAAATAAACCTGTTGCTATTGCTGATGCATATAACACTCCAGCAGCTTCTGACATTACTGTTGTTTATGATGCTGCTGGAAGTTTCGAAAAGAGGTTAGAGCAAATTATCACTCAAAAATGGATTGCTATTTATCCTGATGGTTGGGAGTCCTGGACTGAGAGAAGAAGGACAGGATATCCAAAAGGATACCCGATCATTAACTCTTTAAATCCAGATGTTCCAGTTACAGGAACAATGAAAAGACTTATGTTTACCACAACAGAATATTCAACCAATGCAGCTGCTGTAACTGCTGCTGTTGGACTGTTGGGAGGTCCTGATAAAAATAGCACCAAACTTTGGTGGGATAAGAAACCTTAATAATTAATAAAATTAGAATCAGATAAGGGAGGGATTTAATTCTTCTCTTATCTGATTTTTCATTTTTCATGATTTATGTACTTAAAATCTTTATGGTTTTAAGAAGTACATTTAAAATGAAATAAGGTATTTTTAATACCATTGAATTTATTGTCATAAATATTCCCTGGTTACCTTTCTCTAAATTTAGTTAACCTCAATTACAATTATTGTTTAATAACACTGAGTTCTAAACTTTTTAAAATAAATTAGCATAGAGATACTCTTAACACTGCAATGATGATTAATAAGAACATTCAGCGTGCTGAATTCATTAAAATGACCGGAACATTGGCGTTTTTAATGCTCAGCAATAAATGGTCATTTGCTGAAAGTAGTTTATCATCAAATCTTGTAGCAACTTCGCAGCAGCGCCAAGAATATACTCTTTCCCTTTTAAAGCAACTGGTTACCGATATCGGGCCGAGGCCAAGTGGCAGTAAAGCCTATGCTAAAGCTGCAAAAGTTGTGCTGAAAGAAATGCAGCGTTCCCTGCCGATCGTCAATTTTGATAAATATGAATTCGATGACTGGGGTCCGCTTAGTGGTTCTGATTTGATTGTTGGAGGACAGCACATCGAAGCAATTCCCCAGAAGAGAGGCTTTGGTACTCCACTTGAAGGTGTAAAAGGAATTTTTACAAAAATTGGAAATGGCTATGCAATTTCAGACCAACAACACGGTCAGATTCTGGCCTATTTTTCAGTTAGTCAATATGGAAGGGCAATAGCTGGATCAGGTAGCGGAAACCTTGACAAATCAATCCCTGTTTTTGGACTCGGTAAGCAGGATATTTCAATACTTGATCGAAGCGCAAAAAATAAGCTTTCGGCATGGATTAAATCTGAATATAAACCTATTCACAAAGCGCCAGGAATCAATGTAATAGGCCGTATTCCGGGAAAAAGCAAGAATGAAATTCTTATTATTGCACATTTGGATACTATTTTTAACACTCCAGGTGCCAATGATAATGCTGCATCAGTGATTGTTATGCTAATGCTTGCGCATGCTGCATCTGGCAGGGAAAATAATCATACCTTGACTTTCATTGCCTCCGATTCTGAAGAATATGTATTTGAAGGCGCATATCATTATGCAGAAGGCCGAATTGCTGATAATACAATGAAAGATATTAAGTACGTCCTTAACTTTGATTCACTCACTTACGGACCGAATTTGTGGATCAATTCGAAAGACCAGTTGGTTAAAGATGTGATCAGGGATATTCATAAGGATTTGAATATTGATTCAACACCGATCTATGGAGACAATGATGGATTTGTAATGGACTCATTACCCTTCAAACCATCTGGAGCCAAAGCATTACATGCAAACAGCAGAGGTTATGATGAGAAAACCTTGCCGGTTTACCATCGTCCGGATGATACATTAGATAAGGTACCTCTTGATTGCGTTGAAATAAGTTTTCAGGTCTTTGATGAGTTCATAAAAAGAGTTGATCGTGTGTAAAAAAAATCATCCTGACACTATCCCAGAAAAAAAATATCAATTAATACTATTAAAACAAAGATTACATGAAAATCGCCGTATTTATTACCTTACTTTTTACCGTAGGAATAGCTAACGCCCAATCTAGTGCAGGTTGGTATACCGAGGGGAAGGATTATACCCCGACCCGAAGAATTAAAATCACGGTTACCAATCCATTAAATATACCCGTCAAAGGATGTCCAATCGTGGTACCCCGTACATCCTTGCCCATGCAAAATATTCCTGAACGCTGGATAGGCATAGTTGATCCTAAACTTCCATCTGATCCTGAACCTACCCCTGAACAACTTAAAACCAATAGTGGTTATGTTAGAAGGAAAGAAACTAATGGTCATTATGTAGAACTTCAGGTTGATGATAAGAATAAAGACGGAATTTGGGATGAGATCTTTTTTATGGCAGATCTAGCAGCAAAAGAATCAAGAGATTATTATATCTATATCGACCATTACGAGAGAGGAATGTATGAGCATCAGGTACATGCATCCATAGCCAATTATGGTCGCCATACTGTTCCTCTTTGGGAATCAAAAGACATGGGCTGGAAATTATGGTATCCTCATGAAGTTGATTTGCATGGTAAAAGAGCACCAATGCTGACTGCTTATTATGAGTATTCAACCAATAAATCAGGCTATTACATGCCATGGGAAATGGGTACAGACATCATGACTGTTGCCAGTACTTTTGGTGCCGGAGGAATGTGTGTTTTTGAAAATCCTATGGACATGGAGAACCCTGCACGTGCTTATCATTCTCCATTTAAGAACAAAGGTCCGTTTAACGATAGCCGCTTTGCATTCGATCTGGTATACAATGGTCCGCTTCGTAGTATGGTCAAGGTTTCTACCACTAACTGGAATTCAGGGGAGGGTTTTTATGAACTTGATCAGTATTATACTTCCTATGCAGGTAAAAGCTGGAGTACCGTTGAGACCAAATTCAATGAATTTAATGCGCCAAATTCCAGTGCGATGTTTGGTGCAGGTATCCGTCGTATTATGAATGAATATACCTCAGTAAATAAAAATGGAATTGCCATTTCAATGGGTAAGGACGTAGAAGCCAGAATTCCTGATGAGGATATAGGTGATGAGGTTTTAATGGTGCCATGGCAAGGCATAGGTTTGGTAATTAAGGATAAATACAAACCCCAATACCAGGCTATCAAGAATTTTGGTGGTAACCATGTTTTTAAAATGCCGGTAAGTAAAGATTTAACTTATGAGTATATGATATTTGGAGCATGGAGTTTCGGTGAAGTAAACAATAATGAAAAGGATTTTGTAAAGTATGTGGAAGACGAGGCATTGAAATACAATTATCCGCCACAGATAGCTGTTCATGCTCTTGAAACTAAAGCCAAATAAAACAGATGGATTATCAGATACAGTATTACTTTAATGTGCCTGTTTTCCTTTTTTAATTAATCAATAGAGAGGAATTTCTGCAATTAAGCATTAAAACCTCGGATCATATTTATCAGGCTATGAAAACAACCTATATTTCAAAGTTATTATCAATTATTCTGATTGCATTTATTTGTTTTACTGCAAACCTTGCTGCACAAATAAAAGTAGGTGTGGCAGAAACTGTAATCACACCGCCTGATCCTGTTGGTGTGAAGATGGCTGGATACGACAGGGGTATTAATACCTCTACCGGTGTACATGATGATCTCTTTGCCCGAAGTCTGGTTGTTGAAGCTGCCGATGGAACAAGCTCTGCCATGATTACTGTTGCAGTAGTCAATATGTCTGAACTGGTGATGGATCAAATCCGTACTGGGGTAAATAAGGAAACCGGAATCCCTTTTAAAAACGTAATAGTTTCATCAACTCATACCCATTCCGGTCCGGTGATGGGTAATCTCGAGGATGCCTACATTAAGTTTTTCATAAGCAGGACTATTCAAAGTGCTGTAAATGCATGGAACGGCAGGGTTCAGGGAAAGATTGGGGCAGGTTCAACGGAAGTATTTGGAATGGCGATGAACGACAGAAGAATGGAGCATGGTGGAGTGCCTCCTGATCCCGAAGCTGCAGTCATTAAAGTTGAGAATGCTCAGGGCAAATTGTTAGGTGTATTTTTCAATTATGGTTGTCATCCCTCTGTTTTGGATCTTCATAATTTAAAATTTACTGAAGATTGGCCTTATTTTTCGATAAAAGGAATAAAAGAGAAATTACCTAAAGGTGTTATCGTTGGTTATTTTCAATCTGCACAGGGTGATGCCAAGGTGGGTTATCAGGCAGAACTGTCTGCAGTAGGTGCCTTTATGCAGGGAATCAGGAGTTTTGAATTTGCCGAAAAGAAAGGCCTGGTTCTTTCAGAGGCTGTCCTTAAAGTTTTGCCGGAGATCAAAACTTTTGCAAACCTAGATGTAAAAGTCACTTATGATAAATTCAAAATCCCGATCCGTACAACATTCCCTTACACACATGAAGAGGCTCTTCGTTGGCAGGAGCAGGCAAAAAAGACTTTGGATGAAAAGGAAAAACTGGTCATTTATTATCCTAGGGACCTTGATGGTGTTGAAAGATTAAAAGAAGCCGCCCGTGAATTGGTTGCTAAAGGAGATATAGGGAAAACCATCGGACCAAGAACACTGGATAAGTATAAAGTGGATTATTGGCTCGCCACACAGGCAGTAAATCAATCAAAACGGATTGAATCCCTGCCCGCAAATCCTGCACCTTATTTAATGCCTATGCAGGCTATTCGCATTGGAACAATGGTTCTGGTAACCTTCCCAGCAGAAGTTTTTACTGAAATTGGTTTAAGTGTTAAACAGAAATCGCCTTTTGCAAATACTTTTATTTTGGGTGTAGCAGGCGGGTTTAATGGCTATATTGCTACTGCTGCAGAATATATTGAAGGTGGTTATGCCGTTAACGGAAGTCCTTATGCACCACAGGCAGAGCAAGTCTTAATCGATGCCTCGATGGAGTTGATTAATAGAGTTAAATAATTGACAATTGACTCCCGATAGCTATCGGGATGACAGTTGACAGTTGACAGTTGAAAAAATATGAAATAAGATAGTGAAATCTATTGGATAATGAACCATTAAATTACAGATAGCTGGTAACAGATAACAGACAAAAGACAAAAGAATCAGATTATGAAAATAAGATCAATCCTTCCATTTCTTTCACTCTTCCTTTTGGTGATTTCATTAAATGCCCAAACATCAGGAAGCAGGGTTCCATATGTCATTTATGATAATTTCGATACTGGAGAAATGTATACCTGGGAACCTTATCCCTATCAGCAGGATACTGGTTATGATCCCTTATTTGGTACCAAAAAGGAGCCTGCTTATGGAGGAAAGGGGAGTTCGCTGTCTCGCCTGACCAAGCCAAATGATGCAAATGATTTAACTCAGGGGTTTACTAAGCGTATTGATATGTTTACCAATTCGTCTACAAGACTGAAGTTTGCCTACTTTTTTATGAGTGACAGAAAACCTGCAAGCTTGGATGTTTCTCTTGGGACTTTTGATGGGAAATTATACACACATACCATCAGTTCACCAAAAGCAAATACCTGGGTTGAAGTGGACCTTCCAATGGAATCTTTCAGGTCTTCCGGCAAATCGTTGAGTGCTGGAGAACACCTTCAGGTTGTTGTTATGAAAACCTTTTACCCGCTTGTAAATCATTTACCCAGTTATTCAATGCTTATGGATGAGTTCAGGCTAAACGGGGAAAGAGCCAGGCAGTTTATTTCTACACAACCCGGATCAACTTGGTTTGAACAATTCGGACAAACGAACTTACATAAGCATTATGCCACCGGACAAACCATATCATTGAGCGTAAAAGCCGAAGAAGGTGCAAAACCACTGGCTGTTAATGCCGATTTGATTAGTTCGGACGGGCAGACCAAGCTGAAAAAAGTCAAATTTTATGATGATGGTAGCCATGGTGATGCTATTGCCGGAGATGGAGTATGGTCTAATAATGAAATATATACAATCAAAGAATCAGATTCAAGGGGACATTGGAAAGCAAGATTTACAGCAGAAGGTGAACAAGGTTTTTCATGGGAAATGAGATTCATTGTCCAGGTTTCCGGATTAAATGCAACAAGCCACCCACGCATTTTTTTCACAGGGCCAGAACTTGCCTCTCGCAGAGCTGGATTTGAACCCGCAGCAGCAAAGAAGCTATTAGAAAATTTCATCAATTCATATAAGCCATCAACAATTGATATCAATACCCTGCCTCAGCCAACATCTGTAGCTCCTGAATCGGTTACTGGCGGACCTTATGCTAGTGCGAGCATGGGTGGCTGGTATAATACGCAGAATGCTCTTGCAAGAGTAATTAATAATGAGGCCTGGCAGTTTTATCTGACGGGGAATAAGGAAGCAGGAGAAAAGGCTAAGGCAGCACTTTATAAACTTTGCAGCATGCCATCGTGGAATCATCCATGGATGGAAGCCAATGGAAACCATACCTATTATCCTGGTGCTCCGGCAGCTATGGCTGCTGCCTTGGGCTATGATCTCATATTCCAGATTCTTTCTGAGCAAGAGCGCAAAGTGATCCGTAAGGGTATCATGGATAATTCCATTAAACCTTTCTACCGCGACATGGTTGAATTAAACCGTATGCCGAGTAGTAATTCAAATCATATTGGGGTAATACTTTCCGGTGTCGGACTTGCTGTCATGGCAATTGCGAATGATGATCCCGAATTGCCGGGACTCGAACCTTATTTTTCAGGTATTCTTACTAAATCCAAACAATTTATTGATCGGACTATGTTACCTGAAGGCAGTTATAGTGAACCTTATACTTATCAGGAAATGGGATACAGGGAGTTTGTTGAATTTCTGTTCTCTCTTGAGAAAAATTACGGTATTGATTATACTTCAACTACCTATTTGAAAGAGTTTTATCAATACCCTTTGTACGTAACACAAAATAATCGAGGGAAGTATCAGGATCTGGGGGATGTTTCACCAACCTATAATTTTACGCAGCAACCTATGCAATGGCTTGTTTATAAGATGAAGGATCCATTCATGTATAAATATGTTAAACCCGCATGGGATTCTGGTGTTGCCAGAGGAGGAATTTTACCCTATCTATGGTATACAGAAGGGATCACGCCAGTCGGCAGGGAGACTCTGCCCACCTCAAAGCATTTTGAAGGTAAAGGTCATATGGTCATGCGCTCTAGCTGGGATGATTCAGGCAGTATCCTGATCTTTAAAACAGGCCCAAACGGGAATCATTATCATTATGATCAGGGAACAATCTTACTGACCCATAATGGAGAAGAGCTATTGAGTGATGCAGGCCATAGCAGCAGTTATTACGCAAACCTGTATTTTCCGGGTTATTATACTCAGGCAGTAGGACATAATGTAATGCTTGTAGATATGAACGCTGAAAGTCAGGCTCCAGGAGATTTTGATAATGGCATTGCGGCCTTAAAGACCTGGCCAAAAATTACAAGTTCTTTTGCCGGTGACAGATCAAGTGGGGTGCAGGGAGATCTGAAAAGTGTTTATAAAGGTGTAGTTTCAAATTATACCCGGACTTTACTCAGTATAAAAAATGGACCTGTTTTTCTTTTTGATCAGGTAAAAAGTCCTGAACCTCATTCTTATAATTGGCTGTTCCATGCTGAGCATACCAATGGTAAAAGCTCAATTTCTTATGCAGATAACCGGATGAGTATCAATCGTTCGGCAGCAAGATTAACTATGGATGTACTTTCACCACAGCCATTAACCGGAGTTATCCGAAATTCAGACAGGGATGAAAGTTTTATCGCTATATCTTCTGCCAGGCAAAATGATGCCGATTTCCTTGCTGTAATGATGCCTGAATCAAAACCTGCCAATGGTATTTATTCAGTCAGGCCAAAACCTTTAAGGATTGATTCCAATGGATGGATAGGTGCTGTTTTAAACGAAACCAATACAAAGTATTATGGTTTATTCAGAACCAATCAAACTTCAGACTCAGTTATCGAAGGTTTTAAAACTGATGCATCCAGTTTTACTGCTGTTATTTCAGAAGATCAGCTTAAAGAAGCCTACTTTGAAGGGAAAGATTTTGAAGGTTATGGTTCCAGCTTGAGATTTACAAAGCCTGTTATCTCTTCTGTTTCTCTTTCAAACTCCGTTGCAGTTATTGAAATAAAATCTGATAATTCTTGTGAACTCATGATGGTAAGTCTACAGAAGCCTACCGCAATTGTACAGAACGGGCAACTTTTTAAGAGTTGGAAATATGATCAGAACTCGAAAATTTTGACTCTTTCTATTTCAAAAGGCCAATCAAAAATATCTGTAAACTATTAAATATTATTATGTAGTTAAATTGTCGAAAAAGACAAAGATCATTATGAAAAAAATATCAT
Source organism: Daejeonella sp. (assembly GCA_030831705.1). Lineage (GTDB taxonomy): Bacteria > Bacteroidota > Bacteroidia > Sphingobacteriales > Sphingobacteriaceae > Daejeonella. The sequence continues at coordinate 873 of JAURKO010000039.1, read as the reverse complement.
TTATGCTTTTTTTTACCTGGATTTTCATGCTCTCTTTTGCATATTCATCTGATTTGCCATTGGTATACAAAGTAAGTAAGCTAAAGAAATCCATGAAAATTGATGCAAATTGGGATAAAGCCCAGTGGAAGAACATAAATGAAATTCCAATCCGGAATTTTATGGGAAAATTACCGGCATTCCAACCTGTGGTGACTGCAAAAATGATGTACGATGCTGAATATGTTTATTTGATTTATAAAGTTGATGATCGTCATGTCCGAATTCAAAATACAAAGTTTAATGGCCCTGTTTCAACGGATGCCTGTGTGGAATTCTTTTTTGCTCCTGATTCGGATTGGCCGCTTAGATATTTCAATGTTGAGATTAATGCCGGTGGCACAGGCCTGATGGCCTATCATAAGGATGGTAAAAGAACAAATGTAAAAGAGGAAGATTTCAGTGTTGTAGAAATAGCCCATACTTTACCTAAAAAGCTTGAACAGGAGATTTCAGAACCCGTAACCTGGTTTCTTGAGTTTAAAATGCCTATTTCCCTACTTGCAAAATATGGAAACTTTACCCTGCCTAAAAAGGGGGTTAAATGGAAAGCCAATTTTTATAAAACATCCAGTCGTAGCACTAATCCGCATTACATCACTTGGAATTTTATTCAGAATCCAGTTCCACAGTTTCATCTTCCGCAATATTTTGGCACACTGGTGTTTAAATAATTAGGATCAATGAGCAAAGAACAAGGAATAAAGACAAATAAGACACAAGATTGGAAATTAGATAATCTCTAGCATTTGCGTCTTTGCGTCTCTGCGAGAGAAAAAATAAGAAGTTTTTATAATACGGTGAGTGCAAGAAATATAAAATGATGAAAAAATT
>JAURKO010000038.1 GCA_030831705.1 Daejeonella sp. | reverse complement strand
TGATGACTGATTTTATCAGCAAGATTTACAAACAGGTCAATCTGATATCTTGTGAATTCATCATGCTGAGGATCCCCACTTGCCACCAGATGAGAGAACACACTCTGAATTCGTACAAGCTTTGTATGAAGAAGGATTTCAATCAGTTCATCCAGTTGATCCGCCATAAACCCAAGACGGTGCATCCCCGTATCTAATTTGAGGTGAATTGGATAATTCTCAAGATTCTTTCGAACCAAGACTTCCAGCAACTGATTTAAAACCCGCACACTGAATATCTCGGGTTCCAGCTTATGCTGTATAATGGTTTCGAAAGCCATTGCATCCGGACTCATCACCATGATAGGTAAACTGCATCCGGCATTTCTTAAGGCAACACCCTCATCCGCATAAGCTACAGCCAAATAATCTACTTTATTGAATTCAAGGAGATTGGCTATCTCAAAACTACCGCTACCGTACGAAAATGCCTTCACCATAGCCATAATTTTTGTTCCAGCCCCTAATTCTAATTTATAATGATTCAGGTTATTCTCTAATGCGTTCAGATTAATCTCTAAAACGGTCTCATGTACCTTCTGAGTTAACAGTAGGCTGATCCGTTCAAACTCAAATAATCTGGCACCTTTAAGAAGTATGGTTTCGTTTTGAAATTTTAGGGAGCTGAAATGCTCCAACAAATCTACAGTACTTGCAAAATATTCTGTTTCAATGGAGTAGTTAGAAAGATACTTCCCTATATGCTCACCAACTGCAATTAATCTATCGACAGATTTATTCTCAAGAAGATGCCTTACCTGATTATAAACTACCTCAGAATCATTCCCTGGAATATCAGATAATATCAATGTGCGACGCTGATGCTGGTTTTGCTGCTTCAAAAAATCAAGTGCAATAGCCAGAGAGGAAAGGTCGAGACTATAAGAATCATCAATAACAGAACAGTTATTGATACCATTTTTAAGTTCAAGCCGCATTCCTACCGGAATCAGTTTCTCGAGCCGCTTAACAACTTCCTCAGGCTCATAACCCATTGCCAGTAAACTTGCCCAACAGATGAGCGCATTTTCTATAGATGCTTGATCAGTAAACGGAATCATTGCCTGAACGTCTTTTCCATTAAAACGAGCCCTTAAAAACTTGAATCTTTCAACAAGCACTTCATCATCAATAACTTCTAAATTCGCATGTCCACGATAATTCCAGGTAAATTTATTCTTTCCAGGTATTTCACCTTCATACTGATCAAGATACTTATCCGAATAAATAAACAGATCCACTCCTTCAAACAGTTTAAGTTTCTCTCTTATTTTATCATTGATGTTGTCAAAACCTTCATTATGAGCTTCTCCTATATTGGTCAGTATACCAATGGTGGGACGTATAACTCTAGCCAGATTTTCCATCTCACCAGCTTTGGATATTCCTGCTTCAAAAATCGCAAGATTATTTTCCTCATTCATTTCCCAAACTGATACAGGAACACCGATCTGAGAATTATAACTTTTAGGACTTCTGACAATGTTACTTTCAGGAGCCAAAAGCTGATAAAGCCATTCTTTAACTATAGTTTTACCATTGCTACCAGTAATCCCAATAACAGGATAGCTGAATTTAGAACGATGAGCCGCTGCCAGATCTTGCAAGGCCGTTAATGTATCATTTACCTTGTAGAAATTTGCATCAGGATAGGCTTCAGTATCAAATTCAGAATCAGAAATTACGAAACTTCTAAGTCCAGCCTCATAGATTGCAGGAATGAAGCCATGTCCATCCCTCCTTGCTTTTAGAGCAAAAAAGAGTGCATGATTGATATCACTAAGCTTACGGCTGTCGCTAAGAATAGTTCTGATCAAAATATCCTTATTCCGAATAAAAGACTTCGCTTTGAGGATAGCTGTAAGATCTTCTGCTGAATAAAGGATATGATTCATTCTGCTAATTTCAATAAAATTTAAAGATTCTTCTCAAATATTTGCGATATTTCGATGTTTTGAAAAACGAGAACATTAAGCCGAAAATATTCAGCAGAGAACAGGCCAAACAGAAAGCCGAAAGCTATTGCGCCTACCAGGAACGATCACAGTATGAGGTCAGGAATAAGCTTTATGAATGGGGGTTACATCAAAAAGAAGTAGATGAAATCATTTCTGAGCTTATTGGCCTGAATTTTTTGAATGAAGAGCGTTTTTCGATCGCTTATACCCTTGGCAAATTCAGGATCAAGGCTTGGGGCAAACTGAAGATAAAACAGGGCTTAAAACTTAAGGGAGTACCTGATAAACTCATCACTAAATCACTAAATGCAATTGATATAGATGATTATCAGTCGAAACTTAAGCTACTTTTAGAAAAAAAGGCGAGAACGATAACAGAAAAAGACCCATTTAAAAGGCGTTATCTATTGAGTCGCTATGGAGCAGGTAAAGGTTATGAGAGCGATCTCATCTCAGAGCTACTGATTAACAATAAGTTATAATATTTTTTAAAAAATAATAAAAAACACTTGTCAAAATTGCTTTTGTACCTATATTTGCACTCACTAAAATGCGAAAGTAGCTCAGTTGGTAGAGCACGACCTTGCCAAGGTCGGGGTCGCGAGTTCGAATCTCGTCTTTCGCTCCAAATCCCTTCCCTACCAGGAAGGGATTTAAGTTTAAAGGAAAATGATTGCCTATCGATGGCATAATCATCTGCTCGGATGGTGGAACTGGTAGACACGCAGGACTTAAAATCCTG
>JAURKO010000037.1 GCA_030831705.1 Daejeonella sp. | reverse complement strand
GATCATTAACATCTAATTAATTCATTGAAATATTCTGCCAGGCACCCTGGTTCTCAATATTGGAAATACCTGATTGTAAAAGGATGCTTCTGGCGATATTGGCCCTATTACCACTTCTACAAACTAAAATTATCTTTTCAAATTCGCGTAAGGTATCAATGTAGTTTTCAATTTTATCAAGAGGATAGTTTACACTGCCTTCAGCATGTCCTTCTATCATGAATTCATCTGCTGTTCTAACATCTACAATTATTGTTTTCATCTGATTGCTTTTTGATTTTTTTATTAATTCAATTCAAGGCTTACTCCCGCTTTAAGAATTAACTTACATACTGACTTACAATTTCTACTGTACCACCATTCACAACATTTGCAAACCCATTTTGCTCCAAGTATGATTTAGCCTGAGAGCTCCTGTTTCCACTGCGGCAAAAAACAATGATGTGCTTTTTATTTTTAAATTTCGCCAACTGCGTTGGAATGACGTCAAGAGGAATATTTACCGAACCTTTTACATGGTTCTGAGAAAATTCACGGGACGACCTGACGTCAACTAAAAATGCCCCATCATTTATTATTTCCGTTAAATCAAGCTTCGCAGAACCTCCAAATAACCAATTTAATATACTCATAATCGTAATTTTAAACTATAAATTTTTTAATTACTCCAACCAAACCGTTCTTCTGAACGACCCCACTTTGTCGCCATAATACTTTTCCCTGTTTGAATAAGATCAGTGTTGGTACACCTTGTACCTGGTAGGCTGCAGCAGCTTGAGGGTTTTTGTCAACATCGACTTTTAGGATACTTATAGCATCTCCTATTTCATGTTTAACATCTTTTAAAATTGGCGCCATAACCTTACAGGGACCACACCATTCTGCAAAAAAATCAACAAGTACTGGCTTGTCTGATTCAATTAATTCGTTGAATGTCATAGCTGTTTATTTAATTTCTTCATAGCTTATTTCCTTTGATCCGGTGTTGTTTTTGGAAGTTGGAGCTGCACAGGCTCCTGCTCCACAACAAGAGGTATTAAAAACAGCCATTCCTGAAAAAAGTAAACCTATCAAACCGAACATTATATCTGAAGCCATAACAGCCTGAACCAGAATGACAAGTCCGATTCCCAAACGAAGTACTCTGATGATGTTCCAGTTATTAAAAATTATCATTTTCATAGGAATTTGTTGTTACACTAAATTATATAACAAAAGTAAGGTCTGCAGATTACGATTTGAGTAACAAAGGTTACAAATGAAAATTTAAGACTTATTTTTTGCTTTAGGGATATAATTCCCGATATGCTTTGGACTATCCCTGAGTTTTCGTTTTTGGTGAAAAACTTGGATAGTCCGAAACAAAATATCGCAGCAACAACTGTCCAGAATGCCATTTCGAAGTATAAGCCATAGCTGAGGTTTAAAAGAAGTCCAGCGTCATGCTGGCGATGACAAAATACAGGAACATTCAAACAACAGCCAGTAATGTTCTTTCAATCTCCTGATTTTCGCAGAAGATAAGATACCTGTTTACATTGTCATTCAATTTCATCGCTTTTTATCAATATACAGGCACACAATAATCACTCTTCCAGAATAGCTTATTTGTACAGCACATCCTACGGTTCGCTATTATTCCTGCAATTGCTGTAATGGTAGCCACAATGAAAAAGGCATTTACAATTCCGAAGGAATCTGCTAATATCCCGCTTAAAATTGCTCCGAAAACATATCCACTATCCCGCCAAAGTCGGAATATACTCAAACTTTCGGCGCGCTGTGTAGGGTGTGTCCCTTCGGCCACAACTGACAGAAAATTAGGATAGACCAAAGCCGTACCAAATCCCAACAAGACCGCTGCGAAAATTAAAAAGGATAATGAACCTGCAAGAGCTAAAATAATTATGGCAAGAGTTTGCAAAAACATTCCTGAGGTAATAATCTGTTTTTTACAATGTGTGTCGCCCAGTTTTCCGGTAAATAATTGTGATAGCCCCCAAACTGCAGGATAAATTCCTGCAATAATTCCAATCTGCCCTATTCCAAAGCCTCTTTGCATGAGAAGTACCGGTAATAATCCCCAGACTACCCCGTCATTCAGATTATTCACCAGACCATTTAATGTTACTGAACCCAAATTTTGATGCTTCCAGCTTGTTTCCTTCCATACATTCTGAAGCAAGGGTACTTTGCTCGTCAGACTCTCTGCATTTACAAAATTAGTCGTGTCTTTAACCAGAAAAATTGTGGTTAATAAACCAGCAATCGAAAATATAATGCCAGGAATAAAGGGGAAAAATGCATAACCATAATTCAGTGCAATTGAGCTTGCCAGCCAAGTAGCAAGTCCAACCGAAAGATAACCAGCAAATTCATTTATTCCCATCGCAAGACCCCTGTTTTTTGATCCAACAAGATCAATTTTCATGATTACTGTTGCACTCCAGGCCAGACCTTGATTTATCCCTAACAAAACATTAGCCGCGATAACCCAGTTCCAGCTAGGTGCGTACATTAAAAGAAATGGTACCGGCAGTGCCGCAATCCAGCCAATGATCAGGATAGATTTACGACTTAATTTTTGGGAAAGCTGAGCAACGGCATAATTACTCAAGGATTTACTGATACCAAATGCAATAATAAAAGACATTAAGGCAGCGTTGGCATTGATACCGAACTCTAGTTTCCCAAAATCAGGCATAATTGACCTTTCGAGGCCAAGCATAGCACCAACAAAGGCATTCACCAATACTAGTAAAGCAAATTGGTACCTGTTTTTATGTAAGCCCTGCATAAATCAATTGAGGTATAAATTCAAAAACCAAAACCTATTATTAGTCAAAGGGAGGTATTTTATTGAATACCTCCCTTTGAAATTTAAAAAGATAGATTAGCAGATCATGCAGGCATTACCTTACTCTGGCAAACAAAATCAGTTCTGGGAATATTGGTACTACTGATCGCTCCAAATCCACCGGCAATTTCCGTGAAGTTTCTGTAACCTCTCGCCTGAAGAATAGAAGCTGCCATCATACTGCGGTAACCCCCGGCGCAGTGTAAGAAAAAATGCTGTTTTGGATCTACATCCTTTATCCAGTCATTTATGTAAGCTAATGGCCTATTGTAAGCACTATCGACATGTTCTGCGGCATATTCACTTTCTCTGCGGACATCAAGCACCATGTCATTTTCAAGTCTGAATTCATTCGCAAACTGATCAGCAGTGATACGATCAACCACATCAGCTTCCTTTCCTGAATCTAACCAAGCTTTAAATCCACCTTTCAAGTGTCCAAT
>JAURKO010000036.1 GCA_030831705.1 Daejeonella sp. | reverse complement strand
CTACTTTCCGATCTTTACCAATTCAACTTCAAAAATAAGCGTGCTATAAGGAGGGATGTCTTTCCCGGCTCCGCGTTCACCGTAAGCTAGTGAGTAAGGAATAAAGAATCGATATTTTGAACCAACCGGCATTTGCTGAAGTCCTTCTGTCCATCCCGGTATTACCTGATTTAATACAAAGGAAGTAGGTTCTCCACGTTTATAAGAGCTGTCGAATTCGAATCCATTGGTTAGGGTTCCTTTATAGTTTACAGATACTTCATCGGTAGCAACCGGCTTCGGCCCTACACCAGGTACAATGACTTCGTATTGTAAACCACTTGGAAGAGTTATGATGCCCGGCTTTAGCTTATTTTCGCTTAAAAACTTATTGGATTCAGCAATCGCTCCTTCGAATTTCTTCTTTTCAATAGCGTTCAAAAGGCTATAAATTACTTCTTGTGATTTTTCAGGGGTTAAAATCACTGTTCCTCCAGAAAAAACATCGCTCATTGCTTTCGAGACCAAAGTGTAATTCAAGTTACTTACACCTCTGTTTTTCAAATCATTAGCAATACTTGCCCCAAAGGCATAGCTCGCTGAATCTAATTGCGTTTTTAATAGTGGAGCCGTAGCGGGTTTGGTCTGTGCTGTACTATAAGTTGAAATAGCAACTGCCGCAAAAAGTAATATATAACGTTTCATTTGTGTGTTTTTATATTTTTTGTCCCGCATGTGCGGGAAGTGTTTATCAAACTTGATATTATTTTAGATCTATTTAAAGACCGGGCCGCTAATATAGAAAGCCTGAAGATAAATAAACAATATTCTGTCTAATTTTTTGTTTCGTGATAAAATACTAAATTGTGATAATGAAACCATCATGATTTTTTCTAAACCCACAGGGAGATGATTATTAAATCATGATCGCCCGCCCGACCAAGTCGTTCGGAGGGCTTCATCACCATTAAAAAACAATAAATAAATTGATGAAAGTTGACTATATCGCTCTTTCTATTCCTGTATTTTTAATCCTGATTATTGTAGAGCTTGTTTATGCTCTGTACAAAAAGCTTGATTATTACCGCTTAAACGACTCAATTTCTAATTTGAGTCAAGGTATTGGATCTCAATTGGTTGGTATATTTCTGAAAACAATTACTTTTTTTGGTTACTTATTTATTTATGAGAACTGGAGATTTTATTCATTTCAGAATACCTTATGGACCTGGATTTTACTTTTTTTAGCTGTTGATTTTTTCTATTACTGGTTTCATCGTAAAAGTCATCAGATAAACGCATTATGGGCTGCCCATATTGTTCATCACCAAAGTGAGGAATACAATTTAACAGTTGCTTTGAGGCAATCATGGTTTCAATCGGGTTTTTCATGGGTTTTTTACCTACCTCTCGCATTTGCAGGTTTTGAACCGATCATGTTCCTCACTATCAGTGCTTTTAACACCATTTATCAGTTTTGGATACATACCCGCGCAATTGGCAGAATGGGCATATTTGAATGGTTTTTAAATACTCCTTCCCACCATAGGGTACATCATGGTTCTAATCCTAAATATATTGATAAGAATCATGCAGGTACTTTAATCATTTGGGATAGAATGTTCGGAACATTTCAAGATGAAGAAGAGGAAGTTGTTTATGGAATTACCAGTCCGCTGGCCAGCTGGAATCCTGTTTGGGCAAATTTCCATTATTGGGCGGATTTGTATTCAAGCTCAAAAAAGACTCGGAATATCATCGATAAGATTAGAATTTTTATCAATCCTCCGGGATGGTTTCCTGATTATTTGGGAGGAATGCAATATCCAAAAGAAGTGAATAACAGCTCTTACATAAAATATAGTCCCGATTATGATCATCGATTCAAATCATATATCCTCAGCACGTTTCTATTTACGCTGATTATTTCGAGCATGCTGATTTTCCTCAATTCAGAAATGAATACATTGCAACTAATAAGCTGTAGTCTGCTTTCAATATTTAGCCTAACATCTTGTGGAGTATTGATGGAACAAAAAACCTGGTCCGGATGGTTTGAATATGTTCGAATATTCTATTGGATTTTAGTTCCTTTCAGCTTTTATAACAACGATTTTTTTTCGAATATGTTCATTTTAAATACATTGATAGCCACATTTTCGTTTTTCTGGTTCTATCGCCTTAAAGGAGTAAAATATGTTTAAACAACACAAAAGCTTCCTCATTATTTTTATCGTGATTATGATTTTGAATCTAATGGTTCAGTCCGTTGTTTTTGAGGAATACAACATATTTATTAAACCTTTGATTTGTCTATCACTTGCTATTTACCTGTTTAAAGAGTGTAATATGAAGGTGGGATTTAATCGTTTGGTTTTTTCCGGACTTATTTTTTCTTTATTTGGGGATGTGTTGCTGCTGTATTCTGTTTCGGATGTTTTTCTCTTTTTATATGGATTAGTTTCATTCTTAATCGCTCATATTTTATACTCATCTGCATTCTTTCGTGATTTTAAGAATAAACCTCAGGAATCAAAATACTTTGGGCATCTGATGCTTTTTTTGATGGGGGTGTTCTCTATGAGTTATTACTCAATCATCAGGGATTATCTAAATGACTTCCGTATACCGGTTCTGGCATATATTTTTGTGATATCTATCATGGCAATTCTTGCCGGCTATCGGTATAGAAGGGTAAATCTGTTAAGCTTTAGGTTGATTTGTTTTGGGGCTATCTTTTTTGTTATCTCTGATGCGGCGCTTGCCTATATGAAGTTTGTTGAACCCTATACTTTTGCAGGAATATTAATTATGTCAACGTATATGATCGCTCAGTTTCTGATTACTTTAGGGACTATTGAGCGGAAGGTTGTAGTGAAACTTGAAGGTGAACCGTTGGAACCTAGTAACTAATTATTTGTCATTTTAATGTAAGGTTAAATTAAATATTTAATCTATATTCGACCGACAAATATCTAAACGGACCCAAAAATCCTATTAAATTTTTTAATCTAAAATTCCTTTCATACTATGCTCAGAGGTGCTGGATTGACGTTTTTACTTTTAATTCAGTTTCTGTTTGTGGATTTTTCTGTTGCTCAGGTAAAAGGTAATAATCCCTCTGAAGAGCTGATAGTAAGCAAAGCTGCATCTGTTTATTTTAAGTCATTGGCTGAACAATCCGGAATTTACAGGGGTACTGAATATACAGGCTATCCTTTTAGAGTAAGATCAGGACATCAATACTTTGAATCAGCTGACATTAGCTATGGTTCTGTTTTTTATGATGGTATTCTTTATGAAGGTGTTCCAATGCGGTACGATATAGTTAAGAATGAGGTAGTTGTGCTTTATCCTGATAATGTTTCTGGAATTAGGTTACATAATCAAAAGATAAAATATTTCAATATTTATAATCACCATTTTATTCAAATTGGCAAAGAAGATTTGATGTCTGATGCTATACCTGCCGGATTCTATGATCGAGTTTATGCAGGGGAAATTGATTTACTAGTGAATCGTTCAAAAGGCACTTTAAAGGAGGCGACATCCGCAGGGAATTTTATTACAATCCTTAAGCAAAAGAATATTTTCTTTTTAAGAAAGCAAAAGAATTACTTCCAGGTTGAAAGTATTGGTTCTGTTTTAAAAGTTTTAGGCATAAATCAAAAAGAAATTCTTGATGAATTGAAAAAGAATAAGATAAAATTCAGAAAAGATCCTGAAAAGGCTATTGTGCATATGTTGAAATTCAAGGATCAGCTATCAAGGTAATATGAGGAACTTAACTATTCTAGTTTTTTGCTTTTACTTAGCTATTTTCCAAGTCGGGGCACAAGTTAAGCCGGTAGAAATTACGGTAGCATTTAAAGATGCTAGAATTAAAGATTTTGTTAACGAAATTGAGTCTAAATCTGGTTTTCATTTCTACTATAATCCATCAGAAATGGATAGCTTAAGACTTAATTTTAATGCCAAAAATGAGACAATAGCTTCAATCCTCAGAATTGCTTTCAAAAACACTGATTTTAGCTTTACAATTGATAAGCAAAGTAATGTCTTTTTAACTAAAGGAGTTGAGATTTTGGCAAACCTGCCCTACGGTCTATTTGAAAATGAGCAGGATTCTTTAAGGTGGAAGGTCCAAAGGGAACCAGAACTGATTGCAGATTTAACAACTGTCTCAGAGCAAGGCGATTTAGCTGGTAACCTTGAAAATAAACAGATTCAAATCGGGAATAAGACTGCTCAACTTAAGCCTGGAAATGTTACTTTGATTGGATATGTGCGCGATGCAAAGACCGGTGTTCCTGAAATTGGCGCTGCAGTTTTTATTGAGAATCCCCGAATTAATACCTATACCAATCAGTTTGGATATTATACTCTTGTTATACCACGTGGAGCACATACGCTAAATATAAAGGCCTTGGGTATTCAAGATACCAAACGTAATTTAATGATCTATTCAGACGGTAAGCTGGATGTTGAGATCCAAACTCAGGTTCTTTCATTGAGAGAGGTTGTTATTTCTGCAGAGAAATCTGCAAATGTCCGCAATGTGCAAATGGGGGTTGAAAAACTTAGTATAAAATCCATTAAACAAGTTCCGGTTGCATTTGGCGAAGCTGATATTGTCAAGGTTATGTTAACACTTCCAGGAGTGAAATCTGTGGGAGAAGCAAGTAATGGATTCAATGTCAGGGGAGGAGCGGTAGATCAAAACCTGATTTTGTTTGATGATTTAACAATCTATAACCCTTCACACTTTTTTGGTTTTTTCTCGGCATTTAATCCCGATGTAATTAAGGATGTAGAATTGTATAAAAGTAGTATTCCATCCCGCTACGGTGGCCGATTGTCCTCTGTACTTGATGTAAGCAGTAGGGACGGAAACAATAAAAAATTAAGCGGAACTGCCGGAATAGGTCTTTTAACAGGTCGCTTAAACATTGAAGGACCGATTATAAAAGACAAGACTTCTTTTATCCTTGGAGGAAGAACAACCTACTCCAATTGGCTGTTAAAAATGCTGCCTGATGAATCAGGTTATAAAAATGCGAAGGCTGCTTTCTCAGATTTAAACTTGAGAATTAGTCATGAAATCAACAATAAGAACAATTTATACCTATCTGGGTATTTGAGTGATGATAATTCCAATTTAGGAAGTGATACATCCTTTGCTTACAGCAACCAAAATTTATCTTTAAAATGGAAGCATATTTTTAATAATCAGTTGACTGCGGTTTTTGTAGGTGGATTAAGTAAATACCAATACAATAACAACAGTGTAGCCAAGCCGACCAATGCTTATAAAATGGCCTTTGGAATTCAGCAGGTCAATTTTAAATCTGACTTTAACTATTACCTGAGTTCAAAGCATACCATTGATTTTGGGGTCAGCACCATCCGGTATGATCTCAATCCGGGAACTTTCCAGCCTCTGGGTTCTCAATCATTGGTAAAGTCAGATATATTAGCATCTGAACAAGCGTATGAGAGCGCCATATATGTTGGAGACCGTTTTGACCTGAGTCCAAATTTATCATTTGATCTGGGTGTTCGCTACTCCATGCTTAATTATATGGGGCCTCAAAGTTCTAATATTTACGCCCCAAATCTCCCAAAATCAGAGACTAATGTAATCGGTACAACTAACTTTAAAAATGGTGAAATTGCTAAAACTTATCATGGGCCTGAGCTTAGGATGTCAGCTAGATATCAGCTTAGCGAAGACTTTTCAGTAAAGGCAGGTTACAATACCTTAAGGCAGTATATTCATCTTTTGACCAATACAACCGCAATTTCTCCTACAGATATCTGGAAGCTTAGTGATCCAAATATCAGACCTCAGTTTGGGAATCAAACCTCTCTGGGTTTTTATAAAAATTTTAAAGATAATACGATTGAAACCTCCATTGAAGGTTATTATAAAAATTTAAAGGATTATCTAGATTATAAAAGTGGAGCCAATTTAATTTTGAATCCAAATATCGAAACGGACGTAATTAACACCAGGGGTAAAGCCTACGGTGTAGAATTTTTGATTAAGAAACTGAGTGGCAAATTAAATGGCTGGATGGGATATACTTATTCTAGAACATTATTGAAAATGGATGATGCGAATGCAGGTCAGATCGTTAACGATGGAAATTTTTATCCAGCAAATCATGATAAGCCCCATGATTTTAGTCTGGTGGCTAATTACCGTTTCTCTCATCGATTCAGTGCATCCTTTAACACAGCTTTCAGTACCGGTAGACCTATTACAGTTCCAATCGGTAAATATTTTTATGCAGGATCTTTGAGAGCAAATTACTCAGATAGAAATTCACTTCGTGCACCAGATTATTTCAGGACTGATTTTTCAATAAATATTGATGGCAATCACAAGGTGAATCAACTCACCCATAATTCATGGACTTTGGGTATTTATAATCTTACCGGAAGGGATAATGCTTATTCAACCTATTTTGTTTCTGAAAAGGGAGTTATTAAAGGTTATCAGCTTACCATTTTCGGATCTGCTATTCCATTTGTAAACTATAACATCAGGTTTTAATATGAAGATCAGGACAATCAAAATAATAATCTTTATTTCAACGCTGCTTTTTTCATTATCATGTAAAAAGCCATTTGAGCACGATGCAATAAGTGATTCTCCTACTTTGCTGGTTGTTGAAGGTACAATAAATCAGGGCGGGCAAACAAGTATACTATTGAGCCGTTCACTTAAACTATCAGATAAGAGTGTAGTTCAAATGGAGAAAGGAGCAAAAGTCCAGGTTGAAGGCACAAATAATACCATTTTAGCTCTGACCGAAAGTGCTGCAGGCGTATATACTTTGCCAAGTACCACCTTCAACTCTAATCTGCAATATCGGCTTAGAATTAAAACAATTGGAGGTAAAGAATATCTCTCTGAGCTAATGTCGGTTCTTGCAACTCCTTCAATTGATAGTTTGAACTGGAGAAGGGAAAGGGATGGTGTGGGGATATATGTAGATGCTCATGATAAAAATAATAATACAAAGTATTATCAATGGGATTATACAGAGACATGGGAACAACGCTCTGTTGAATTTTCAGACTATATCTATAAGAATGCAAAAATTCAAGATAGAGATCCAGTTGAAAAAGTTAAAATTTTTACCTGCTGGAAGGAAGAGCCATCTAAAAATATTCTGATCAGCTCAACTACGAAGTTAAGTTCTGATTTTGTGGATAATTTTCAACTCGCTTTGATTCCAAACAGATCTGAAAGATTAGGGGTGAGATACAGTGTTTTGGTCAGACAGTATGCAATTAGCAGGGCAGCTTTTGAATACCTGACCTTGATGAAAAGAAATTCTGAGCAGATGGGTTCAATTTTTGATAATCAACCTTCCGATATCATAGGGAATATTAAATGCATTAATAATCCGAATGAGCGTGTAATTGGATTTATAACTATTTCTCAGATTATTCAGAAAAGGATATTTATAAATAATAACCAGGTTCCTAACTGGAATTTTTCTTTGACATGCAATCCCTTGGTTATTCGAAATCATAAAGACAGTTTGCAAGCGGCATTTTTAACAGGGTCCAATTTGATTACAACTTATAATGTTAGTTTATCCGGTGCAATTGAATCTTATAATGGAAATAGTGCGTTATGCCTCGATTGCCGTACAAGAGGAGGCAGTATTGTTAAACCTTTATTCTGGTAATAGACTAAATAAATAGCTTTAAACAATGCAAAAACCAGTAAATACCTCTCTGCAATCACTCTTCAGAATATTGGGGATTATTTTACTTTTTGTATGCTTTACGGATGTAAAAGCACAGCAGCTTCATCCTGATACCATAACTAAGCGCTTTGTTCAATATTCAGAGAACAACCTACAGGAAAAAATTTATGTCCATACCGACCGTGAGCTTTATCTGGCAAGTGAGATTCTCTGGTTTAAGCTTTATCATGTTAATTCAACATCCAACAGATCGATTGAATTCAGTAAAGTTGCTTATGTAGAGATCATTGATAAAAATCTAAAACCAGTTTTGCAGGCTAAAATCGCAATTGATAGTGGGTCAGGTAGTGGTTCTTTATATCTCCCAGTTTCTATGCCCAGCGGTAATTATCAGCTAAGGGCCTATACAAGCTGGATGAAAAATTTCAGTCCGGATTATTATTTTGAAAAAAATATTAAAATTGTTAATGCACTTGCAAAGCCTGAAAAGAGAAAAGCTCTGATTTTAGATGAGAATTATGATATTCAGTTCTTTCCTGAAGGAGGGAACATGGTCGAGTCGCTGACTACAAAACTTGCTTTTCGAGCAGTAAATAGTCAGGGAAAGGGCATTGATTTTCGAGGTAATTTGGTTGATGAAAACAATAAGGTTCTTCTAAGTTTTAAACCATTGAAATTTGGTATTGGATCTTTTGCCTTTACTCCAGAAATCGGAAAAACTTATCGTGCAATAATCGAGATTCCAGGCTCCAAAACCATTGTTAAACAGTTACCCTTAGTCAAAACTGGTTATGTTTTGCGACTTGAAAGTGTAGGGAAGGAACAGATTAAAGTAAAAATCCAAGCCAATGAAGGCCTATTAAATCAGAAGTTAATCTTGTTTGTTCATACCAGACAGAATAAAAATACAAGTGAATATATCACTCTGAGTAATGGCAATGCAGAATTTTTAATTGAAAGGAACAAGCTTGCGGAGGGAATATCCCATTTTACACTATTTAATCTTTATGGCCAGGCACTTGCTGAACGATTGTATTTTATCCGCCCGTCTAATTATTTAAATCTCGATATTAAAGCCGATAGGTCAGTTTATTCAAGAAGAAGTAAAGTAGTTATTGAATTATCTTCAAAAGATGAGAAAGGTCTGGAAGTGGATGCTAACGCTTCGCTTTCAGTATTTTCGTCTAATGCAGCAGCTTCAGATGAGGCCGACATATTCAATTACTTATGGCTGAAGTCAGATTTAAAAGGGAATATAGAATCGCCTGCTTATTATTTAAAAAATACAGATGCTACGGCGGATGAGGCTCTCGATAATCTTATGCTAACACATGGCTGGAGAAAATTTGTCTGGCAAGAGGTTATTTCAAAGAACAGTCCGGAATTTAGTTTTATTCCGGAAATTGATGGACCGATAGTTCAGGGACGAATTACTGATAACAGAACTCAGAGTCCTTCCAGAAATATTCTTACCTATTTATCATTGCCCGGCAAAAAGTTGCATTTATATGGCGCAAGGAGTAATAGTTCAGGAGTTATTAATTTTCACACACGTGATATTTATGGACCTGTTCAGCTTGTAGCTCAGACAGATACTCAGCAGGATTCAATCTATAAAATTGAAATACTTAGTCCCTTTTCAAACGTATTTTCAAATACAAAAACCTCAGAATTTACACTGGATGAACAGTTAAGAAGTCAACTTTCTACTCAAAGCCTGAGCAGTCAGGTTCAAAACGTTTATTCATCAAATAGATTAAGGACATTTTATCCTGCATTGATTGATAGTAATGCATTTTACCTGAAGCCGGATAAAACCTATTTGCTGGATAATTTCGTCCGATTCAACACAATGGAGGAAGTGTTAAGAGAGTACGTTTCAGAGGTGCCGGTAACCCGGCAGAAGGATGATTTTTCGGTATGGGTTACGGTTCGTCCTCACCTTGTAAATGTACCGAGAAGTGTTAAACCTCTGATCATTTTAGATGGAGTTCCAATTTTTGATTCAGGAAATAAAATTATAAAATACAATCCTAAAAATATCCGTTCTCTAGATGTGGTCGCCCAAAAATATTTTCTTGGTACTTTGAGTTTTGAAGGTATCCTGAATTTTAAGAGCTACAAGGGCGATTTGCCTGATTTTCAGTTGGATAAAAGAGCTACTATCACTGATTATGAGGGATTACAACTAA
Source organism: Daejeonella sp. (assembly GCA_030831705.1). Lineage (GTDB taxonomy): Bacteria > Bacteroidota > Bacteroidia > Sphingobacteriales > Sphingobacteriaceae > Daejeonella. The sequence goes on along the minus strand of JAURKO010000036.1, from coordinate 5,135 downwards.
AAAGAGAATTTTACTCACCAGTGTATGATATTGCAGAGCAAACTGAAAGCCGACTTCCTGATTTTAGAAATGTATTGTTATGGTCGCCTCAAATTAACATTAATAAGGATGGCAAAAAAACCATTAGTTTTTATACCTCCGATCAGGAGAATAACTATACAATTATGCTTCAGGGAATTAGTTTTTCTGGAAAAGCTGGTTCTGCGAGTTTGAATATCCAGGTTAAGAAATAGGGTGACAACATGAACTAACAGTTCGGCTACCCCGCGTTGGTTGTATGTTTGTTGAGACGCAATAAAAGGCTCATTTTCTGGTCGAATTGGGCGGTTAGCAGAAAGGATTTCAGCATGAATGAAATTATCATGATTGCAATCTTAAATTATGTCAATGCGAGCCCTCGCCCCATTTCATTTTTTAAAGATTGTTAGGTTCCCGCTTTCGCTGGAATGACAGATGGTTTAGGTGGCGGGTCAAGCCCGCCATGACAGTCGCAAAATCATATTTTTATTGACAACTAAATTTTCATCCATCACTAATGTTTTAGTAATTTGTGAATCAATTAAAATTATCCAATATGATATTTAAAAGATCCCTGAGTAGCATCTTCTCCTGCTTTATTATAAGCGCTGTTCTGATATTTTCTTCTCAACAAGCTGAGGCCCAAAATATAACCAAAGATTATAAGATCAGCGTTCAATGGCAGGCTGTTCAAAATAATTATGAAGGCAAAAGTCAGTCACTTTCAGTTCTTAATATTATTAATGAATCTTCAGAAGACTTACCCGCCAACGGATGGACCTTGTATTTCAATTATTCAGGCGAATTTCCAAAGCCAGATAGCAGGGGATTAACAATTTCATTTGTTAATGGCGATCTCTATAAAATTGAACCAAATGCAGCTTCTGATGGCATATCGGCAGGGGCAAAGATAGATTTTCAACTGATCAGCTTAGGGAATATTGAGAATGTGACTCAATCACCTCAGGGATTTTATTTGGTTATTTCGGGGACACCTGATAAAGTGATACCTGTAAAATGTACTTATCTTGATCCTTCTCCTGCATTTTTAAATTCCCTCCCAGCATCAAAAACCTGGATGGATCCTGCCTATGTCTATTCAAAGAATCAGGATGTTCAGGATATAGAGGCATCCCAATTGCCCTTAATATTCCCTAGTCCGCTAGCGTATAAATCAATGAATGGAGCCTATACAATCAACGGGAATAGTACTATTTCTACTGATCCTGCCTTTGCCAAAGAGGCGGGATATTTGGTTGAAGAGCTAGGTAAATTACTTAATATCAAGCCATTAATTAAACGGAATATAAGTAATGGTATCGTTTTAAGAAGAGATCCCGAAATTGCGACAGAAGGTTATGAACTCAGTGTTTCGGATAAGGGAATAGTAATCGCTGCTTCAACGCCAGCTGGAGCATTTTACGGCATTCAGTCGCTCAAGAGTTTGATACCACCATTAAGCTGGCGCAGTAAGCAGAATTCAATTATACTTCAGGCTGTTGAGGTGAAGGATAAACCCCGCTTTGGATACCGGAGTTTTATGTTGGATGTGGCCAGAAATTTTCAAACCAAAGAGCAGATCCTTAAAATTTTGGATCTGATGAGTTTATATAAGTTGAATGTATTTCACTTCCACTTTTCTGAAGATGAAGGCTGGAGAGTTGAAATTCCATCGCTTCCTGAACTAACTCAGGTAGGAAGTGTGAGAGCACATACGATTGACCATAAAAATAATATTCAGCCTGCATTTGCCTCAGGTGGTATTGCAAATCAGATGCCGGGCAGCGGACATTTAAGTCGTAAGGAATTTATTGAAGTATTAAAATATGCAGCCGCACGACATATTCAGGTAATTCCAGAAATTGAATCTCCGGGTCATGCCCGTGCGGCGATTAAAGCCATGGAAAGCCGGTATGAGAAGCTGATGAAAGCAGGGAAACCTGTAGAAGCTAACAGATACCGTCTGATTGATCCTTTGGATAAATCCCAATACCGTTCTGTACAAGGATGGAAAGATAATGTGATGGATGTAGCCTTGCCTTCAGTGTATAATTTCATTGAAAAAGTGACTGATGATTTGATCCTGATGTATAAAGAAGCAGGAGCACCATTAAAAACAATCCATTATGGTGGAGATGAAGTGCCTGCGAAGGTATGGGAAAAATCTCCGGCATATTTAAAGCTAAAAAGCACGAATCCTGAGATTAAATCTACTGATGACCTCTGGTATTACTACTACGGAAAAATAAATGCAATGGCTAAAAAGCGTGGTCTGTTTGTTTCTGGATGGGAGGAAGCAGGAATGCGTAAAACAATCCTTGATGGCAAACCTCATTATATTGCTAATCCTGATTTTGCTGATGATCATTTCCAATTGCATGTATGGAATAATGTGATCGGCTGGGGTGCCGAGGATTTGGCTTACAAATTGGCAAATAGCGGTTACAAAGTAGTTCTTTCACCTGTTTCGAATCAATATTTTGATCTGGCTTACAATAGTTCTTATTATGAACCAGGCTATAAATGGGGTGGTATGGTGGATGTGGATAAGCCGTTTTATTTCATTCCTTATGATTTTTTAAAGAATGTTAAAGAAGACGGACAAGGCAGACCAATTAAAAATCTAGATCAGACTAAAATGATCAGGCTAACTGATTATGGTAAGACTAACATCGTCGGACTACAGGGTTTGTTATGGTCGGAGAATAATGTGAGCAAGGAAAGACTGGAGTATATGATGCTTCCCAAAATACTGGGACTTGCCGAAAGGGCCTGGACTCAGGAGCCTGAATGGGCAGTGGGGGAGTATTCAATTTTGAATGATCTCTACTATAAAAATTCCTGGTCACAATTTGTCAATCGTGTTGGGAAACGTGAATTACCCCGGCTAACTTATTATAATGGAGGATTTTCCTATCGCATTCCTGAACCAGGTTTGAAGCTTAGGGATGGAAAAGTATATGCCAATATTCAGCTCCCGGGATTAGAGATCAGATATACCAGAGATGGTTCAGATCCGACAGCCGGAAGTGCAATTTATGATAGTCCGGTAGCCGAAAAGGGCAAATTTCGTTTTGCGGCTTTCGATGTTTCGGGAAGGAGAGGGAGGATTGTGGAGGTAGAGAATAAATGATTGAACTGATCAGATGGGTTTATTCATCTGATCAGTTTTCTGAAATCTTATAGGGAGGTTATTTAAAGTCGTTTAGAATTAAGTTTGATAACAGCATTTAAGATAATTTCTTTTGCGCTGTTATTTTTTTGGCTTCAAAACGTCTAATTATGCATTTTTTTAATGATATCCCTGCTTTTTGCGCATACTCCACAGACCTTAATCACAGGCTGGTATCCGCTTCAATTGGGTCTGAACGTTTTTCGTCTTACTTAGCCATCATCGAAGTTGCTTTCAAATGCTCAGCCAATCTTCCAATTGCGTTTGCCGCGATATTGATCTGCTCTTGTGCCTCTTTCCAGTCGCGCTGTTCGATGGCTTCACGAACACCAGGCATGGTCTTTACTCCATAACCGGTATAAAATCCCGGAGCATACAGCGTATGTTTATACCACGGACGACGGGGTAATCCTTGTTCCGTCAGTAAACTTTGCTCAGCACGATATAGTGCTTTATTGATTTCTTCCAGTTTTGATTTTGCAATAGTTTCTTTGCTCAGACTTTCTGACAATGAACTTGCCGACTGGTCCAGTTTAACTAAAGCATTCTGAATCGGTGAGAAATCAATGAAAGGGACTTCCGCTTTTGCTAAAGGCGCTTTTGTTGGCTTAGTTGGATCATCTGCCAGCTTATGGTTATTGCCATTAATCATCTGGTTAAAAATCAAAGTAGATTCCCTCATCTGGTCAGTTATGCTGATCATTTCACCAACATAATTCGATATGGTTTTATGCAAATTTTTAAATTCAAAAGGAAGAGTATCGTCATAGGCCATTCTAAGCACAGCACGGCCAATAGTTTGGGAAAGAGTGCGACCATAACTGAATCCCGGATCACCAAAGCGACTGTAATAATCGTAAGAGTCATAAGCAGTATGATATTCCCCTCCGGCATTCTCACCGCCATAAGATATGTTCAATGAGGGTATGCCGGCATGTTGCAGGAATGCAGAATAATCAGAGCCCGAGCCTAAAGCCCCGATGCTCATTGATTTTTTAGCCATGTTATCCTTTCTGGATTTATCAGAACCGGAATTAACAATATCGCGGGCTTTTAAACGCTCAAAAACACTCACATTAGTCTGAGGGTCAATTACATCCTTAGCGATTCCATCAATCATTGATTCCAATCCATGAGAGCCTGCAGCCGATAAAAAGCCCCTGCCATTTCCATCAGAATTGATATACACTACCGCTTTTTGCTTCAATTCAGTAACGTGATCTTCCACCCATTCGGTCGACCCAATCAGTCCGGGTTCTTCTGCATCCCAGGCACAATAAACCAGGGTACGTTTAGGCTTATAACCTTTTTTAACTAGTTCACCTATCGCCTTTGCTTCCTCCATCATCGCTGCGATGCCACTGATTGGATCATTTGCACCCGGGTTCCAGCCATCGTGATGATTGCCGCGAATCACCCACTGATCAGGATAAACCGATCCTTTGATCTTTGCAATCACATTGTAAGCAGGCACCATTTTCCAGTCGAATTCTACTTTCAGTCTGACGGAGGTTTTCCCCGGACCAATATGATACGTAAAAGGTAAAGCTCCCCGCCAGTCTGGAGGTGCAACCGGTCCGCCCAATGCCTCTAGCAATGGCTTCGCATCATGATAACTGATTGGTAAAACCGGTATTTTCAACAAGTTTTCAGCATCTTCTTTTTTCAGGCGTTTTGCATTTTCAGTCGCGCCGATAAATGGCGTCAAAGGATCACCCGGATAAATAACCATATCCATGATTGAACCGCGCTGTACGCCATATTCGTTTTTAAAACTTCCCTTCGGATAGACATCTCCCTGGAAATAACCATCTTCCATAGGATCTGAATAGATGATACATCCAATTGCACCATGCTCCTGTGCAACTTTTGGTTTAATTCCGCGCCATGATCTTCCATATCTGGCAATCACGATCTTTCCTTTCACATCAATTCCGAGTTTATT
>JAURKO010000035.1 GCA_030831705.1 Daejeonella sp. | reverse complement strand
AATTTTTTGTTTAATATTTGGTTAATTTATTTTTTAACCTTACAAAATACTGCAATATTTTAATTCAAACAAAAGTTTTTACCGTTTTTTTATGCTCGCATAGCAAAAAACCTCCTCTATTTACTAATAATAAAGAATTCCTGGCAACTATAAAATATATTAAAACAAGTAATATTTTGAATTAACTATTAATTTTTAACATATTTATTCATTAAAACATTCAAATGAAAATCGTAAAAGCTGTTATTTCTGTTCTTTTTTCTCTTTTGTTAATTTATACTCTGAACAATAAGTTTGGAGATATCCCGCCTCTTGCCAAATTTCTTGATCCGTTCAATGGTTTCTGGGCAAATGCTGAAAGTAAAGTCCAAGCTTCTGAAAATAATCTTATTATAGAAGGCTTAAAGGAACAGGTTGAAATTCATTTTGATGACCAAATGATCCCTCACATTTTTGCAAAAAATGATCATGACCTTTATTTTGCTCAGGGTTACCTTACTGCTAAAGACAGATTATGGCAAATGGATTTTCAAACCCGTTTTGCATCCGGAAGACTTTCTGAAGTTGTTGGTCCGAAGGCAATCGAACTAGACCGCTATCAGCGACGTATGGGAATGAGCTTTGGAGCAGAAAACATGATCGAAATAGCGATGAAGGACCCTGAAACCAATGTGATCATGAACGCCTATTCAGCCGGTGTAAACGCTTATATCCATTCCTTAAAACCTTCACAATATCCTATAGAATTCAAACTATTGAATTATGAACCAGAAGATTGGAAACCGGTTAATTCAGCATTATTATTAAAACTGATGTCAGCAACACTTGCCGGTGGTTCCAATGAATTTTACATGAATAATATATTACAAAAATATGGCCCTGAAATCACCAAAAATCTTTTCCCTGATTATCCATTCAGAGAAGATCCAATAATTCCTGTTGGCACCAAGTGGGATTTTGATCCGGTAAATGTTCCCAAAATGCCAAGCCTTGATGAAACTACAACCGCTTTAAACATAAATACCATAGAAAAGGAAGAAGGAATTGGCAGTAATAACTGGGCAGTATCAGGTAAAAAAACCGCAAGTGGATATCCTATACTCGCAAATGACCCTCATTTAGACCTTACTTTACCTTCTATTTGGTATCAGATTCAGCTTGCATCAACTGATGTTAATGCCTGCGGAGTTTCCATTCCCGGGTCACCGGGAATTGTTATCGGTTTTAACAAGGATGTTGCCTGGGGGGTAACAAACGTAGGAGCTGACGTTCTAGACTGGTATAATATTAAGTTTAAGGATTCTTCAAAAAAGGAATATTGGTTCGATAACAAATGGCTCCCTGTAAAAGAGCGGATTGAAAATATAAAAATCAGCAATGGTCAAACCGTGACCGATACTGTTTTGTACACCCACCACGGTCCGGTTGTTTACACCAGCGAACAAAGGCCTGATAATTTTTCTAAGGCCAATAATATTCCAACTGGACACGCATTAAAATGGGTTGCCCACATGGGCTCTAACGACGTCAGAACATTTATAGCACTTAACAAGGCAAAGAATTATACAGATTATCGCAAAGCGCTCACCTATTATAATGCTCCTGCGCAGAATTTTGTGTTTGCCAGTTTTGAAAATGATATTGCTATCACGCCCAATGGATATTTCCCATTGAAATGGGAAGGTCAGGGTAAATTTATACTTGATGGTACAAAACCATCTCACGACTGGAGTGGAAGGATTCCTGCTGAACATAATCCAACAGTAAAAAACCCCACACGAAATTTTGTAAGCTCCGCAAATCAGTTTCCTTCAGATCAAAGCTATCCTTATTACCTTAACTGGGAATACTCGGGCTATGAACGTTCATACCGTATAAACAAAAGACTTTCGGTAATGACTCAGGCAAATGTGGATAGCCTCCAAAACTTACAGAATGACAATTACAGTATCCTTGCAGAAAACATTTTATCAACTCTTGTCGAACTGGTTGATACCGAGAAATTAAATGCAAGTGAACGTGAGGGATTTAATATCGTTAGCAAATGGAATAAATTTTTTGATGCTAATGAAATCGGAGCCAGTATTTTTGAACTCTGGCATAAGAATTTAGGAATTCAGATTTGGCAGGATGATTTTGGAGATCCAAAGACTCCAATGCGATTTCCTTCTCGAGACAGAAATGTTCAACTTTTACTGAACGAACCAAATGCGGTATGGTGGGATAATGTAAAAACTGCAAAAAAAGAGACCCGTGGCGATTTAGTCAATTCGTCATTTAAATTTGCAATCGACAGTCTGCAACGAAAATTCGGACCCATTGACAGCGACTGGGCATGGGCTAATCTAAAAAAGACACATGTTCCTCATCTAGCTAAAGTTGCAGGATTCGGATCTAAATTTCTTTACAATGGTGGATCAAAAACGTCTGTTAACGCCACAAGTGAGAGTAATGGTCCATCCTGGCGAATGATTGTTGCACTTGGAAAAGAAGTGAAAGCCTATGGTGTATTTCCAGGAGGAGAGTCGGGTAATCCGGGAAGCCATTACTATGATGACATGATTGATACTTGGTCTGAGGGTAAACTAAATGAATTAGTTTATCTGAAATTAAAAGATGAAAAATCAAAGCGGATCATTTCTACCTGGAAACTGAACAAAAAATAAAGGCAAAAAATTTAACTAAAAATTATGCTAGTACTTATTATCGCCATCATTTCTTTAATCCTGCAGTTCTTTTTACCGTGGTGGATTATTGCGCCAACTGCTTTTGGTCTTTCTTTCTGGATGGCAAAGTCGGGTAAACAGGCGTTTGGCTCTGCATTTCTGGCAATATTCCTTTTATGGGTCGGTATGGGATTAATCCAAACTCTCCCCAATGAAAATATCCTGGCTAATAGAGTGGGAACTATGTTAAGTCTGCCAGATACATCATTTAACTGGATGATTGTTTTGTTACTATCTGGAATTATTGGCGGACTTGCATCTGGGTTCTCCGGACTTTCAGGTTTTTTATTCAAGGAAGCGGTGAAGACATTTAAGAGTGGAGAGTGAAGAATAGTGAATAGACAGGTTTAATTAGCAATCCATTCTCGACTCTCAACTAGCAACACATTTCTTATCTTTGTATGTGCAGCACATAAACCCGGATCGTATCTTCTCTGTTTCTGAGTCTCATGATTTTGATCAACTGGCCCTTGAGATCTTTGATTACCAAGTCAGAAACTGCGAGATTTATGCCCGCTATGTCCATAATCTTGGTATTGATATCAAGAAAATAAAAGACCTTGACAGCATCCCCTATTTACCAATAGAATTCTTTAAAAGTCAAAACATTAATTGTTCTAAAGCAGAAGCAGATATAATTTTCAGTAGTTCAGGCACTACCGGCCAGATCCAGAGCAGGCATTTTGTAATGGATATTGACTTGTATATCCAAAGCTACAGAACAGCATTTAAATTGTTTTATGGTGACATCAGTAAATACACCATATTAGCATTGCTTCCATCATACCAAGAACGAGAAGGATCCTCATTGATTTACATGGTTAACGATCTGATAAGATTAAGTCAAAATCCAAAAAGCGGGTATTTCCTTAACGAGCAGGATCTTTTGAAGCAAACACTTGAGCAGCTTAATACTTCCAAAACTCAAACCATTCTGATTGGTGTGACTTACGCCCTAATCGATTTTGTAGAAAACAATTCCATCAAATTTCCGGAGCTAATCGTAATGGAGACCGGGGGAATGAAAGGGAAGCGACGTGAAATTTTAAGAACCGAACTCCATGAAGTCCTTTGTGCAGGATTTGGAGTTCCAAAGATACATTCAGAATACGGAATGACAGAACTTCTATCACAGGCTTATTCTAAAGGATCAGGGATTTTTCAAACTCCCCCATGGATGAAAATCAGAGTGAGGGACACTAATGATCCGCTAACCATACTGGGAAATGGGGCAAGCGGCGGACTAAATATAATCGATCTTGCAAATGTCCATTCCTGTTCTTTTATCGCCACCCAAGATCTCGGAAAGTCTTACCCTGATGGTAGTTTTGAAGTTTTGGGTAGATTCGATCACAGTGATATAAGGGGCTGTAATTTATTAGTGCAGTAACGAGATGTGAGATTTCAGATATGAGATGTGAGAAAAAAACAAATCGTTTAGAAATTAAGGCTGCTTCATATTAAATAAAGCAGCCTTAAAACTTATAACCTACAACTTATAACTTACAACTTATAACCTCGATAGCATTAGCTTTGCGCTTTGAGCTTTGCGCTTTCACCTCAAAAACAACTTACAACTTAACTAAGCTCCTAGCGTCCATCCCTTGCGATATTCCCGCTTAACAAATTGATTGGCCTCATCAAAATTAGTAATTTTCATATTTGGTCCATCCCAAAGCAGCTTTTTATATCTTCCAGGATAGGTAAAACCATTTCCTGCTGCATTCGGCTTACGAATATCAAAACCACGGATAGCTAAATTACCCATTAGAAGGGCCTCAGTCAGCGGACCAGCAATTGAAAAGTCCGAGCTGACTTCTTGCTTTCCATACCCGGCAATTGCCGCATCTACCCACTGAGTATAATGTCCTGCTTCTTGACCAGGAACCCGCGCAAGTGTAACCGGAATATTAATTTCAGAATTACGTGATGCTGGCAACAGTCTTGGATTCTTTCCATAGGTATCACAAAGCATTTTCCCCTTGGTACCGATAAATAAAACTCCATTTCCACCATCCCCAAATATTTCATCAGAACCTAACTCCTCTGGTCTTGCAGGTTGAATTCCCCCATCCATCCAGTGCATTTTAACCTCGGCATTATTTTGTTTTTCAGAGTTAAAAGTCATGATTACATGAGATGATGGAGGGCAGCTTTCAGGAAAGTATCCACGTTTAAATTGATCAACATATACACTTCCAACACTACATTCTACATCCTTAGGGTATTTAAGGCCTAAAACACGGAATGGAGCATCAACCAAATGGCAACCCATATCTCCTAGTGCACCAGTACCATATTCCCACCATCCGCGCCAGTTAAATGGAACGAGTTTATCCACAAAATCTGTCTGCGGTGCAGTTCCTAGCCATAAATCCCAGTCGAGTTCTTTCGGTATTTCACTTTTTGTAGCAGGCCAGGCTATACCCTGAGGCCAGACTGGCCTGTCAGTCCAGCAATACACAGTATGCACATCACCAATAACTCCTGCATTATACCATTCAATCAATTTACGAGTACCATCACTAGATGCACCCTGATTACCCATTTGAGTCACAACTTTATAACGCACTGCCGCTTCGGTTAGAATCCTGGCTTCATAGATATCATGCGTAAGAGGTTTCTGAACATACACATGTTTCTTCAATTGCATAGCTGCAAGAGTGGTTATAGCGTGATTATGGTCGGGAGTTGAAACCGAAACCGCATCAAAATGTTTGGATTCCTTATCAAACATCACCCGCCAGTCTTTGTAGTATTTTGCTTTCGGGAAATTTTTAACAGATGTCGCTGCCCTGCGGTCATCTACATCACATAAAAATGCGATATCTGCCTTTCCGCCACTTGCAAAACCGGTCAGGTCACTCATACCTTTACCACCGGCTCCAACACCGGCAATTACTAAACGATCACTAGGTGCAACAAACCCTTTACCACCTAAAACATGGCGGGGTACAATCATGAAACCTGCTGCAGCTAAGGCTGTGGTTTTTACAAAATCTCTTCTGGAACTACCAGTTTTTTTTTCTTTGTTCATAAATATAGTTCAGCTTATAAATGATAATTACTTGAATTAAGCCCAGGCACGATCTCCCTTTTTATAGGGCAGGTTTCCATTATAACTTCCCGGTGTTTCAACATATTTCAGTGCCTTTGTAGCCCCAATTTCAGAGGTAAAGAAGCCAAGAAGCGTTAATTCCTTCATCATTCTAAAATAATGTGTTGGATCTTCAGCTGTTTTCTTTTCAGTATAGGACTTTTGTTCTATGTCAAGAGTAGTGAGATAGGAGGTCCGTTCAGTAGCACTGCACTCCATAAAACTTTTCCCTGTCTTTTCTTTACATCCTTTATCGAGACTTTGTATACCCGATTTAAAAATTTCCTGATCAGCCTGGGTATAACAATCTTTAACCATTACATTCATAAATTCACCCACTTTGGCCTCTTTAGCTCCGGGAGTGTTTGTTTTAGGAAGAATGGTTTCAGCTATTTCATTAAGCAGATCGGTGGTAGATTTATCAATAAAATCTGATGATTGCTGAGTACCAGAATTACATCCGTATTCAAGAAATAAACTTGAACCGATAATAGTTCCTCCCAAAATCCAGCTAACTTTCTGTATTGCTTCTCTTCTGTTCATAATTTCCTGAATTAAATGTTTCCTTTTTTAAGTTCGCTAACTGCATGATCAACAGCACGTGCTGTTAAAGCCATGTAAGTGAGTGATGGATTCTGGCATGCAGCCGAAGTCATCGCAGCACCGTCGGTTACAAAAACATTTGGCGCATCCCAAACTTGATTAAATTTATTGAGAACTGATGTTTTTGGATCAAGTCCCATACGAGCTGTGCCCATTTCATGGATTCCCTGTCCCAAAGCATAACCGTTATCAAAAGTCTTCACATCCTTAAGTCCGGAATTTTCGAGCATTTCCTTCGCATCCTCCATCATATCCTTTCTCATTTTCAACTCATTCTCTTTTATTTCGGCGTCTATTGACAAAACATTTAAACCCCATTTATCCTTTTTTGTTTTGTCGAGTGTGACTTTATTCTCATGATAAGGCAGTGTCTCACCAAAAGCAGTAATACCCATGGTCCATGCTCCCGGTTCGCACAAAGAATCTTTAAAATCAGCCCCAATATTCATTTCCGCCACATTGCGGCTCCAGCCTTCACGACTGGCTGCACCCTGATAACCAAATCCACGAATGTAGTCCCTTTTATCATCACCAATGTTGCGGAAACGAGGGATATATATTCCGGTCGGTCTTTTTCCATAATAATACTTATCCTCAAAACCTTCCATTTTACCGGAAGCGCCTAGTCGGAAATGATGATCCATGAGATTATGACCTAATTCTCCGCTACTGCTTCCAAGTCCGCCATCCCAGATATCCGTTGCTGAATTCATTAAAATCCAGGTAGAATTCAGAGTAGATGCGTTCAGGAATATGATTTTAGCATAATATTCATAGGTCATGTTAGTTTCTGCATCTAGTACTTCGACACCCTTTGCTTTTTTAGTATCCTTATCGTAAAGGATTTTAGTAACAATTGAAAACGGACGAAGTGTCAAATTACCAGTTGATACTGCCGCTGGAAGCGTTGATGATTGTGTACTAAAATATCCACCAAAAGGGCAACCTAAAGAACATTTACTTCGATACTGGCAATTTGTACGTCCGGGAAGTGCCTTAGTTAAATTAGCGGCCCGGCCTATAACCATGTGACGATCACCTTTATAATGTGCTTTGATACGGGCCGCAACCTCTTTTTCTACAACATTCATCTCCATACCGGGTTGAAACTCCCCATCAGGAAGCTGCGCTAAACCATTTCGGGTTCCGCTAATTCCTGCAAAGCGCTCAACATAACTATACCACTTCTCAATATCCTTGTACCTGATTGGCCAGTCTACAGCTATACCATCTTTTGCATTGGCTTCAAAATCCATTTCACTTAGACGATAGCTTTGACGCCCCCACATCAGTGACCTCCCGCCAACATGATATCCACGATACCAGTCGAAACGCTTGACTTCAGTATAAGGACTATCCTGGTCACTCGCCCAAAAGTTTAAGTTCTTTTCACTTAGCGGATAATCTCTTTTTAAAACCGGATAATCTTCTATCATTTGCTGGGTACGCCCGCCTCTGTGAGGGAACTCCCATGGACCCTTTGTTGCATTTTCATAGCCCTTCACATGCTCTACGTTTCGACCACGCTCAAGCATGATTGTTTTAAGGCCCTTTTCTGTGAGCTCTTTGGCAGCCCAGCCACCACTAATGCCCGAACCGATTACTATTGCATCATACGTATTATCAGCCATATCCTTTAATTGTTATATTATTTCATTTTAATTTTTGACCAAAGAGCAAGGACAAAGACATAATCGTCTTTACTCTT
>JAURKO010000034.1 GCA_030831705.1 Daejeonella sp. | reverse complement strand
TGCGAATCAAATGGTACCTGGAAAAATTCCTTTACCACCACCACCGCCACCGTTTAAGGCTCCTTGGGCATATGGTAACCTGCCACCGGAATTGAAATAGTAGGGTCATTGGAGAGTGCTTCGTTATGCTCGCTATGACAAAAATAAAATCCTTGAAATGACACCTAGATTGTCATTTAGGGCTTAAGAAATGGTCTCGCAAAGACGCAGAGACGCAAAAGTATGAGATCTAAATAAACTTTAAAGCTTTGCGTCTTTGCGACAGAAAAATTCCAACCATCTGGTTTCCACCAGACAAAGGGAATCATTATAATGCATAAGAGAATTATATAAAAGATAACAATGAACAATACAAGAGAGCGTTTGAAAACTGAGCATGTTAATTTCAGAAAGTCACCCAATCATGAAAATTTCCTAACAATGCAGGGCGGACTGCTAAGTACTTTCGGTTTAAAATTCCTTAAGTCATACTTTTCTTTCCTGTACATCTTTATGTTATTGAGTGGCTTCCTGTTTAATGCTCAAAATGGATTTGCGCAGCCTTCCAAAGTGTTCAGAGCAGGTGCAGCAACCAGTAACATCACTCCTAAAATAGGTACTTCAATAAATGGTAACATGAAGGATGGTCTGATCAAACAAATTCATGATGATACACATGCCCGTGCGATAGTATTGGATGATGGGAAAACCAAATTGGCTATCCTCACAGTTGATCTTTGTATGATTTACAAGGAAGAGTTGGATGCAGCAAAACAAAGAGCAAATGAAATAACCGGAATACCTGTTCAGAATATGATGATTTCGGCAACTCATACTCATTCTGGAGGAACGGCATGCTCCGTATTTCAAAGTGATCCCGATAAGGATTATCTTAAATTCCTTAGGGAAAGAATTGCTGATGCGGTTGTAAGAGCAAATAATAATCTTGTGCCTGCACGAATTGGCTGGGCTGTGGGCAATGAACCAAGCCAGGTTTTTAATCGACGTTGGAAAATGAAACCAGGTAAGCCATTAATGAATCCGTTTGGTACAGAAGATCAGGTAAAGATGAATCCTGGTGTGGGTAACCCTGACCGACTAGAGCCTTCAGGTCCAACGGATCCCGAACTGCCTATTATTTCAGTACAAACACCGGAAGGTAGACCAATAGCCTTACTTGCAAATTACTCTTTGCATTACGTTGGAGGAACAGGTCCTGGTGAAATATCTGCCGATTACTTTGGGATGTTCGCAGAACAAATGAAACGTTTATTGGAGTCTGATAATAAGGGCCTCCCCCCATTCGTTGCGATGCTTTCTAATGGAACAAGTGGTAATATTAATAACATCAATTGGTTTGCGAATGAAGCTCCACCAGCTATGCCTCCTTATTCAAAAATGAGGCAAGTTGCTAATATAATTGCTGCTGAAGCTTTTAAAACTTATCAATCTATTCAGTATCAGGATTGGATTTCGTTAAGCTCTTCCCAAACTGAGATTAATTTGGGAGTGCGTCTGCCTAATAAGGAAGAGATTGAAAGGGCAAAAGGAATTATTGCTAAGGCAATTGGGCCGGTTATGAATACAGCGGAAGAAATTTATGCCCGTGAAACTATGCTCATTAAGGATTTCCCAAAGCAGGTGCCCCTGATTATTCAGGCTTTCCGGATTGGAGATTTAGCAATAGCAGCAGCACCATGTGAAATATTTGTCGAAATTGGTTTGGATATCAAGGCAAAAAGTCCTTTTAAAACAACTTTTACAACTTCCCTTGCCAATGGCTACAATGGTTATTTGCCAACTCCCGAGCACCATAAATTGGGAGGATATGAAACCTGGAGAGCCAGATCAAGCTATCTGGAAGTTAATGCTTCTACTAAAATTAGTAGTGTGATTTTTGAGTTGCTGCAAAAATTAAAAAAGGAGCAAGCTAAATAATGTATCAAGAACCAAGAGCCAGGAATCAAGACAAGAAAATATGAATAAGGAGCAAAGAAAAAGGAATAAAGACATTTAATTAGAATGTATCAAGAGCCAAGAGCCAGGAATCAAGACAAGAAAATATGAATAAGGAGCAAAGAAAAAGGAATCAAGACATTTAATTAGAATGTATCAAGAACAAAGAGCCAGGAACCAAGACAAGAAATTATGAATAAGGAGCAAAGAACAATGCATAAAGACATTTTATGAGTATTTGGTATATGAAATTGTGAGATTATCTCATATCTCCAATCTCCCATCTCTCATCTAATAAAATAGTATATTACATCTAAAGAATAATACCACATTAACAAAGCATAAGCTATTATATTTGATAAGCACATTTTGTATTATAGAATTTTAAATAAATAAACATGGATAAATTTCCCTTCAGGCGATACTGGATTTTTGGATTGTTATTGATTGTTTTAACTAGTAGTATAGCAGCATTACAGCCAGATCCGCGTAGCGTCAGGTTGAAGAAAGCATTGGATAGTTTTCAGGTTGAGCCCGGGATGCGTATCGATTTGATTGCTGCTGAACCGCTGGTTGTTGATCCGGTGGCTCTTGCTTTTGATGAAAATCGTCAAATGTATGTTGTGGAAGACAGAGGCTATCCTGATCCTGTGGAAGGGGGTTCTACCACCACGCTCGGCCGAGTAGCGCTTTTAAATGATACCAATGGTGATGGAATCTATGATAAACGAACTGAATTTGCTACCGGTTTAACTTATCCCAACGGACTGATGCCATGGAAGGGTGGGGTTTTTGTAACCTGTTCCCCGGATATTTACTATTTAAAAGATACTGATAACGACGGGATTGCAGATATTAAGAAGGTAGTGCTTACTGGTTTTTTTGCAACTCAAACTGCACAGATCAGAATGAGTCACCCAACCATGGGTTTAGATGGCTGGGTCTATGTTACTGCCGGACTCAATGGAGGAAACGTGACTTCACCTGATCACCCTAACCGTCCTGCTGTAGCATTTAAGCAGACTGATGGTCGGTTTAATCCCGAAACTTTTGAATTCCAGGTTACAGGTGGAAAAAGTCAGTTTGGATTGACATTTGATGCTTATGGTCGCCGTTTCGGCTGCTCAAACAGGCACCCGGTTATGCATTCTGTGATGGAACCTTGGTTTCTAAACAGGAATTCTAATCTTATTTTCAATGAAACCGTACAAAATGTATCAAAGGTTGAGGCCGAAGCAACTGTTTACCCGGTAAGTAAATCGGTAACTACTGCAGATTTTATTCCAAAACTTATTGGTCGTTCTCATGCCGGGACTTTTACTGCTGCCAGCGGGTTGATGGTTTTTAATGGTACCGGACTTACCCCTGCACATCAGGGAAATATTTTTATCTGTGAATCAGCACAGAATCTTATTCAAAGACAAGTTGTTTATTCTGATGGGGTTTCTTTCAAATCAAAAGCACCTTATGAAGGAAGAGAGTTTCTTTCTTCTACTGATGAATGGTTCCGTCCTGTTTCTCTTCAACATGGTCCAGAAGGAGCACTATATCTCGCTGACATGCATCGTAAGGTGATTGATCACCCTACGTATGTTCCCGAAGAAGCAAGGCCTGGTTTGGATTGGGAAAGTGGTAAGACCGATGGAAGAATTTACCGTGTTGTGAGAAAAGATTTTATTCAAAAGAAGTATGATGCTTCAACCGGCTTAAGTTCTTCTTCAAAAACAACAGATTTGACAAGGTTTCTCGCTTCAGGGGAGGAGTGGGAGCGAAATACTGCTCACAGGCTATTGCTTGAGCGAAAGGATAAATCATCAGTTCCTGCACTAAAAAAGATTGTTTTTGAATCTGATTTTCCTGAAAGTCGGGCCCGGGCCGTTTGGCTTCTAAACTCACTGGGATCTCTTGATGTAATAACTTTAAAGAAGGCTTTAGCAGATAAAGTATCAGGAGTACGCGAGCAGGCTGTACTATTGGCTGGAGTTTATTCGGGTAAATATCCTGAATTGATTGCAGCAATTATTTCGGCATCAGGTGATGAAGCTATTCGTGTCCGCTATAACAGTGCATTAGTTTTGGGATCAATTGAAGGGCAGCAAGTTGTTGGGGCATTGGCAAAAGTTGCTGCAAGGGATGGGGCCGACAAGTGGTTTCGCGCTGCTGTATTAAGCGGCATCGGGAATCGAATGCCTGAATTTTTATCAGCCTTCAGAGCTCAGCAGCAAGCAGAGCCAATTGCTTTTGCTTCAGTAATGAAAGATCTTGGTCGCTTGTTTGGTAGTGGAGCTTCAACTGAAGCCTGTCGTTTGCTTTTAAAGGAGGTTTTGGCATCGAATGCTGATCCGGATTGGAGAATTTCTACAATACTCGGCTTAGCTGAAGGTGTTAGTGGCAGATTAAAGGAGTTTGGAATAGCACCAAAAGGATTATTATATGCCATCCAAGGGAATTCAAGCCAAGCATCTGAAACTAAGGCATTAGATAATTTTGTTGGTAGAGTGCTCGAAATTGCTGCTAACCCGGCCGAAAAAACAAGACAAAGAATATCTGCCATAGCTTTACTTGCCTATACAGATTTTGAAAAAAGTCATGCGGTTCTTCAGAAATTTATGATTCCGAATACCGCTCCCGAATTATCTCTTGAAGCAGTTACGGCATTCGCTCGGTTGGATAATCCTCGGGGAGCTGCCATATTGCTGGAGAAAAGCGCATGGTCTGCCTATACTCCAAGAATAAAATCGGCTGTTGTAGCTGCTGTGGTCTCTAAGCCTTTATTTATCAATGAATTGTTTTTAGCTATTGAAAGAGGCTCCATAGGCGGAGCTGAATTATCATCTGCAGATAGAATGCGACTGATTTCAGATAAAAATACTCAAATCAGTGACCGTGCAAAGATCCTGTTCAAGGAACTTGAGGGTGGCAACAGGATGAATGTATATCAGGATTATCGTAATGCACTCACTGCAAAAGTTGACCATAATTTAGGGAAGGCGGTTTTTCAAAAAGCTTGCTCTGCTTGCCATACCTATCAAAATATTGGGGGCAAAGTAGGGCCTGATCTAACCGGTGTTAAAAATCAGCCTGCTGATGCTTTGTTGCTTCACATCCTGGTTCCTAATTATGAGGTATTGCCTGCTTATCAATCAATATCCATCAGCACAAACGATGGTCGCTCCTTTTCAGGCTGGCTTGTATCAGAAAATGAGAACAGTTTAACCCTTCGTACAACTTTTGGTACAGATGAATCAATATTGAGAAGAAATATTTCTTCTCTTAATAATTCCGGACTTTCACTGATGCCTGATGGGCTGGAACAAGGTATTAATAAGGATGAAATGGCAAAATTGATCGCCTACCTGAAGGGAGGAGTATAACATGCTTCTTATCTTGAAATGATATCCAATGAATCCGATGATGTTCCAATAGTCAATAGAATGAAGAAACAAACTAATCATAAATCACGTCGCAAATTGCTAATTGATGCTGCGCGTGCCGGATTAGCTGCAGCTCTTTTACCATTATCGGCTTTTTCGAATGCTGAGTCCCAAAAAAGCGGACTGATTATAGATGAAAATAAAAAAACCGGGACTACAGACTGGCAACTTACTTTTATTAAATCAGAGCAGTATCGCTCTAAGCTTATTGAAGGATATTGCTCGAAAACTAGTGTTCGTTCAGGAGAAAGCCTTGATATTTTTCTTAACGCAGCTTCCCAAACTGACATAAGTATTGATATCTACAGAATGGGCTATTATGGAGGTAAAGGTGGCCGTTTTGTCAAAAAATTGGGACCATTCCCTGTGAGTCCGCAAGTTGTACCACCAATTGCCGAAAATCGTTTACGTCAATGTGACTGGGAGAGTGCCACATCCTTGCAAATACCTCAGGATTGGCTAAGTGGTGTTTATCTTGGGAAATTATCCTGCTCAACCCACCGCTATGAAAGCTATGTTATTTTTGTTGTACGGGATGATCGCAAAGCAGATGTGTTGTTTCAAACCAGTGATAATACCTGGCAGGCTTACAATAAATGGCCTGATACCTTTTCACTTTACGATAGTGATCCTCCTCAGCAATCACTTAGCGGAAGAACATGGGCTAGTTTTAACCGACCCTATTCAAAATATCCCCAAGTTGTAGATCAGCCTTTGTCTCAGGGATCAGGGGAATTTTTATTATGGGAATATTCCTTATGTTTTTGGCTCGAAAAACAGGGATACGATGTTACTTATTGCTCTAATATTGATACACATAAAGATCCAGAGGGCCTGAACAGGGTAAAGTGCTTTCTTTCTGTCGGCCATGATGAATATTGGACCCTTCAAATGTTTGAAAATGTTAAGAAGGCAGTTGAGCGTGGACTTAATGCTGCATTTTTATCAGGAAATGCATTGATGTGGGTTATCGATTTAAAGCCGGAAGTAGTTGTCGATACCACAAATCTTGATCCAGCTTCAGGCTTGAGCAAGGCAGGTGTTGGACGATTACCTCTGAAACCTAATGCATCGGGTGCGCCTTACCGTACACTTCAGCGCATTGGACGTTTCGGCGGTTTTTCTGAAGCCGAGAAGAAACTTGGAATCATGGGGCCTTTTGCAAAGGATGACTGGCCAAACGAAAACACCCTTATTGGCGCCAGAACGGTTTATCCTTTTAATGGTTCAGCCGATTGGATTGTAAGTAAGCCCGATCACTGGTTATTTGAGGGCACTGGAATGCGTAAAGGAGATAGGATACCCGGACTTGTAGGTTGGGAACATCATGGCGATCCTGCGAAAATTCCGGGCTTGGAGGTTGTTGCTGAAGGGGTTACAACCAATGGGGCGGAACAAAAATCATATTATACGGCTACAATATATCCGGGACCAAAAGGAAACTGGGTTTTTAATGCAGCAACGATCTATTGGTCATTCGGACTTGCAGTGCCACCCGGAGTAATTACTCCGAACTCCCACTTTGGCCGTCCGCATGGAGTGGATGATCGAGTTCAAAGAATAACGGCTAATTTTTTAAAACGATGTGGGATTTAAGCTTTATAGAAGGTCATAAATTCAATACTTTGACAAATAAAAAAAAGACTTTTTAATTTTTATTTAGAATTTCCCATGAATGATTTTTCATTAGCCTTAAAAAGTAAGTACAAAAGAGCCATTGCTTTTATAATGATTTGTTGTACTGTTTTATTTTTTATTGGCAGTAAAGAGAAGACTATTATTGCAACGGAAATAGATGGATTGAAAGTGCCGGAAGGTTTCTCAATTGAACGGGCAGTTGATCCTTCGATGCTTTCCTATCCGATGTTTGCATCTTTCGACGGACAAGGACGGCTTTTTGTTTTCGAGTCGGATGGGAGTTCACCTACCAACCAGGAAATGTTAAAAAAGCCACCGTACCACATCCGTATGCTCGAGGATTCGGATGGCGATGGCATCTTTGACAAGAGCAAGATTTTTGCCGATTCCCTCACTTTTCCAAAAGGTGGTGTTTTCTACAAGGGCAGTCTTTATGTGAGTTCATCTCCCGATTTGATTCGCCTTACGGATACCGATAACGATGGGGTAGCTGATAAACGGGAAGTAATCCTGACCGGCTGGGTGCTGAATTCAAATGCGGCTTTGCTGGGTGGACCGTTTATGGGTCCGGATGGATGGTTATACCTGACAGATGCAAGGAGGGGATTTGATATCACTACTAAGGAAGGTCAAAAGCTTAAAGGAGGTTCTGCAAGAATTTGGAGATGCAGACCTGATGGCTCTGGTTTGGAATCTATGGCTGGCGGTGGCTATGATAATGCAATCGAACTGGCATTTATGCCTTCTGGTGAAACTGTTGGTACAATGACTTATTTTGTGAATCCTGAAGGTGGGATGAGAGATGCCTTGATGCACTGGGTTGAAGGTGGGGTGTTCCCAAAATCGGGGCCAGTAATTCAACAGGATAAATTCAAAATGACCGGGGAGCTGATGCCTGTGATGACCAAAATGGCCAGGGTGGCTCCTTCTGGTTTAATGCGTTATCGGGGATCTGCTCTGGGTAAAGAATATAGCACCAATCTTTTTAGTGCCGAATTTAATACCGGAAGGATCATGCGACACCAGGTCAGTGCTGACGGCGCTACCTATAAAACCGTAGATGAGCCATTTATAACATCAACGGTTCAAGATATTCATCTTACTGATGTACTTGAGGATGCCGATGGAAGTATGCTAGTTTTAAATACCGGAGGCTGGTTCATTTTAGGATGCCCTTTGTCGAGAGTGGCTAAAATGGATGTCAATGGTGGCATATATCGAATTAGAAGAAATGGATCAACAAAAATTCCTGATCCATGGGGAAAGAAACTGAATCTTAAAGCCATGCCTGTTCAGGCCCTCGCGTCCATGATCAAGGACCCTCGTCAGGCCGTTCGCGACAATGTGATTGAAGGCCTTGTTGAAAAAGGTGAAGCCGCTGTATTGCCAATTAAAAATACCTTGCTCCGTTCTGAAAATGAAGAAATACGTGCTGCCGGGGTATTTGCACTTTATCGGATTGGTTCAGCCAATGCAATAAAAGAAGCGCGCTTAAGTCTGAATGATGCCAGCGTGGTAGTGAGAACCTCCGCAGTCCGTGTTATGGGTCTTGCAAAAGATAAGACGTCTGTAGATAAACTGATCGAACTGGTGCAGAAAGACAAAGCTCCTGTTCGTAGGCAGGCAGCAACAGCTCTGGGGCAGATTGGAGACCCACGTGCTGTTGCAGCTCTTTTAAATTCGGCAGCAACAAATAAAGATCGTTTTGTAGACCATGCTATTATCTACTCATTGATCACGCTTAAGAGTACTGCCCCTTTGATCACCGCATTAAAAAGTCCTTCTGCAAGCATTAGAAAATCTGCACTTATTGCACTTGATCAAATGGATGGCTCTGTTTTAAGCAAAGAAAACCTGGTTCCTTTTTTGGACAGCAGTGATCCGGAATCACGGAAAACCGGAATTTGGGTTGCTTCTCACCATCCTGAATGGTCAGATATCGTTATTAACTTTCTAAAAGACCGCTTAGCTTTTTCAGATCTTTCTGATGCGGATATTACGGCAGTGCGCGACCTCATGATTGCATTTAGTGAAAATAAGCCTTTACAACAGTTTTTGGGTTTGCAACTCGGAAATCAGTCAACGCCGGTAGCTAGGCAGGTTTTATTGATTGATGTAATAACTCACTCTCAGGTTAAGGAGATGCCTGCCATTTGGGTACAACAATTGGGAAAATTGCTGGATAATGGAACTATTGAAATAAAATCGCAGATACTTGGACTCATTGAATCTAGAGGAATCAAGGTTTTGAATGAACAATTGAAAATGATAGTTCAGAATCCAGGTACCTCACCCGACTTCAGACTGAAAGCACTCAGTTCAAAACTGCTATCTGAGCCCAATCTCACAGATTCGGATTTCCAGATGGTGCTCAGTTATTTAGAAAGTAAAAATGAATCGCCAATAAGGCAAATGGCAGCCCGATTGCTTGGTAAAGCCAAATTAAATGATAATCAGCTTATTAACTTGGCTAAGGATCAGATTGCTAAAGCAGATGTGTTCCTGTTGCCAAATCTGGTATCTGCTTTTGGAGCAGGAAAAAATGAGGCAGTCGGTACTGCACTCGTAGCAGCGCTGGGTAGTTCAGCGGATCGTTTAGACAATCTCTCAGAGCAGGATTTAAAATCATTACTCAATAAATATCCCCAGAACATAAAAACATCTGCCGAACCTTTGATTGCAGTTTTAGTGGAGCGGAATGCCGCCCGTCTTTCAGAACTTCATGCAGTGGAAGCCCGATTAACCAGAGGTGATGTTGCGCAGGGAGCAAAAGTTTTTTTTGGTAAGGGAATCTGTTCTTCCTGCCATGCTGTGGCAAATAAAGGAGGAAAATTCGGGCCAGATCTAACAAATATTGGGCAGATCCGTTCAAGCCATGATATCCTTGAAGCTATTTTGTATCCGGGGGCTAGTTTCGCACGGGAATATGAAACAAGCAAAGTGATTGCGAAATCTACGACCCATGTTGGTATCATTAAAGAACAATTTCCTGATGCTATCACCGTTGAAATCGGCCCGGGGATAGTAGTTCGTGTTCAGCGTTCTGAAATTGCAAGTATAGAACCAATGAGTTTATCGATGATGCCACCCGGACTTGATAAACAATTAACAACAGAAGAATTATCAGACCTGATGGCATATTTAAATTCGCTTCCAGATGGATTGGGAACGATCAGAGCTAAGAATTAATTTAACCCTAAATAAAACATGAAAAGAACTTTTCTGCTATCTATTGCCCTGCTTTTTTGCCTGATCATCTCAGAGGGTTGCGGCACCGTAAAAACAAATTCAAGTCAGGTTAAAACTGACCAATCTAAGGCAATCAGCCTGTTTAATGGTAAAGACCTGACTGGCTGGTATACCTTTGTTAAAGGCAGAGGTACCGGCATTGATCCTAAACAGGTATTTACTGTGGGAGACGGCTTGATAAAAATCTCTGGTGAGGAATACGGTTGCATCACCACCAATGATGAATACAGCGACTATAAACTGATTGTAGAATTTAAATGGGGCCCCAGAACTTTTGCGCCACGTGTAGACAGGGCGAGAGACAATGGAATATTGTTGCACTCAACCGGTGAGGATGGTGGATATTCAGGAACCTGGATGTATTCTATTGAATGTCAGATTATTGAGGGTGGCACAGGAGATTTCCTTGTAGTAGGAGATGGAACTGATAAGTTCTCTTTGACAAGTAATGTAGCTCCTAAAAAACCGGGAGGTGGGAATGTTTACATGCCTGGAGGACAGCCTTTAACAATCAATAAAGGCCGGATTGATTGGTTTGCGCGTGATCCAAACTGGAAAGATGTTTTGGGCTTCAGGGGGGAGAAAGACGTCGAAAAAGAAGTTGGTAAATGGAATAGAATCGAATGTATCGCTGATGGTGATAACCTTACAGTTTACCTGAATGGTGTATTGGTTAATCAGGCCTATCGCGTAAAACCTAGCAGAGGGAAGATTCAAATTCAGTCTGAAGGTGCCGAAATGTTTGTCAGAAAGGTTGAAGTCATTCCTTTAGCTACGAAATAGTAGGATGCAGACTTACCGCTAGATTAGCAAATTAGAGAATGAGCAAATGCGTCCTTAAATTCGCCAGTCCCTGATTAGATACCATTGATGGATAGATCAGTTTTAATTTGCATTTACTGAAGTTCATAAACCCGATTGGAGCAGATATCGGCCTGTGGTTAAGGCCTGTGTAGTTTGAGAGAAAAGCGGGACTGCCTTTTAAAAATGTGCTTCAGTATATTTCAAAATGATGAAAACCAATTTAAAATTGCATAAAAGCAAGTAAAACCAGCTAGTTAAATAAAATTGTATCAAACTCAGATTAATTTAATTCTTCAGATGAATTGGCTGATATAATTCCTAAATTCAATCTATAAACTCAAACTATAAAAAAATGAAGCTTTCAAATAAACTCAAGTCAATAATGTTACTGGTAGTGACATTTCCGATGCTGCTATCGTTTAAGGAAGAACCAAAACTTAGGGACAATAGGATAGAAATCCTTCAAAAGGAGGGCTTTGTACCTCTATTTAATGGAAAAGATCTGAAGGGCTGGAAAGGTTTGGTAGCCGACCCGATTAAAAGGTCGAAAATGGATGCCAAAACCCTCGCAGAAGAGCAAAAGAAGGCTGATGCTGAAATGCGTGATGGTTGGAAAGTGGTTAATGGAGAGTTACAATTTACCGGACATGGAAATAACATCACTACTGCAAAGAAATATGGTGATTTTGAATTGATGGTCGACTGGAAGATCATCGATGATGGTAAGCAGGAAGGTGATGCAGGAATCTACCTTCGGGGTACTCCGCAGGTACAGATTTGGGATAATGCCCGGGTTAAAGTAGGAGCTCAGGTTGGATCGGGTGGTCTATATAATAATAGGGAGAATGAAAGTAAACCCTTGAAAGTTGCTGATAAGAAATTGGGTGAATGGAATACCTTCCATATTATAATGAAAGCCGATCGGGTTACGGTTTATTTGAATGATGTTCTGGTTACTGATAATGTAATCCTTGAAAATTTTTGGGATAAAAACCTGCCAATTTTTACTGAGGAACAAATCGAATTACAGGCACATGGTTCACCTGTTTATTACCGGAATATTTTCATCAAGGAATTGCCGCGTGTCAAGCCATTTCAGCTAAGTGCACAGGAAAAAAAGGAAGGTTTTAAGGTATTGTTTGATGGAACAAATATGCACAGCTGGATAGGTAATACCAGAGATTATATTACCCAGGATGGTAATTTGGCTGTTATTCCGAAACCTGGTAAAAGTTCTCTGGGTAATAACTTGTTCTCCAGAGAGGAGTATAGTGATTTTGTATTACGTTTCGAGTTTCAGCTAACTCCGGGAGGAAATAATGGTTTAGGTATCAGATCTCCTATAACCGGCGATGCTGCATATGAAGGTATGGAATTGCAAATTCTGGATAATGAGGCTCCTGTTTACAAGGATTTGAAAGTTTATCAGTATCACGGTTCTATTTATGGAACAATACCAGCGAAAAGAGGTTATCTGAAACCTGTTGGCGAATGGAACTATCAGGAGGTAATTGTTCAGGGTCCAAAGATCAAAGTAATCTTAAACGGTACTGTAATTCTTGATGCAGATATTACAGATGCCAGGAAGAATGGTGCAGCCGACGGGCAGAAACATCCGGGATTATTACGAGACAGCGGCCATATCGGTTTTCTTGGGCATGGCGATCCGCTGAAATTCAGAAATATCAGAATCAAGGATTTAAGCACGAAATAATTGGAATTAATTGATATGTTAACTGTGGAATGTTTTATTAAAGATGAGTAACAACTTTTAAACTTGGTATCTCACATCCCATATCTCACATCTTATTAAGTATATGAAATTGAATTCAAACCGTCGGGAATTTATCAGAAAGACAAGTATTGCCGGAATGGGAATGCTCATGTTACCGGGAATGTTGCGCAAAGTTGCAGCCAGCGATCGTCTCCGCATTGCTCACATTGGCTTGGGTGGTATGGGCAATGCGCATATGAAGTGGTTTGCAGCAATTCCAGAAGTCGAAATAGTGGCCTTATGTGATGTGGATCAGCTTCATTTAGATTCCACAATGAAAACATTGGATGGGCTTCGTCCCGGACATAAAGCGCAGGCTTACAAAGATTTCAGGCATATACTTGATCGTAAGGATATTGATGCAATTAGCTGTGCAACTCCGGATCACTGGCATAGTCAGATTGCAACATTGGCATTTAAGGCTGGTAAGGATGTATATGGTGAAAAGCCCCTTTCTTATGATGTTAAAGGTGGCGAAGAAATGCTCAAGAATTTAAAGCGTCACGATCGGATTTTCCAGCTAGGGACGCAGATCCATGCTGGCGATAATTATCATCGCGTTGTGGAACTTGTTCGTTCTGGAATTCTAGGTAAAATTCATACCGTTCGTTTATGGAAATCGGGTGTTCCACCCGATTTTGGTCCTGCAGCCTACCAGCCAGTTCCAAAGAATTTAGATTGGGATATGTGGCTTGGACCGGCTCCTGTATCTGAATATGATCCTCAACGCTGTCATTTTAATTGGCGTTATTTTTCTGACTACGGCCATGGTGTTTTCGGTGATTTCTGGTCGCACATAGCTGACGTTGCATATTGGGCACTTCAGCCTCAGGGCTTAAAAAGTATCGCTGCCAGAGGCGAGCAAAATACCGGTATCTCCAATGTTCAGCGCTGGATTGATGTGGATTATGAGTATGAGAACTTAAATGTTTACTGGAGAAGCACGGCTCCAAATGTTCCCGGAGCTGCCACCCGTTCTAATATTGGGGCTTATTTTGAGGGAGATAAGGGTACTTTGATTTGCGATTATAATTCCCATGAGGTTCGGATAGGAGGAGAACTTGTACCTGATCTGACTCATGTTCCGATTACAATTGAACGTTCACCTGGTCATCAGCAGAATTTTGTGAATGCTGTTAAATCCCGTACGCAACCCGAGTCTAATCTGGAGTATGCCAGAAAACTTACATTGCCAATGCACCTCGGACTAATATCCTATAAATCAGGTAGGAAATTAGAATGGAATGATAAAAGGGAGAAGATCGTGAATGACAGGGAGGCAAATCAGCTATTATCCAGAGAAAATCGAAAGGAATGGGATTTGACGTAAGTTGTTTGTTAGATTGGAAGAAGAGTGAGTTCGTAGCTTTCGAAACTATGGCAAATCAATATCAAATAACAGAAGATTCTGTCTCGGAGGCCAGAATCTGATTGCACTAATACTTAGAATTCTTAAACAACTTGGACAGTGTGCTAATTAATTCAGAGCTGCCCGTCCCATTGAAAAACAGCACTAGGTTAAATAAACCTTGCCGGAGGAGGTAGCTTACGGCTACTCGTAGTTTTATATAGAACGCGATTTCTTGCCGTAACTACCCTGGAGGAAAGGGCTGAACTAAGCTATAGCACACAGGTATTGTTTTACACAGTCAACGGATTTTGACTCCAGAGCTTTATCCGGCCAATTATAGAATATTATATTAACCTTCCATATCTTGAAATCTGGTAAAAATATCACGTGAAGAATAATAATTTAATTCTGAGAGAAATAAAAATCTTGTTTTGATATTGGCTTATAAATGTATCCACTCCCCACTTTCAGAACTCTTGAAAACAGCTTCAATTACCAGCATATTATTTAATGCATCTTCAAGTGGAGTTGGAACCTGTGAGTTGTCAAGAATCGCTTTTGAGAAGAGATCCCCCTGAATCGTGTATTGATCACAGATGTCAAAAGTAATTTCCTCCGTTTTCTCCTTGGTATTAAGCCACAACCTGGTGGGTTTGTCAGGGGGAGCATTAAATGGGATTTCTATTTCGATGGCACCCTTTTCTCCAAAAATATTAACCCTTTGAAAAGGCATTAATTGAGTTGAGCAGGTGAATGTTGAGGTTCCTGTTGAGAAATCAAGTGTTCCGGAGGCCATTCGGTCCGTTTTGAATATCGGATCGAACTCTACAATTCCATTCACCCGTTTGGGTTCCTGACCGAAAATAAAGCGGGAAAGGGAAATACAATAACAACCAATATCCATCAATCCGCCCCCGCCAAAATCTGGATTTTGACGAATATTGTTTGGGTCTGTATTATAATATGAAAAAACAGATTGTATGGTTTTAAGTTTACCGATGTGCCCGTCTTCCACCAATTTTTTGGCTTTTTGCCACTGAGGATGATGACGGTACATAAACGCTTCCATTATTTTTAGCTGGGGTTTCCTTTTCGAAACCTGAATTAAGCTTTCAGCCTGCTCACTTGAGAGGCCTACTGGTTTCTCTAGTAGCACATGTTTCCCGGCTTCCATGGCCTTTATAGCCCATTCTACATGCAAATGGTTAGGCAAGGGAATATAGACTGCGTCAATCTCAGAGTCAGACAATAGGTCATCATATGAACCGTAAGCCTTGGGAATACCAAGAGTTGAGGCAACTCTTTTTGCCTCGTTCAAATCTCGTGAGGAAATTGCAGCAATATCGCAGTGTTTTCCTTGCTGCATAGCAGGAATAACTTTTACGACTCCGATCTTTGCTGTGCTAAGAATACCCCAGCGAATTTTTGTTTTCAATTACGAATTACGAATTACGAATGCTTAGTTTTTATCTGCTTCTGCTTTTACAACTTTCTTAGGCTCACGGAAGAAAATCATAAATACTATCAATACCGCTACTGACCCCCAGGCAGGGTAGATCCATATACTGTTCCAGTCGTGAGCGATAAGTCCGATAGGCTCAGCAAGTGTATTGGCTTGCTGGGAAATACCTGCCAGGTTCGTCCCAACAAAAGCTCCTACTCCCCAAAGAATAAATGCAATCAATCCCTGAGCGGCACCACGCATCCTTTCATTGGCTTCTTCATCGACATAAAGTTGTCCGGCAATGAACAAAAAGTCATAACAAACTCCATGAAGTAAAATTGCACTAAAGATCATCATGGTTTGCATCGAAACGGAGTCTACACTTCCAGCTAATAAAAAATACCGAGCTGCCCATGCCAGAATACCAATGAAGATGGTTTTTTTGTAGCCCAGTCTGCTCAACATTATCGGTAACAGAACCAGGAAAACAACATCAGAAACCTGAGCTAATGACATTTTAGCGGCGCTAAATTCCCAACCTAGTTCAGTTACATACTGGTTCATGTTTACAAAATAAAAATAGAGTGGAATACAGATCAGGAACATACATAAAATGAATATCGCGAATGATGGCTTTTTGAGAAGAGCCAATGCATCAAGCCCTAAAATTTCGCTCATACTTACATCCTTGCCGGTTTTCATAGGAGGAGTATGAGGTAAAGTGAGAGAAAATAGTCCGAATATTATTGACGTTGTTCCTGCAACGTAAAATTGAACAGCTGATTGTTCTCCTTTAAAAACCACACTAAGCGTTATTCCTGCAGCAATCCAGCCGATGGATGAAAGGGTTTTTACCAAAGGGAAATCGCGTTTTTGGTTATCCAGATGACGCAGAGAAAGAGAATTTCCCAGCGCAAGTGTTGGAACGAAAGTACAGCAATAAATAATCAGCATAGGGTAAAATGAGCTGAATGTTGTCATCATTGGAAGAGCAAAAAGCATCAATCCACCTGTAATTCCAAGAAATGCAAGAAGCTTCTCAGATGCAAAATACCTGTCGGCAAGTAAACCAACTAGAAATGGGGCAATCATAGCTCCTATGGCAAAAGCGCCATATGCAAGTCCGATCTGTGCTCCCTCAAATTTAAGAGTATTGCTCAAGTATGTCCCCATACTTACATACCAGGAGCCCCAGATAAAATATTGGAGAAACATAAATACTGCTAGTTTGGTTTTTAGTTGTGCTTGCATGGCGTTTTTTTTTTATGTGACTTTCCTTTTGAAGATTTTAATTTGATTATTTATTCAATAAACTAAAATAACATTTATCATTTAACTATGAGACATATTGCATTTTAACATGTTAAATTGCTACTTAATTTTTATCAATATTTATTTTGTGAGCATAAGTTTTCTATAATAAAGTATTACAGGCTCGACTATCAATCAAAATTATCTTACGTAAAGGCATTTTTATGCTACTTTTATTTACAATTATGGTACTATTTTATATATATTCAATTTCTTTTAAATTTATAGTTTAAATTAGTTTAGGTCATTAATCTGATTTTATAATGAAAGCTTTACAATATCACATCCCGCTAGAATTAGATAAATCGTTCATTATTTTTAAGGAAGAAGGGCCGTTTTTTCCTTGTCCATGGCATTATCACTCAGAATATGAATTGGTCTTAGTTAACAAGAGTACCGGCGTTCGCCAGGTAGGAGACCATATTGGATATTTTACGGAAGGTGATTTGGTTTTAATGGGGCCGTCACTTCCACACCTCTGGACTAATGATCCACAATATTTTAAGGGGAAAACTGATTTAACTGCCGAGGCAACTGTTATTCATTTCGTTGAAAACTTTTTGGGAAAGGAATTTTATAATCTTCCTGAGATTGAGCCTGTTAATAACCTTTTAAAGTTGTCAAAACATGGGATGGTAATAAGAGGAAATACAAGGAATAAAATTGCCAATTTAATGCAGGAAATGCAGACAATGAGTGGAATCCAGCGCCTTGCGTCATTATTGTCAATCTTTGACATTTTGTGTTCTAGTAATGAATATGAACTACTGGCAAGCCCTGGCTATCTAAAGCATGGTTTATTAGATTGCTCTGATAAGTTCAGTAAAGTTAATGCCTACATACTCAGAAACTTTGATCATGATATCACTTTGAATGAGGTAGCGTCTGTTGCGAATATGGCAGTTAGTACTTTTTGCAACTATTTCAAAGAACATTATAGGATCACATTTGTTGAATATCTTAATAAAGTAAGAGTTGGTCATGCCTGTAAATTATTGGGAGAGCTTGATGAGAATGTAGTTGAAATTGCCTATAAATGCGGTTTTAATAACCTGGCTAATTTCAACAGGCAATTCAGAAAGATCAAGAACATGACACCAAGTGAATATCGTAAGACTTCAAACGTCAATGTCCCACAGGTAGGAGGTACAGGCAGGTGGATGGTAGTTTCGAACAGAACCTCGACTGAGTTTGCGTGATAGTAGTATTGAGTATTTAGTATTGAGTATTGAGAACCAAGAGCCAAGAATTAAGAACCAAGAATCAAGAACCAAGAGCCAGGATCCAAGAATCAAGACAAATACAACTCATTAGACAGTCAGTCAGGATTAATCCCAGATCACAGACAACTGACAACAGATAACTAGTTATTCTGATCTTT
>JAURKO010000033.1 GCA_030831705.1 Daejeonella sp. | reverse complement strand
TGTGTTTGTTCAAGTCATCTGCTGCTTTTTTGGAGCGTGAATGACCCAAGGTAATCAGAACTATTGCAAAAAGCATCATGACAGTATGCTCCACAGTCCAGTATCGGGTCATTGTTTCTTTCATTGCCTGACCCATGTTGGAGTAATTTACGAGCGGACTGAAAAAATAAAGGATCAGACCAACAAGAAACTGAGTATGAGTAGAGATCATTGCGAATAAATTCAATTTTCGGTTGGTTTGGGTATAAGGCTTTTTGCCAAATAAGCCAACTATGGCTAATAATAAAGAAATAGCCAATAACAAAAGAACTAAATAGCGAAGTCCGGAGTGTAAGCCTAGAAGAGTTGAGTACATATTATTATAATTTTATTCAAAGTAAAGAAAAAACCTGTATTTATTATAATCCAAATAACGATCAACGGGCATCAAGGTAGATAGCTTCGGGGCTACTAGTTAAATCAGCGATATACGAGGGTGCAATATTACCCGTAGCTGTATATTTAAATACAAGAATTTTACGCCTTGCCTTTTCAGCAATATAAATCAAGTCCTTACCTTCCCGATCATCCCAGGCTACGTCAACCGGGTTTCCAAGTCCGGTCAGAGCTCCCTTTATAGTTTTTGAAGGAGAAATTGCGGCCCCAGAAGCAGTAAATTTAGAGGATGCATCCGTAATGATATGAACTGAACCATCAGAATCAAATCCGGTTAATGTAGCTTCAGCAATATCTGTCAGAATCAGAATATCTCTGGATGATGAATAAGTAATGCCTCGTAACCTTTTAGCACCACTAACAGTAATTTTCTTTGTTGGAACTATTGGCCCCACAGCCAATGCAGAAGCAGCTTCAAATAGCTGAACTTCGACTCTGTTTTGATCTATAACTACAAAAAGACGGTCATTATCGAGATGAATACCCCAGGGCTGACCGTTAAGCTTTAACTTCTTATCAGCTAAAACATTATCCTTAAGTGTACTCGCATTTTGGTATACATAAATTGCGCTATCAATATTACTTGCTACATACAACACATCCCTAGATCGGTCAAAAGCTAATTCACGGGCACTTAATAAACCTTCATGAATAAAGGAACTCTTCAAAACTAGACTTCCATCAGTATTTACCTTGAAGGTTTTGATATTTTTATTGACTCTGCTAACTTGAAAGACAACTCCTGAGTAAGGATCAAACTGAATACCGTTTCCATCAGGTAATTGAGAATTGAACTTATAAGGCTCAGGGAATTTAGTCTGATCAGCTGGATCAAATATCAAAGTATTGTTTACCGAAGCATCAATATCTGCATTTGAGACGTACAATCTTGAAACCGTACTTTTGGGCATTGCCTCATTATCATCTTTTATACACGCAGTAAAGAGGAATAAAGGCAACAGGTAGAATATTAAACAAAAAAGTTTTCTTGATTTCATATAATGCTTCAAAGTTAAGAGTTGAAATGAATATATACTCAAGCTATTTTAGGATAAAATAAATGTAGTCAAAGAAGCGAAAAGCTTTAAAAATAAATAAGCTCCTGATGGGCAGGAGCCTATTTAAACTAACCAATTATAAACCTGTTGAATAAGGTTTGCTGTAAGGGAAGGAGTCGAACCTTCACGAAGCAGTTATTTCCCGGTTAAGGTATTTCCCAGATCTTCGCCACCGAGACGAGGAGGTGTGTCTGCCAAATTTCACCACCTTACAGTGTATAAACAATCTCTTTTTGATTGCTTGAAACAAATGTAAATATAAGTCGTATTCTTTGCAAATATTTTAAGTAAATATTTTAATTTTTATTTTAATATTAATATTTTGGCAATTAATTTAACGATTTGATAATTTAAAGATAACATCTGAACTTAAAATTTAAAATCTCTTAACATATGGCCGGAGTTTCAACAAATCGAACAGCTCATAAAACTGTCATTAAATAAATAAGCTCCTGATGGGCAGGAGCTTATTTAAACTAACCAATTATAAACCTGTTGAATAAGGTTTGCTGTAGGGGAAGGATTCGAACCTCCACGAAGCAGTTATTTCCCGGTTAAGGTATTTCCCAAATCTTCGCCACCGAGACGAGGAGGTGTGTCTGCCAAATTTCACCACCCTACAGTGTATAAGCAACTTATTTCCGATTGCTTGATACAAACGTAAGCAAACTTCTCGTTTCTTGCAAATATTTTAATAATTTGATTTAATTTTTATATTATTAGCAACAATAATAAAATATTAATGCCACAATAATAATTAATTAGAAAAATAAGAGGTCAAAATTTCAATATTGATAAAGGGAATCAAGGTTAGGTCAGCTCATTTTTTGGTCTGTTGATTGGCAATAGTTAAAAATACTTATTCTTAAATCATCAGAAGCGTAATCATCTTGAAAGCAGACACTAAGAGACCTAAAACTAACTGTTCTTCTTTCGAATAGCTTTTAAATTGATTCGATGAAACTACTAACTAAACTGGATTTCAAACCCAATTAAAATTACCTGCATCTACTCTAATCAGTATTTAGTAAATTAATGAAACTCCTGATGAACAGGATCATTTTTAAACTAAATTATAAACCTATTGTATAAGGTTTGCTGTAAGGGAAGGAGTCGAACCTTCAAGATTAGTTAAATCCCAGTTAAAATACTTTCCAGATCTTAGCCAACAAGACGAGGAGCTGTGTCTACCAAATTTCACCACCTTACATTTTGTAACTTATCTTTTCAGATTGCTTGATCCGATTATACAGCTAGAGTCTGTTCCTATTTACAAATGTTTTAATAATCTATTTTATTTATTACATAAAGTATAATTATATTGCGAAATTATTAATAATTCAATAATTAAAAATGGATAATAGAACCCAAAATTTCGAACTTGATAATCTGGACACTCAGATACTCAGTATCTTAATGGACGATGCGACAATTCCTTACACTGAAATTGCAAAGAAACTAATTGTTTCGGGAGGAACTATTCACGTCAGGATGAAAAAAATGCATGATATGGGTGTCATAAAAGGTTCTCATCTTATTATTGATCCACAAAAAATTGGCTATGATATATGCGCATTTTTAGGAATTTACCTCGAAAAGGGATCACAGTATAAGGATGCAGTTGAGAATCTCAAAAAAATTAAAGAAGTGGTAGAGCTTCATTACACAACAGGTTCATATAGCATGTTTGCAAAAATAATTTGCAGAGATACCAATCATTTAAGACAGGTATTAAATGAAGACATACAAGGTGTAAAAGGGATTCAAAGAACCGAAACCCTCATTTCACTCGAAGAAAGTATTAAGCGCCAAATTACACTTTAACCATCCTTACAAGCAAAAGAGCCCTTCCAGAATCATTGCTGGAAGGGCTCTTTTGCTTATTTTGTATCTATTATGCTTCTTTGTAAAGAACACTTTTAACGGCAGCAACTACCCGTTCTGGATTTGGAAGTGCTTCTTTAATCAATGTTGGCGCATATGGAAGCGGAACATCGGCACATGTAACTCTTAGCACCGGAGCATCCAAATAATCAAATGCATCTTTCTGAACTTTGAAAGTAACTTCAGTAGCGATAGAGCCTAATGGCCATGCCTCTTCAACAAAAACCATACGATTGGTTTTCTTAACCGAATTAATCACAGTTTCGTAATCAATCGGACGAATAGTACGTAAGTCAATCACTTCAGCATTAATCCCCTCCTTGTTTAAATCTTCAATAGCAGGCATAACCACTCTCGAAAGCATCTTTCCAAAGGTTACGATAGTTACATCAGTTCCTTCTTTAACAATATTAGCTTTTCCGATCGGCAGATAATATTCTTCTTCCGGAACTTCTCCTTTATCTCCATACATCACTTCTGATTCCATGAAAATTACCGGATCCGGATCAAGAATAGATTGTTTCAATAGTCCTTTTGCATCATATGGTGTAGATGGAACAACAACTTTTAATCCCGGGCAATTCGCATACCAATTGTCAAAGTTTTGAGAGTGCTGAGCACCCAGCTGACCTGCATTTCCCGTTGGACCACGAAAAACTATCGGACATGAAAACTGTCCACCACTCATACTTAATACCTTTGCTGCAGCGTTAATCACCTGATCTATAGCAACAAGAGAGAAATTAAAGGTCATGAACTCAACTATCGGACTCAATCCGTTCATTGCAGCACCAATACTTATTCCGGCAAAACCTAATTCAGCAATCGGAGTATCAATAATCCTTTTGGCACCAAACTCATCGAGCATTCCCTGACTAACTTTATATGCTCCATTATATTCAGCAACTTCTTCTCCCATTAAAAAGATCTTATCGTTCTTACGCATTTCTTCATTTAATGCTTCACGAAGTGCCTCTCTGAATTGTATTTCTCTCATGTGTAAAATCAAATTTGGATGCAAATATAAGGCTATCGATTATTAATTACGAATTAATAATTACGAATTACGAATTACAGATACCGTAAAATAGATGAAAAGTGATTTTTAAATATGAATCACGAGATTTCGGTAATGAATGAACTTTTGAATGAAAACAGAAAACATAATACAAACAAAAACTTTTGCATTTGCAATTCGAATTGTGAATACAAATAAATATTTGAAACATGAGCAAAATGAATTTATTCTTTCAAAACAAATGCTCAGAAGCGGAACCTCCATTGGTGCAAATATTGAGGAAGGAATAGGTGCCCAATCGAAAGCGGATTTCATTTCAAAGTTATCTATAGCATATAAGGAAGCAAGAGAAACATCTTACTGGTTGCGTTTACTACATGCTACCAATTATTTATCAAAAGAAATGAGCGATAGTCTAATTTATGATGCAGAAAAAATATGTCGTATAATCGGAAAAATTCAGGTAAGCTCTAAAGCAAAATGATACCCGCACCACCCCAATTCGTAATTGATAATTCGTAATTCGTAATTCGTAATTGATAATTCGTAATTCGTAATTCAAATCCCCTACCTCTGACAAATTCCATTAAATGAGCAGTATTTGCAATTATCAATATTATCAGTTTGCCTGAATGGGACCGCACTATCGAATAACTCATTGAGCTTTTCTTTTAACTTCAAAGTGAACTGATCTTTCATACTAGCCAAATTCTCATCTGTTAAAACTAAACCACCTTTTCCTTTCTCAGTGAATAAAGTGCCCTCTTTAAAATCCTTTACGGTATAAAGGTGGGGCTCAACCTTTGTAAGATTTCTGGTCTTCTCATAA
Organism: Daejeonella sp.; assembly: GCA_030831705.1. Taxonomy (GTDB): domain Bacteria; phylum Bacteroidota; class Bacteroidia; order Sphingobacteriales; family Sphingobacteriaceae; genus Daejeonella. The sequence goes on along the minus strand of JAURKO010000033.1, from coordinate 8,919 downwards.
ACAATGGTGTAAAATAGTGTTTGCAACAGGGCCTTATTCTGTCCTTTACCTTCGTCATTGAACAAGCCTTCAAAATCTCCATACTTTAATTGATCTTTGCCAGTTTTATAATCAACAATTCGGGTTTTACCTTGATGAATGTCTACCCTATCGATGATTCCCATTAACCTGACCTGCTCTTCCCTTCCCTCTACCTCGATAGAAAACAAAGGTGTGTAGGCATCCCGATCTTCAAGTTCCTTAATCACAAAAGGTGCAATTTGCTCATCATGCCTCAAAACTTTCAAGGCATATTGCTCAATCACCCTAATCACAATTTGCTGTAAGGCACTTTGTTGAAGTTCATAATCAGGATTAAGTTTCAGCTCCTTGATCATTGCGGCCTTAGACATGGCCGGAAGTAATTTTTCACGCTGCCTGATGTATTCGGCCGTTACTTCCTTTCCAAGTGAATCATGGTAAAAACTTTCCATCACAGAATGAAGCATGGTACCCACAGTATGCGGACCAATCTCATCCGGCATATCTTTTGGCTCCGCCAGACCTGCTATTTTGCCAAAGAAAAATTTCAGCGGACAAGCTATGTAATCTGTAAATGCAGAGGCTGAGATCTTTTTATCATATTTGCTTTCCGGATTTCTCTTCAAATAGGATTTGAGTTTATCAAGCACCGGACCATCCTTGATAACTTCTATACCTTGTGTTGCAGGGGTTTCAATAGACTGATTTTGTTGCAGAATATGGGTAAACTTGCAGGATGTTTCAAATTCCAGCTGTTTTATAAATCTGCTAGCCTCTCCGCCGTTTCCTGACTTGTCATCTGTGATTCCAACATAAATCAGGGTAACTTTCTTTGCACAATGCAGTAATCTGTAAAAGAAATACGCAAAAATGGAATTTTGGTTTTCAAGAACCGGCAATGCAAAGGCTCTTCTGACATTATCCGGAATAAAAGATGGGGTAATACTAACCTTTGGAAGTACACCTTCATTCATCCCAAGAACTATGAGCTCATCAAAATCAAGACAACGACTCTCTAGAAGGCCCATTACCTGCAATCCGGATAAAGGTTCTCCATCAAAAGGCACTGTAAGCCCTGACAAAGACCTCCTTATTGTGCGAAAAACAAATCCGGCACTTATCTCAGGCATTGCCCCGGCATTCACAAGTTCTTCAAAACTATCTGAGAGTACATTCAAAGTTTTGACCGCCTCACTTATAATCAAACTTTCAAGTTTACGAAGATCAGCAAGCTGTTCTGATACAAGCAAAAGTAAACTGCCCAAATTCCTGATTGAATTTGCAGGGCTTTCAAACGGACTGAAAATAAGTCTGGCAATTTTACTGCTCCCGCTAAGTTCCTGAAGTTTAAATCTCGCCTTCTTCCCTTCAATAATCTCCTTATGGATCAAATTCCGCTGTTCTATATCTACAGCAAGCAGAGGATTGAAAATATAAGTCAGAACTTTGGGATAAGCAATTGAAATTTTATCACCCGAGGCTATTTCATCCTGAACATCAAGCCACAGATCGCATAATCCGAATACTGCTGATTGTTCAAAAGGATAGCCCATAGTAATATTCAGATTTTCATCGTTTATCGTTTGAAGAACCGGAAGTAAAAGGCTTTCATCAGCCAGAATGATAGCTTTTGAAGCAGGATTATCCTGATCCGGAACTCCCGGGAGTAATTCAGTGAGTAATTTACCCTGGGCTGTTTTACCCAAAGCCTGAATAATTTTAAATTGCTTTTGGGGATTATCAATTCGGTTTTCTGTGATTGCAAATTGGTTTTCCAGTCCTACAATATTGATGTTCCTTCTGATAAAATGTCCGGCTTCCTGAATATTATCTGAAAAATAATGCTCATCAGTATCAAAATAAAAGGAACAACGACCTTCATCCTGCCATGATTTAAACAGAATTTCCTCTGCTTTGGATAATGCATTAAAGCCTACAAAGACAATGTGACTGAATTCATCTAAAAATTTCTGATCAGAATCCTTTCCCTCAGCAAGATTTCGGTACATTTTAGCACTACTTACAAGTCCTTGCTCCGAAAGCCTTGAATGAAAATTCTGATAGAGATTTGGCATTCGATGCCACATCTCGATAAACTTCTCCTGGATTTTGTTTTGCTTTTCCTGGGAAAAAGAAGACCAAAAACTCTCCATAAAGGCAAGCTGTTCCACTTCGAAATTTGGAAACTGTTGTTCCAGCTCGGCAATACTTCCAATCAGATTAAAGACCTTCTCAGGATTGGCCAGATAATAATCGATCTGAGAAAAATCAGATACAATAATTTCGGCCAAGGGATAAAAAACATCAGCGCTAACTGGTTCTTTACCTTCCTTTTGCAAGAGGAGATTATACTCTGTAAAGAGGATAAAAAACTGCTTTAACTGTGACGCACAAACCAGTTTGCTTGACTCAGAGAAAAATTGCTGAATGGTATAAAAGCGCGGACTCCAGATGGGTTTTCCACTAATCTCGGCCAGGTACTTCCTCAGAAATAATTGAGGTCGTTTATTATTGAATACGATTGCAACATCCTGAAGATCTTTTCCAAATCGGTTCAAAAGATCTTCAGCAACACGATACAAAAATTTATCTGATGATTGATTTTCCATGGTCAAACCTTCTGTAATTTACGATCCTGGGCATACCATAAATAGGCATCGACCTGCTCAAATTCACCCATTTTCATCAAATTGTCACGATAAAGACTGATATCTGCAATATATTTATTGTTTTGCGCCCCAAATTTAAAATCTAAAAGAACTGCATTCTTCTCAAATACAAATAGCTTATCCGGCCTTTTAACTGTTCCCGAATCAATAATCATATCCTTTTCACTGATAACCGATTTTGCAGTTCTGAACCATTGCTGTATTTCTTCCTGAACGAGAACATCCCCAATAGCTTGTCTAATTTCTTCCCTTTCTGATTCCCTAATTAACCCCTCCTGAACCTTTTCAGAAATAAGTTTATCCAAATCTACCGTACCGCTTAAAGTTTCCAGTATTTTATGCATTACAATTCCTTTACGCTGCTTTGCATTAAACCATGAATCCTCAGCCATACTGTTTCGTTTGAATCGTTTACTTAGCTGCTGATTCACATGATATGTATGAATCTTCAAGGATTGATGTTCTGAAACCGGTTCAGAATCCATAATCAGGTCCGGAAGTTCGCCCATACAATAATGGGTATCATTTGACTCAAATTGCAGATCGCCGGTATCTCCATTATCGAATAAACTTGAAAGAACCGATTGAATATTCTTCATTGAACCTTCTTTGCCATCCTTCTTCTTAGCAGGAACATTTGGACAGATCAGACAGAGATAATTTTTAGCCCTCGTTGTTGCTACATACATAGTGTTAATCACGTCCATGTAACCGAGCATGACTTCATCAAAGTAATCGCTGGCAAAAACAGTTGATGCCAATCCTTTACTCAGATCTACAGGCAAGGTTTTAAACTGCTCGAAACCAGCAGATTTAGCATCAGCCCATAAAATATTTCTTTGTAGTCCCTTTGAAAATTTAGTAAATCCCCAGCTCAGGAAAGGTACAATCACCGCTTTGAATTCAAGACCCTTTGATTTATGGATAGTCATTACCTGAACCGCATCCTGACTTTCTGATGAAGGTAAAGCCTTGCTAGATCCTTCCTTATCCCACCATTCCAAAAATGCGCCAATTCCCTGATCACCCAAAGCAGCAAACAAAGCCACCTGATCCCGGAAAGCGAGAAGAAAAGGAACAAGATCTTCGGTATCTGCATTTCCAAGATGATAAATATCAATCAGTTTCTCTGTCAATTCAGTGATTGGAAAATGCTTAAATGAATTAAAATCCGAACACAATTCCGGAGGCAAAACTTCTTCCATTGTAGATAATGAGCCGGAAGCCATATTCATCCAATATTTATTCTCTAATCCAACCAACGTCTTATCAGGATTTTGAATCTGAGTCCAGAGCCTTGCACACTCCGCCTTAAAAATTCCACTTTCCGATTCCCTGACAGTAAGTAATCGAAAGGTTGAAATTAACAAAGCAATTGCCGGGTTATTTACAATCATCAAAGCCTCACCGGATATTACCTGAAAGGTTTTTCCTGCCGCTTTGGTCAGTCGTTTCTGATTCTCATTCAGAAAAATACAATCCAGAATTTGTACTGCTTCATTATTTTTCCCCACCAAAATGCCAATATCCCGCATGGATACACCTTGCTCTAAAAGCTCAATTAGCTTCTCAACGGTATATTGTGCCGCGTCAGACTGCTTCTCGTCTTCATCTTCTTCCTGATCATCGGCCAATGGCGATTTTGGTTTCTTTGGAAAGAATTTTACTTCAATCTTTCCACCTGTTAAAGTTTTATCGGTTACTTCCTGATGACTTCCCTCATAAGCCTTAACAAGCATACTGCTGTTTTCTGATTCCCATGAATCATGGAGATAGCCTGGCGCTGATTCATAAAAGAGCTCATTCAGGTTTTGCTGTAAAATTGACGGCAATCTGTTGTAGAGATAATTATTAAAGCGAATAATATTTTCTGCACTTCTTCGATTATACACCAGATTCTCCTCAATTACATTACCCTCAAGCAAATCCCGCTTCAAATAACTATGTAAAATTCGCCAGTCGCCGTTTCTCCAGCGATAAATCGATTGTTTAACATCTCCAACAACCAGATGAGCTGAATGTGCCTCATGAGAACCATCTGCAATCGCATTTTTTAGAAGGGGCAAAAAATTCATCCATTGAAAAGTACTGGTATCCTGAAACTCATCGAATAGAAAATGTTTGAATTTGTTTCCGGTTTTTTCCCAGATAAATGAGGGATTATCTGCATCAGAACCTGTTATGCCCTTTAAAAGCTGCTGTGCATCAGAGATAAGTAAAGCCCGCTTTTCTGAACGATAATCTTTTAACAGATCAGCCATTCTTTGCATCAAACGAAGGTATGAGCTATTATTGTTAATGGCCAGATAGGTATTATAGATCTCAATACCTTTATCGTAATAGCCTATTAACTGAGCCAAAAGAGGATTTATTTCATCATATAAGCGCTCTACCTGGCTTGTATCTTTCAAGGCACTATTTGGCCACTGATCAAAATTATTAAGTAATTTTCTAAGAGACTCAACCTTCGTTAAATCTCCCTGAATAATCTTATCCAATCTTAAAAGTGGATTGTTTGACTTATTGCATAGATCTTTTGAATCGATTTCTGAAGCTTCGAAAAGTTTTTCAAGCTTTCCAGCCAATTCAATAATCTCATCATTAAAAGTTTTGACACCCTTTTTAATCTGATTGCGCAATGCATTGAATTCCTTAGTCTGATCGGTCCCCATGGCCTGCATAGCCTCCTGAAAGGGAAAGTAACGTTCCTTAAATATTTCTTTAGCAAGCTCTTTTAAAGCACGATTATAATCCCAATCATGTCCATCATTAATACGATCAATGGCAAGACCGGTCACCCATTCAAGTAGTTCAGGATCTTTTTCTAGTTGCAGATTTAATGCCACCACAAGCTCCTCCTTTACTTTTTCCTGATTCATTTCCAGCTTATAACCACTATCGATATTTAGCTCAAACGCAAAACTTCTAATCAATTGCTGTACAAAACCATCAATGGTACTGATTGAAAATCGGCTGTAATCATGTAAAATACCTGCATATATTTCAGAAGCTCTATCCTTGACCTCCTGATCAGTAAGGTCAGGGTAATTTTCCTTAAGGATAGTTCGGAACTTTGATTTTTCAAACCCAAAGCGTGCAAGTTCTTCAAGAGATCCAAGAATACGCTCCTTCATTTCAGCTGTTGCCTTATTGGTAAAAGTAACTGCCAAAATTTCGCGGTATTTGCCTTTCCCGCTAAATAGTAAAACAAGATAATGCGCTGTAAGGGCAAAAGTTTTACCTGAGCCTGCAGAAGCACGAACTAATTTGAGGGGTTTTTCCCTAGACATCTCTGTAACTCATTTGAAATTTATTGAAAACTGGATTTTGATTCATGGAATCATAAAAATATTGAAATTATTCCTCAATCAGGTATTTCAATACCATAGATAGAAGGAATAAAAAAAGTCGGCAAAATATACCGGCATTAATAGTTTAAATAGGCAATTTTAACCTGAGATCGTTATAAGGAAGGGTAAAATATAGGTTTGCAATCAGCCAAATAAGGCTTTGAAGTCAAATAATTTGATTTTGGAAAGCATTACCTGTGTATTATAGCTCAGTTCAGTCCTTTCCTCCGGAGTATTTCCGGCAAGAAATCGCGTTCTAAGCCAAATTGCGAATAGCCGGAAGATACCTCCTCCGGCAAGGTTTATTTTACCCAAAGCTGTTTTTCATCGGGACGGACAGTCAGACAAAAGCAACATTTGCCATTTGAAATAAACCCGGATATTTAATAATTTTTTGCACTACAGAATTTGATGATTCGCGATAAATCTGCTGTATAAAACCAGGGCAGAAAACAGGAAAGAGCGACTGAAGGGAAACAAACTCTGATTTCTAAATCAGGAGAAATCTTCAATCCTAATTGAACCCAGCATAATTTTATATCGAACTAAAAATAATTTAGTAAAAAAATGATTTAGACTATTTCTGAGTGATTCCAGCACCATTTTTAAACCCCGGACTTACAGCAACCGGCAATTTTCCGCTTGCTTTGAGCTGACCGCTTATCAATTTAGCACTTGCCTTTTGTGCTTCTTCTGAATTCTGATAATTTACGATTAAGGTTTTTGCCTTTTCAATACCCGGAAGGCCCGTAATGGCATAAGGATTAGCAAAGAGGGTAAACATACTGTTCATCCCTGCAATATCAGCTATTAGCGTTTTTAGACCAGCATTATAATCAAGGACCGCACCAGGACGTTTTCTTATATCATGAATACTCACAATGATCTGGTCATAAGCTTTCAATTCTGCCCTAACATTATTGACATCGCTTTCTGAAGCATCTTTGGGTAATAAAAAGATTAAGGAATTTGGCAATAAGGGTTTCATGATGTTCTGAAAAGTAGTCAAGCCGGGTGTTCCTATACATACCAGGGCAGTTTTCTTACTGAAATCCAAATTTCTGATTTGTTCATCACCGTTTAATATTGTTACTGCGGCATCCGCAAGTTGCTGATTTAGCTGCCTGGCTTCAAGACGGTTAAGTTCGGAAATAATGTTTTCAGTATTTACAAACTTCTTATTCGATAAGCCTGACCAATATTTTGCCAATAGCACCTTTCTAACACTAGCATTGATACCTTCCCAGTTTAATTTTTTGGATCTGATTGCCTGACGCACCAATTTTACTGCTCTTTTGGAATTACCGGACAGTTCAATAACATCAAGTCCCGCAATAAGCCCCAGTACGTCGCTTTCACCTTCCGGAAAAAACTTTGCCACACCTTTCATTTCCATAGCATCCGAGAAAATAATTCCCTTAAACCCAAGATCCTCCTTCAAAAGTCCGGTAACAATGGGCTTAGAAAGTGTTGAAGGTAAATTGGGGGTATTATCAAGTACCGGGATACTCATATGAGCAACCATAATCCCGGAAGCCCCTTCTTTGATTAATTCTCTGAAAGGATATAACTCTAAAGAATCTAAGCGCTCACGGGTAAAGGGTAATTTTGGAAGGTCATAATGTGAATCAACATCTGTATCGCCATGCCCAGGAAAATGTTTGACACTAACCATAATATTATGATCCTGAAGCCCCTTCATATAGGAAGTGACTTTTGCCGCAACATTGAATTTATTATCACCGAATGAACGGATTCCAATGACCGGATTCTTCGGATTATTATTGATATCAGCAACTGGGGCGAAGTTCACCTGCATACCAATACGTTTAAAATCCATAGCCACCTGCTTGCCCATCTCATAGATTAATTTATTGTCCTGGATTGCTCCAAGAGTTAGCTGGTAAGGATAAGAAATAGTACTGTCTAGTCTCATTCCCAAACCCCACTCGGCATCCATGGAAATCAATAAGGGCACTTTTGAAGCTGCCTGATAACGGTTAGTTAATGCCGCCTGCCTGGCCGGTCCTCCCTGGAAAAATACGAGTCCGCCGATACGCTCCTTTCGAATCAACCTAGCAATTGAATCTTCAAAGGCCTTTCCTTTATCCGTATGAGCCCTAACCATAAAGAGTTGGGCAATTCGCTCACGCTTATTTAATTTTTTAAAAACAGTTTCAACCCAATCATTAGGTTGATCTAAAGCGCCTATATATGAACTCTGAGTTTGGGCAAAACTGATTAGCGGACTAATCAGAAAGATAAAAAAAACAAGGTGCTTTAAGTTTCTGTACATGTGAGGATGTAAATATTTTGTGAAATTATTAATTACGAAACAGAATTAAGCCAAAAAGCGTTAATAAAAATTTATTCCAAGACTTAAACAGATACTGAAAAGCCAAACTGAAAACATATCAGTCAATCGCTTCTTAAGGAATCTATACAAGAAATAAATTCCTACCGTGTTAAGAAATATAAAAACCAAACCTGCCCAGGATATTACTTCGGTAATCATCATAAATCGTCCGTTAAAAATACAATGGAACTTAAACTAAACAAATTTATCAAAGGAATTGGTTTGATCAGATACATTCTTACCAAATGGAGGCCTTTTTTCACTTAATATTACAGGTTTGTATTATTTGATTTTTGAAACCAATACCTGTGTTTCATAGCTTAGATTAGCCCTTTCCTACGGAGTATTTCCGGCAAGAAATTGTACTTTATTTCCCCTTTGGTCGGTGTTGTCACCGTACCAAGAACCATCTATCAAATGGTCGGGGAAAAACCAACCAGAGGGAAATGCATTGTCATTCTGGCAAAGGCCAGAACCTCCTTCGGCAAGGTTTATTTTACCCGGAGCTGTTTTTCATCGGGAC